>UQVT01000083.1 GCA_900544465.1 uncultured Collinsella sp. | reverse complement strand
GCACGGCGACGCTCGCGGGCGTTCATTATTTACCGTCCAGCAGACGCAGGTGCTTAAGCGAGAGGTCGAGGATCGGCGCGGAGTGCGTCAGGGCGCCCGAGCTAATGTAGTCGACGCCCAGATCAGCCAGGGCGCGAATGTTGTCGGCATCCACGTTGCCCGAGCACTCGGTCTTGGCGCGGCCGGCGATAAGCTCAATCGCGGCAGCCATGTCATCGTGGGTCATGTTGTCGAACATGATGATGTCGGCACCGGCCTCCACGGCTTCGCGTACCATTTCCAGGTTCTCGCACTCAATCTCGACCGTCGTGGTAAACGATGCATGGGCGCGCGCCATCTCAATCGCGCGCGCCACGCCACCGGCGGCGTCGATATGGTTGTCCTTGAGCATGACGGCCGTCGACAGGTTGTAACGGTGGTTGCTACCGCCGCCGATCTCAACCGCCGCCTTTTCAAACACACGCATACCCGGCGTGGTCTTGCGCGTGTCGACGAGCACGGTCTTGGTGCCCTCGAGCGCCGCGGCCATGCTGTGCGTGTAGGTAGCGATGCCGCTCATGCGCTGCAGGTAGTTGAGCGCCACGCGCTCGCCCGAAAGCAGCACGCGTGCATCGCCACGCACCTGCCCCACGTGGTCGCCGGCGTGAACCTCGTCACCGTCGGCAACATCAAACAGCACCGAGCTCTGCGGATCCAGCAACTCAAAGGTGCGGGCAAACACATCCAAGCCGGCGATGATGCCGTCGGCCTTGGCGATAAGCTCAACGGTAGCGGGACGCGCCGTGGGGCACACGCTCGCCGTGCTCACGTCCTCAAAGGTAATGTCCTCGCGCAGAGCCTGCAAAATCAGATCATCGACGACGAGCTTCATGGTAATGGGATTCATGGTCTACTCCTCCACGGCCTGCGCGCCGGCGGCACGGGCCAAATCATCGATTGCCAGGGTGTCGGCGCCCAGGGCGCGATGACGGCCATCGAGCGCGGGATCGCCTGCCTGCTCCACGGCGAGCGATTCGCCGGTGCGCATATGCCAAGCGGCGCGGCGACCCCACACCAAGGACTCGAGCAGGCTGTTTGAAGCCAGGCGATTCTTGCCGTGAACGCCGTTGCAGGCCGTCTCGCCGGCGGCGTAGAGCTCGGGCATCGAGGTGCGGCCGTCCTTGTCGACCCACACGCCGCCCATAAAGTAGTGCTGCGTGGGCGTAACGGGGATGGGCTCGTCCAAGATGTCGCGGCCGTCCTCCAGGCAGCGCGCGCGGATGTTGGCAAAGTGCCCGGTCACCACGTCACGCTCGACGGGGGCAAAGCTCAGCCACTCATGCTCGGTGCCGTCCTGCTTCATCTGCTCGCGAATGGCGGCGGCGACCACGTCGCGCGGCTGCAGCTCATCGGTAAAGCGCTCGCCGGCGGCGTTGAGCAAAATCGCGCCCTCGCCGCGGCAGCTCTCGCTGATCAGGAAGGTGCGACCCGGCTGCGGCGAGAACAGTCCCGTGGGGTGAATCTGCACGTAGTCCAGGTGCTCCATCGTAATGCCATGCTCCTGAGCGATGTAGCAGGCATCGCCCGTGAGCTGCGGGTAGTTGGTCGAATGGTCGTACACGCCGCCGATACCGCCCGTTGCCCACAGTGTATGGCGGGCGCGAATCTCAAACGGTTTGCCGGCATGCATGCCCTCGGCGGCATTTGCGAGCTCGTCGGCGGGACGGACCGAATCGTCCTCGTCCACGGGAACGGCGACGACGCCTGCGCATACCGTGACGCCATTGCTCTCGCCCGTCAGGATGTCGGTCATGGCCACGTGCTCCAAAATCTGCACGTTATTCAGCTTGCGAACGGCCTGGAGCAGCTTAGTCGTGATCTCCTTGCCCGTAATGTCGGCATGAAAGGCAATGCGTGGGCGGCTGTGCGCGCCCTCGCGGGTAAAGTCGAGGCCGCCATCGGCCTTGCGCTCAAAGTCCACGCCCATCGCCAGCAGGTCGTTGATGACCGAGCGGCTCGAGCGAATCATGATGTCTACGCTCTCGCGGCGGTTCTCGTAGTGGCCGGCGTGCATAGTGTCCTCAAAGAAGGCATCGTAGTCCGAGCCTTCGGGCAGCACGCAGATACCGCCCTGCGCGAGCATCGAATCGCACTCGTCGACAGCGCCCTTGGAGAGCATAATCACGCGCGTGCTCGTCGGCAGATTGAGGGCCGCGTAAAGGCCCGCCACACCGCAACCGGCAATGACGACGTCGCACTCCATGTCGGGGTATTGTTTGGTTTCCACAGGAATCCTCTCCCTTGTAATGTGGCATAAGGGACTGCCCCTCATGTCACATTGGCCTAACGCGCCGCGTACTCGAGCATGCGGTCGAGCGTGAGCTTGGCCTGATCGGCCGCCTCGTCCGACACGCCAATCTGTACCTCGCCCTCACCCGTCTCCAGGCAACGCACGAGCTTTTCGAGCGTGATGAGATCCATGTTGACGCAGGTGGGCTGCACCGCGGGGAAGTAGAACTTCTTGCCGGTGCCCTGGCAGCGGAGCTCGAGCTCGTAGAGCACGCCGCGGACAGTCACGATAATGAACTCGCTCGCGTCGGACTCCTCGGCGTACTTGATGATGCCGGCGGTGGAACCGATGTAGTCGGCCTCGGCCAGGACGTCAGCCTTGCACTCGGGGTGCGCCAGCACGAGCGCGTCGGGGTGAGCCTCCGTCGCGTCGACGATCTGCTCAACGGTAATGATGTGGTGGCGCGGGCAGTAGCCATTGTTGAGAATGACGTGCTTTTGCGGCACCTGCTCGGCTACGAAGCGGCCCAGGTTTTGATCGGGGATGAACAGGATATGCTGCTGCGGCAGCTCGGACACGATCTTGACGGCGTTGGAGCTGGTGACACACACGTCGCTCCAGCTCTTGATCTCGACCGTGGAGTTGACGTAGCAGACGACAGCCAGGTCGTCGCCGTACTCGGCGCGCGCCGCGTCGACCGTCTCGCGCTTGACCATGTGCGCCATGGGACAGTCCGCGCCCGGCTCGGGCAGCAGCACGGTCTTAGTGGGATTGAGCAGTTTGGCGCTCTCGCCCATAAACTCCACGCCGCACAGCACGATGGTCTGCTGCGGCAGGCTTTTAGCGAGCTTAGCCAGGTAGAAGCTGTCGCCGACGTAATCAGCCACGGCTTGGACCTCGGGCGCCACGTAATAGTGCGCCAGGATTACCGCGTCACGTTGGGTTTTTAGTTGATGAATGGCCTCGACGAGCTCTGCGGGCACCAGCGCCGCGCGCTCCGTTGCCGTCGTTGCCGATGCCAGGCCGGCCGCAATATCGCGTGCAAGCTCCGATGCATCCATGTTCGCGCTCTGTGCCATCAAGGCCCCTCTCTTTTGGCGAATCTTGGGGCTTTAGTATGACACCTAGGTTTACAGCTGACAAGACAGCTGTAAACCTAGGTGTAAAGTTGAAATAAAGATTCAATCATGTGGCAGGTCCATTTTCGAACTGGCAAGCTGAGGATAGCTGAGCTCTCGATGGCGCAGGAGGCATCTTTCGCCACCGCAACACCGCTTGGCGCGAGCTGCACGCCGTGGGGCGCAAACGGTCCGCACCCCCGCAAGCGGCGCGTGCCCGATGTGGCAAAATCGAACTACTTAAGGGGGCCGAATGCTCAAGATTATTGCCTGCGACGATGATGTCGCTTTTCTAGATAGACTGCACCGGATGATCGACCGTTGGTCGACCGAGACGGGCACGGCGGTCGATGTTGCGCTCGTCACGCGCGGCGAGGACCTGCTGGCCCGCCATGCCGCATCGCGCGCCGACATCATTCTGCTCGACATGATCATGCCGCTCGTCAACGGCATGGACACCGCACGCGAACTGCGCCAGGCCGACACCGCCGTGCGCCTGGTGTTCCTCACCTCGTCGCCCGAGTTCGCACTGGAGTCCTACGAGGTCCGTGCCTTCGACTATCTGCTCAAGCCCGTGACTTACGAACGCCTGGCGCAGTTACTTAACGAGCTTTCGAGCATGCGCCCGGCGGCAACCGACGAGCTCGTGATCAAAACTTCCTTTGGCTACCACGCCCTGCGCCTGTCCGACATCGAATATGCCGAGGCGCGCAACAAGCACGTGGTCTTCCACCTGCGCGACGGACGCGACATCGAGGCACTCGAGTCGTTCCGCAGCGTCGAGGACCGTTTGGCGCAAAATGCCACCTTCTTTAAATGCCACCGTAGTTACCAGGTCAACTTGCGCAACATCGACCACTTCGATCGCACGGACATCGTCATGCGCTCCGGCGCGTGCATCCCGCTTTCGCGCAGCTGCAAGCAGGGATTCCAAGACGCCTACTTTGCGGTGCGCTTTGAGGGCGGGAGGCGCTGATGGTCTCCTCGGTCGAAATGATCCTTTGGGCAATCCACCACGCCACGACGCTACTCTTTGGCGTCTTTGCCTCGGCGGCGCTGTGCGGTATCGAGATCAACCGGCGTCATGCGCTTGAACTGGTGCTGGTCGGTGCCGTAACCGGATGCGCATTTGGCCTCGCCAATGCCGTCGGCGGCGAGCTTTTCGCCCGCCAGGTATATCCGCTCGTCGTGCATCTGCCGCTCATCATCTATTTGTGTGCGCGCTACCGCCTGAGCCCGCTGCTTGCCGCGCTCGGCATTACGAGTGCCTATCTGAGCTGCCAGTTCAGCAATTGGATGGGCATCGCCGCCTTTGCCGCAACCGATTCGCAGATTGCGTACTATCTGGCGCGTATCGCGACCACACTCGCCGTCTTTGCCGTCCTGTTGCATTGGGCCGGCGACATCGGTCCGCGCTTGGCGATTAAAAGCACCACCGAGCTGGGCATCCTTTTAATCCTGCCGCTCGTCTATTACGTCTTTGACTATGCCACCAACGTCTACACCACGCTGTTCCACTCGGGCTCGGTGGTGACGGTTGAGTTTTTGGCATTTGCGCTCTGTGCCTTCTATCTTATGTTTCTTGCCGTTTACCTGCGCGAATACGAAGAAAAGGAAACCGCCGAGCGAGAGCGTTGGATGCTCGAGACCCGCGACAGCGCCGCCATCAAAGAGCTCGAGGCTTGGCGTCAATCTGGGCGCGAGCTGTCGATTCTGCGCCACGACATGCGCCACTTCCTACGCGGCCTGGCCGCTTTAATTGAGGAGGGCCACACCGACGAGGCGCTCAAACGCATCGATGAACTCTGCGAAGCCGGCGATCGCACCGCCGTACGCCGCTTCTGCGCCAACGAGACCGTAAACATCGCGCTTTCGTCATTTAACTCGGATATCAATAGAAACGGCATTACCGCCAACCTGCGCGCCGCCGTACCCGAAACCATCCACGTAGGTGACGCCGACCTGTTTAGCGTGCTCTCAAATGCCTTGGAAAACGCTATCACCGCCGCAAGCGCCGCACCCCAAGGAAAGCGATTCGTCGACCTTGACCTGCGATTAGAGGACAGCCAGCTGCTGCTGTTAGTTTCCAATACGTTTGACCGCGCGCCGCGCATGGTCGACGGCATGCCCGTGACCCGGCATGCGGGCCACGGCTTTGGCACCAGAAGCATCAAACTCGCCGTGGAGCGCATGAACGGCAACTGTCAGTTCCGCATTAACGGCGATCGGTTTGAGCTGCGCGCTGTGATGTAGAAGTGCGGCGCCGATCTCGCGGCGTGTCTTGCCCGCCAGGCAATCGCTCACCGGTGCCAATCCGCTACAGCGGAGCGGCCGCCGGAGTCAGCTGCTTGATGTAGGCCCACATGCGCTGCTTAGCGGCCTTGTCGGTGAGTGCCGCCTCAAAGCCATCGAGCGCGAGTACGCGGCGGCCCTGCACATGGGCGACCAAGCCGGGCTTGAGCATGGCGGTGTCGAAGTCATCGATTGCCACGAGCATGTCGGCGTAGGTCTCGCGCATGACATCGGCCGCGTTGTTGTCGAGCAGTAGCACCGCCTCGGGGTCCAAGGCCTCAAGCGCCTCGCGGAACAGCTCGCACGGTAGAGTCTCGCCCACCGCGGCCGCTCCGTCACCCACGCCAGCGACGCTTGCCAGCACGCAAAAATCCTCGGGCGCGTAGCCGATGGCCCCAAGCGCCTTGCGCAACGCCGCGCCATCCGGGCCGGCGGCAAGCTCGCCACCCGAACGCTCGGCCTCGTCCAGATCGCCTTTGACCAGCACGATCGGCGAGCACGCGTTGCCCGCGATACGCACGCCACGACCCGCGAGCGATGCGAGCTCCTGCTCGGTCGCCTGGGCGATGGCTTCTTTTTTCTGGCTTTGTGACGTGGGCATGCGCTCTCCAATCGTTTGCGTGCCCACCATTATATAAAAGAGCCGCCCGCGAGTGGTTGCTTTGCGGGCGGCTGGGTATAAGCACGGTCGTACTGAGTTTTACGCGGCCGAACCGCGTCGCATTATGGAGGTCACCATGGCTGACATTAATCAGATTACTCCCGAGAACTTCGATTCCATCGTTAACGACAGCCTGCCCGTGCTGGTCGATTTTTGGGCACCGTGGTGCGGGCCCTGTCGATCCCTCTCGCCCATCGTTGACGAGGTTGCCGATGAGCTGGCGGGCAAGCTTGCCGTTGCCAAATGCAACGTCGATGACAACCAGGACCTGGCCATGAAGTATGGCGTCATGAGCATCCCCACGCTGATTGTGTTTAAGAACGGCGAGGAGATTGACCGCTCGGTTGGCGCCCTGCCCAAGGCGAGGCTGCAGGCGCTGCTGGAGAAGCATCTGTAATACGCTTGTTACATGTTGCCGTCTGTCTGCCGTCCATGAGCGCTTTTGCACCGCTCGCCGGACTTCTGGATGTACCGAGTGCAACCACGGATAGTATGGTAGTCACAAACAGCCCCCAGTGAACGGGTGCGGGTCGCACAGACTCGTACCCGTTTTCTTATGCAGCCGCGCGCAGAGCGGGCGTAGTAAAATCTGAACCACTGAACTGCCCCATACAAAAGGAGATTTCCCATGCATGATGTTGGAATGAACATGAGCCAGCTTGCCATGAGCGTCAAGCAGGTCGACGACACCATCGAGCTCGCTCACGAGTGGAGCCATCAGCTGCTGCATGCGACCGAGAATTTTGACATGGAGCGCATCGGCGCCAAGCTCGAGGCCGCCATGGCTGCGCTGCACGAGGCCCACGACGCACTCGAGGGCTACGAAGAGGCCATCGAGGCCGACCACAACTCCGTCGGCTCCGTGAAGCTGGTGTAAGGTGGCCGAACACGAGCACTGCTGCGGGTACGAGCACGAGCATCCGCACGGGGCGGACGGTGACGCGGGCTGCCGCTGTAGTGGCTCCGGCTCCGAGCTGGTCCGTTTTTCGGTTACCGCACCCGACGACCTGCTGCGCCGTTTTGACGAGCAGATCGCGCGCCGCGGCGATGTGGCCAACCGCTCCGAGGCCGTGCGCGACCTGATTCGCGCCTCGATCGCCAAGGAGCAGATGCGCACGCCCGATGAGCATGTTATCGGGTCGCTCACCATGATCTACGACCATCACACCGGCGATCTGATGCGCCGCCTGGACGAGGTGCAGCACGACTACACCGACGAGATCGTATCGACGATGCACGTGCATTTGGATCACCACAACTGCTTGGAGATTCTGGCGCTCAAGGGTCGCGGCGAGCGCGTCTACGAACTAGCCGACCGTCTGCTGGGCCTGCGCGGCGTTAAGCACGGCGAGCTCACGTGCGCCGCCACCAAGCAGAGCCTGGGGCTGTAGCGGAATTTCCCGCAGCGCACCTGCCAAAAAGGGACAGGTTTGTTTTGGCAGGTTTAGCGTTTTACCTACCAAAATAAACCTGTCCTTTTTTGGTCGGTTTTGATGAGGGGTGTCGCATGCGGCATGTGCATATTCATGTGACGGGCATTGTACAGGGCGTTGGCATGCGACCGTTTGTGTATCGCGAGGCCATGGCGCATGGCATTTGCGGATGGGTGCTCAATGCGGGCGACGGCGTGCATATCGAGGTGCACGCTCCGGCCGATGCACTCGATGCTTTTGTTGCCGCGCTTTCTGAGCATGCGCCTGCGGCAGCCCGCGTAGAGCATGTCGAGGTTGTGGACTTGGCAGCCAACGGTTGGGATGCCGCCAACGAACAGGGCTTTCGCATCGTAGCATCGCAGGACCAGACCGCGCACACGACGCTTGTCTCGCCCGATATCGCCACCTGCAACGATTGCTTGCGCGAATTGTTCGATCCCG
>UQVT01000082.1 GCA_900544465.1 uncultured Collinsella sp. | reverse complement strand
TCGACCAGATTCCAATCGTGAATACGCTCGCCGGCCTCGCGCTCACCCAGCTCGCAGCGGCCGCACTCGTGCTTGCCCTTAAACTGCACGGTCGGCAGCTCAACGTCGAGCTTGATCTTGTTGTCAAAACCCAGATAGCGGTCGATATTTGCCGAAGCAACGCGGCCGGCGTTGATGGCCCGGATGACGGTGGCGGGACCAGTCTGGCAGTCGCCGCCACTAAAGAGGCCATCGAAGTTGGGCACGGCGCCATCCGAATCGGTGACGATGCAGCCCCACTTGCAGGCAACGCCCATCTCCTCAAACGGCTTGGAATCGATGTCCTGGCCAATGGCCACAAACACGCGCTCGCAGGGAATGACGCGCTCGGGCGTGGCGGCGGCACGCGGGGCCGGACGCCCACGACGGGGCTCGCCGATAATCTGCGGCTGCACGCGCAGGCCACTCACGCGACCTTCCTCGCCCGTCTCAATAGCGAGCGGTGCGGTGAGCTCAAGAACCTCGCAGCCCTCGGCCTGGGCGCCGGCAATCTCGGCATCCTGGGCCGTCATGTCGCAGATGCGACGGCGGTAGACGATGCTCACCTTTTCGGCACCGCAGCGCACGGCAGAGCGCGCCACGTCCATGGCCACGTTGCCGCCGCCGATGACGCACACGCGCTGACCGCTCAGGTCGGGCAGCTCGTCGTCGCCGATGGCGCGCAGCATCTTGACGGCCGACTCCACGCCGGGCGCCTCTTCGCCCGGAAGGCCGAGCTTCTTATCGCTATGGGCACCAATGGCCAGGTAGACGGCATCGAACTCGTCGCGCAGGCGGGCAAGCTCCTCGCCATTGACGGAGTGGTCGAGTTCCACGTCGATGCCGGCGCTCAAGATCCAGTCGATCTCGGCCTGCAGGCGCTCGCGCGGCAGACGGTAGCTGGGAATGCCGTAGCGCAGCATGCCGCCCAGGTGGTGGCGCTGCTCAAAGATGATCACCTTATGGCCCATCACGGCCAGGTAGTAGGCACAGGAAAGGCCGGCCGGGCCGCCGCCGATCACGGCGATGCGCTTGCCGGTGTTGTCGGCCACGCTGGGCTTGTAATCGTTGAGGTCGCTGTGCTCAACGGCAAAACGCTTGAGGGCGAGAATGTTCATGGGATCATCGACCATGCCACGGCGGCAGTGCATCTCGCAGGGATGCTCGCACACCAAGCCGCAGACGAGCGGCAGTGGGTTGTTCTTGCGGATGACCTTGACGGCGTCGGCATAACGGCCTGCCTCGACGAGCGAGATGTAACCGGGAATGTCGACGTGCGCCGGGCAGCCCGAGACACACGGGACGCGAGCCTCGCGGTCAAAGCCGCAGGAGTGCTCGCGGATGTGGTGCTCAAAATCGTCGCGAAAGCCGCGAATAGCCGTGAGTGCCATGGCGCCGGCCTCGTAGCCGATGGCGCAGTCGCTCGAAAGGTAGATGGTGCGGGCCGTGCGCTCAATCAGGTTGAGCGTGGACTCATCGGCGCGCCCTTCGAGCACATCGGCAAGCAGGTCGCTCAGCGCGCTCAGGCCCACACGGCAGGGCGTGCACTTGCCGCAGCTCTGGGTGGAGCACAGGTTGACGAGCGCCGCCGTAAACTCAACGGGACACGGGGCGAGCGAACTCACCGCCAGACGGCGTCCGAGCGCATCGTGCAGGTCGTCCATGACGGCCTGAGCGTGGCTGCGTTCCATTACATGCAGTCGAGCCATAAGATCCCCTCTCACATGGCAGCCCGGAGGCGAGGCCGGGCGAAATTGCTACACGCACAACACTGACCTAAAAAGTTGTTAGGTCTCCACGCAGTTCGGCAGGCGGCATGAAATGTCACCCTCAGCGGTGAAATAGAACATTACCGCAGATAAATGCCATATTTGGTAAAACGCGTTACCAAATGACAATGCCCCGCCCACGCAATCACGTGGACGGGGCATTGCTCATGGTATGCGGCCAGCGACCCTGTTGCTTTTACTTAAGCTCGGGCCAGTAACCCTTGTTGGCCTCGATCATGTCGTCGAGAACTTCCTTGGCGACCTTCATCGACGGCACGGTCTTGTTGAGCGTGAAGGCCTTGAGCGCCTTCTCGTACGAACCCTCGATCGTGGCCTCGACCACGAGCTTCTCGGAGTTCAGCTGCTGCATCATGAGGCCTTGCTGGAACAGAGGAATGTTGTCACGGCTGATGACCTCGGGGCCGTTCTTGCCAATGTAGGCAGGCAGCTCGACCATAGCGTCGTAGGGCATGTTGGGGATAGCGCCCTTGTTCTCGCAAATGACCAGGAAGCGCTGCTTGGTATCGTTCTTCAGAGCGATAGCCAGGTCGGCAATCCAGTCGCCGTGGCTGCCCGCATAGAACGTGCTCTCGTCGATCTCGCCGGTCTTCTCGTAGTGGTCGATGCCGTCGAAGAGGTTCTTCTCGCGCGTCTCCTCAACCTCGTTAGCACGGGTGCGCTCGGGGTTGGAATGCTCGACGAACTCCTTCTGCTGCAGGTAGTAGTTCAGATACGTGTTGGGCAGGTACTCCGGGAAGCACTCCAGGATCTCGTACTCGCCCTTCCAGACGTAGTACCAGCTGCCCTTAGTGTGGCGGTTCTGCTCGGGGTGCTCGTCGGTGGCCTCCTCGGGCTTCTTTGCCATGAGCGAGCCCATGCCCTTGAGGTAGGAATCGGGCAGCAGGATCTCATGCTCCTTGATGTACTCGCGCAGCTGCGGGAGCACCTCCTCGCCCTTGTGGCGAATCGAGGTGAACCAACCAAAGTGGTTGAGGCCGAAGTAATCGTACTCGACATCCTTCTTGTCGATATCGAGCGCGGCGCAAACCACGTCGATGATTGCGATCGGCATGTCGCAGATGTTGATGATGCGAGCGTTGGGACGCAGCACGCGGCAGCCCTCGGAGACGATGGCGGCAGGGTTGGAGTAGTTGAGAATCCAGTAGTCCTTCTTGGCGTACTTCTCAACGTCATCGATCAGCTCGACCATGGGGAAGATAGTGCGCATGCCGTAGGCAAGGCCGCCGCAACCGCAAGTCTCCTGACCCACGCAGCCGTGACGCAGCGGAATCTTCTCGTCCTGCTCGCGCATGGCGTAGCCGCCCACGCGCATCTGGGCAAACACGAAGCTGGCGTCGGTAAAAGCCGTCTTTTTGTCGGTGGTCACCGTGAGCTTGATGTCCAGGCCGAGGTCCTCGTGCAAAATCCAGTCCACGAGCACGCCGATCTTGCGCTGGCGCTCCTCGTTGATGTCGTACAGACGAATCTCGTCAACATCGAGCTCGTCCTTGCGCAGGGCGATGGACTTGACGATGCCGGGGGTAAAGGTGGATCCGCCACCACACAGAGTAATGATCATTGTTTACTGCTCCTTCTCAATTGCGTTTTCGACCTTGTCGCGCATCTCGGCGACCTTCATGCCAAAGATGATCTGGATATTATTGCCGTTGCGGTTGATGCCGCTGTTGGGCACGTGGTTGATGAGGTCCTCATTGATGAGGTCCGGGTTCTTAACGTTCACGCGAAGACGCGTAAAGCAGTTCTCGAGCTCCTCGATGTTGTCCTTGCCACCAAGACCTGCGACCAGGTCGGCAATACCTGCATCGACGCCCTCTGCGGGAGCTGCGGCAACAGCGCCCTGCTTCACCGCGACAGACGCGGCGGCCTCGCCCTCGGCAACGGACTCGGCGAGCTCGGACTCCTCCTCGCGACCAGGCGTGTGGAGGTTGAGCTTCTTAATAAGGAAGGTGAAGAGGAAGAAGTACAGAGCGGCGTTGACGACTCCGAGCACGAGCATAACCGGCCAGTTGGTCTTGTCGACACCGAGGACCAGGTTGGAAACCACGATGTTGATGATGCCGCCTGCAGTCGAAGCGGGCACGGAGAGAACCTTGAGCAGAACCAGGAAGATGCCGGAAAGAACCGAGTGAACGACAAAGAGCACGGGAGCGGCAAAGACAAAGAGGAAGTCCATGGGCTCGGTCACGCAGGAGAGCACGGCGGTGATGATCAGCGGGATGATAACGGCTTTGGTCTTGTCCTTGTTCCCCTTGTAAGCGGTGACGATAAAGGCGAGACCGATGCCGATGTAGGGCCACAGGTTGTTGAAGGTATAGCTGTTGAAGTAGGTGCTATCGGAGAAGGGCTGACCCGTCATTGCCATCTCGGCAACACGGATGGGATAGGCGCCGGCGATAACCTGATCACCCAGCGTAAGGGTGCCGCCCACATCGGAGAACTGGAACGGGGTGTAGATGAGGTGGTGCAGACCGGTGGGAACGAGCAGCTTGTTGAGCATGCCGTAGATAAACAGACCGATGTTGCCCGACTCCTTAATGATGCCGGCAACGGAGGAGATGGCACCCTGAACCGGAGGCCAAACGATGCAGAAGCCAGCGCCCATGATCCAGGAAATGATGATCATGATCAGGAACGGAAAGCGAACGCCCGAGAACATCGAAAGGGCAATGGGGAACTGCTTGTTCGAGTACTTGTTGAACACGGCACCAGTGATGCAACCAAGGATGATGCCACCAAACACGCCGGTATCGAGTACCTGGATGCCCATAACGGTGGCCTGGCCGGTTCCGGTAAGACCGAGCATGCCGCTCGCATCGGCAAGAGAGCCGGTGGCGTTGAGCACGATGTTGTTAGCCTGCAGGAACAGGAAGAACGACATCAGGGCGATCAGCGAAGCATGGCCCTTGTTCTTCTTTGCCATGGCGCCGGCGATGCCCACGCAGAACAGAATCGAGAGGTTGTTGATGATAAACATCAGCGACTGATAGACAACGGCGCCCACAAGCTGGAACGGACCGGAGCCCAGTACGGGGACCAAAGCGCAGATGGTCTTGTTGGTCAGAATGATGCCCACGATGAGCAGGATGCCGGCAACCGAGAGATACATCATCGGCTGGACGATCGACTTCGCGAACACCTCCAACGGCGCTTTGAAATTGAACTTCTTTTTTGCGGTCATAGCGGTACTCCCCTTCCTTTTCCGCAAATTAAGACAGATGTGCCCTGGACAAGACCGTGAGCCTTGCCTTATATCGATCGATGTGTGGGCACGTTATGCCTAGAGACCAGGTTCTCCAAGCAGGTTAACAATGTGATATGCGAGATAACTCTTCTCGGCATCGGTAACGACAACGTTATAGGTAGACGACAAGTGGGCGGCTATGGCATCCGCACACGAGAATGCACGCGGATACGCCGTTTCTTCGATTCGGAACAGCGCGTCTCCGTTGATTTGCCCGGCCGTAGGATCGAGCGCTCGCTGTGCGAAAAACTGCAGGTGACGAACGAAACGTTCGTAAGGCAGCGAGGTGTCATCGAGGGTCGTAGCATAGCGCTTGGAAACAATCGCAAGCACGTCGCGAACAAGCTGGACCGAAACAATCAGGCGGTCAGAGCGCTGCGGCATGGTGGCGTTGACGATATGCAAGGTAATGAAACCCTGCTCCTCCTCGCTCATCTGGATGCCCATGTACTCCTTGATAATCTGCAGCGCACGGCCCGCAAGCGCATACTCCTTGCGATAGAACTGCTGGATCTCGAGCAGCAACGGATTCTCACAGGGGACGCCCTTGCGCTCGCGCTCCAAAGCAAGGCTGATATGGTCTGCGAGAGCGATGAGAATCTTATCGTTGATGTCGACATTGAGCTCTCGACGAAGCATCTGAACGATTTCCTCGGAAATCACGAGGTTGACGGTGGGGATGGACTCCAAAAGATGTGCCAAGCGGTCAATCGTACGCGAATCCTGAGAAGTTCCCTCCTGCAACGCGTAGGTCTTTTCGACTGATGCCTCATCGATGGCATCGCCGGCATGACGGCCGAAGCAGAGGCCTCGACCGATGACGATGAGCTCGGAGCCATCGTCCGAAGTGACCATTGCGACGTTGTTGTTAAAAACTCGCTTGATAACCACGGTACCCACCACAAGAATTTACTCGGAAAGCCAAACGACAGGCTCTTTAACAGCAACAGGGCCGGAAGCATGCTCGCGAAGAGTCGAGTTCTCCGAACGCTCGCACACGATAACGAAGACCGTAGGATCGAAACCGGCAGCGCGAACCACGTCGAAATCGACCTCGACGAGGGGCTGGCCCGCGTCAACGTGATCACCCTGGGCAACAAGCGCATGGAAGCCCTTGCCCTCAAGTTTAACAGTGTCGATTCCGATATGCAGCATCACCTGAGCAGAGCTGTCGTCGGACATGATGCCCAGCGCGTGCTCAGTCGGAAACAGCGCCGCGACGGTGCCGGAAACAGGAGCGCACACCGTTCCCTCTTGGGGAACCACGGCAACGCCATCGCCCACTGCACGGCTGCTAAAAGCGGGGTCATTGGTATTTTCTAGATGAACAAGCTCGCCGGAAACGGGAGCGAGGATTTCGAACTCGGAAGCCGCAGTCGTCTGCTTATCCGAGCCACCCATTAGGCGAGAAAAGAAACCCATGGTGACATGTCCCTTCATAAATATAGCCCAACCAAAATCAATCGAATGCGCCCATTGAGACGCTCGCGATCAAAGACTTTGGTTAGGCCCACGTCCGAGGGGACTCGGTAACCTTCCGCATTTCTTTTACGGGGGGTTATTGTAGACAAGCCCAAAGCCGGAACAATCATTATGACCGGCGAACGGTATTTTTTCTCCGATAAACGGTATTTATGCGGTACTTAGGGACGTTCCTTTTAATATGAGCAGGACATTGTCAAGAGGCAAAATCGGGCCTGGCCCCAACGATATGGGGTCAGGCCCTCTCCCTATATCAGCCCGTCCGCGGCGACCTCGGCGTGTCTTACCGACGCTCGTCTTTGCAGTTTAATATCCGCCCGCGGCGATCTCTCGCTGGGCAATCCGTTGCTACGGCTGAGGCTTCTACGTCGAACCGACAGTCTGTGCACGCGTGTGGCGCCCTGGGCGCTCGCAGAAAAGGGACCTGAGGTTCGCCTCAACGGCTTCGGATCGAACCGCTTCCGGGGTGACTGGCTTATGTGCGGGGGACCGCCCCCCCCCTACGCCTCCTCGGCCATGAGGCCGACCGCCCATACCCAGCAGGCGAGCTCGCGCGCTGTGGCCACGTTCGCCTTGTTGCCGTGGACCCCGCGCGCGAGCAGCGCCTCCCGCCTCTCGACCAGCCTCCGCACGCCCTTGGCGGCATGCCTCCGGGCGCCCCGGTCCGGGGCCTGGCCCCTGGCGAGGTCCTTCGGCCGCCCCGAGCACGTCAGGTAGTGCCACGCGGCCTCGACCAGCGTCTTCCTCAGGTGCTTGTTGCCGGCCTTGGTGATCGCGCCCCTGCGGTCGCTCTCCCCGCTGGAGTGCTCGGAGGGCGTCAGGCCGACCCACGCCGCGAACGAGCGGGCATTCCCGAACCTCGAGAACTCGCCGGCCTCGAACACGAGGTCGGCGGCGGACGCGGTGTCTACGCCCTTGAGGCAGCGGAGGGAGTCGACCCTCTTCCTCCACCTGGGCTTGCGGGCCTCGGCCTCGACGAGCCCCTCGAGCCTCGCCTTCTCCTCCGCCGCCCGCCTGACCGCGTCGACGTAGTAGGCGAGCACGTCGTTGTCGGCCCCCTCCGCGAACCCTATCGACTCGATCCAGGACCAGTGCGCCCGGGTCCAGTTGCCCTTCCTGCGGCCGGTGGGCGTCCTCTCGTCGAAGACGAGCCCGTGCCTGAGCAGGAACTTGGAGAGCCGCTGCTTCGAGCGCGAGAGGTCGTCCCTCGCGTCCTCGAGCGCCCTGGTCAGGTCGCGGGCGGCCTCGCACTCGTCGTCGGGGACCCACACCTCGACCACGTTGCCGACCGACAGCATGCGGGCGAGGAACTCGGCGTCGTTGCGGTCGTTCTTCCTGCGCCTGTCCGCGCTGGGCTTGATCATCTTCGAGACGGCGCCGACCACGCAGTCGACCCCCAGGCCGGAAAGCCTCTTCTGCAGGTCGAAGCCCGTGACCCCGGACTCGTACACGCACCTGGCCCTGGGGTCCACGGAACGGACCCACTCCGCGACGGCGCCGGCGTCGTAGCCGAAGGTCGCGGCACGTACCTCCCCGGTCATGACGTCGAGGGAGACGGCCTTTATCGAGCGGGCGTGGACGTCGAGGCCGACGAAGGTGGTAGTATCGAGCATGGGAGCCCCTTCCATGAATGCGGCGTGGCCGCCACGGTTGGATTAGACACTCACCATTGTCGGCCTAATCCGCGGTCTTTCATGCAGCAGGGGCTCTCAATGTTTT
>UQVT01000081.1 GCA_900544465.1 uncultured Collinsella sp. | reverse complement strand
GCAAGAAAGCAATCATCACCGGAGGCACGCGCGGTATCGGCTATGCCATCGCCTGCCGTTTTATCGAGGAGGGCGCCTCCGTCACTGTCTTTGGCTCGCGTCAAGAGACCGCCGATGCGGCCGTTGAGAAGCTGACAGCCGCCTATCCCGACGCCAAGGTCTGGGGCCGCTCCTGCGACCTCACCTCACTCGAAGCCGTGACCGAGGCCTTTACCCAGGCTGCATCCGACATGGGCGGCTTGGACACGGTCGTCAACAATGCCGGTATCTCCCAGCGTTCACCCCTCTTGGACTACACGGCCGAGGAGTTCGCAAAGGTCATGGACCTTAACGTCGTCGCCGTCTTTAATGGCCACCAGGCTGCCGCCAAGATCATGACCGAGGCCGGCCACGGCGGCACCATCACTACCACAAGCTCGATGGTCGCCAAGTACGGCCAGCCCTCCGGCGTCGGTTACCCCACGTCCAAGTTTGCCGTCAACGGTATGGTCCAGTCGCTCTCGCGCGAGCTCGCCCCCGTGGGCATTCGCGTCAATGCCGTTGCACCCGGCGTAACCAAAACCGATATGGTCGCTAACCTGCCCGAAGAGGTTATTAAGCCCATCATCGCCACCATTCCGCTGGGTCGCATGGGCGAGCCCGAGGATGTCGCCAACGCCTTTGTTTTCCTGGCGAGCGACATGTCCTCCTACGTCACGGGCGCCGTGCTCCCCGTCGACGGAGCCGCCCGCTCTTAAGGGACCACAAGCCTCAGCTCCCAGCCTCAACATAGTCCAACAAAGAAGGCGCGCCGTCTGCATCAACTGCAGGCAGCGCGCCTTCTTCTGTTTGAAAGGGAAGCTGTGTCCCGCAGTCCCGACTCAGACCGGGACGCAGCTTCCCTCAGGGCCATGTTTCGGAAAGAGCGCCCCGTCTTGAACGCCGATTCTGGGATACCGTTTCCGCAACGGGTCTCTCGCGGAAACTGCATCCCACTCTGAGCGCCCATTCCGGGACACAGTTTCCCAACGGCCCCCGTTTCGGAAACCACATCCCGTTCCGAGCCTTCAAAGCGGGACGCGGCTTCCCCGAGAGAGTATCGACTACTTGCCGTCGTCGTCCTCGGCTTCTTCTCTTGCATAGAGCTCCAACATGCGGCGGCGGTATTCGCGCACGGCGAGCTTGGCGCGCTCCAGGCGGCGACGCTCGCGCGGGGTCAGCTCGGACGGGTCGACCTCATCACCATAGGTCTTATCGGCAAGAAGATGCGCCGCGTCCACGATGCGGGCATCGATGTGGCCGCTCGCCGCCTCGGCGGAAAGACGCTCGGCAATCGTATCGAGCGTAGGCAAGCCCTCGAATACGCGACCATGGCCATGCGAAGTCAGCAGCTCGTGCTCACGTGCGAGCAGGCTCGCCAAATCGTGATGGGCGCGCAGGATGTCGAGCGCATCGGATGGATGCTCGGCAACTTCTGCCACGGCGGCGACCGGCGCGGCGTCGACCACGCGGTAGAAGAGCTGCGCGAGCAACGGCATCAAGAACACCGTGATGGCACCGGCAGCAACCATGACCGACGCAATATCTTGCGACAGCGCGCCCGCGTTGACGGCAACGCTTGTCACGGCAACGATGATCGGCAGGGCCGTGGTGCAGTACAGGGCCACGGTAATGCGACCATACGCCGACACATCGCGCGTCGCAGGACAAATGCTCATAGAAATAAGAATGGGCACGGCACGAATAATCAACAACGCCACGATAAAGCCCACGAGCAGACCCGGGCGCGACGCCACGGCCGTCAGATCGATCTTTGCGCCCGATACGGTAAAGAATACCGGAATCAAAAAGCCGTAGGCCAGGCCATCGAGCTTGGTCTCGAGCGTATGGTTGCCCTCGGGGATGATATAGCGCAAGACAAAGCCGGCGGCAAAAGAACCCAACACGATGTCGAGATCAAAGACGGCCGAGAACGCCACGAGTGTGACCAGGATGAGCACCGTCAGGCGCACGAAGGTCTGCGACGTGGTATCGGCGCGTTCCTCGACAAACGCAAAGAAGCGGCTGCCGACACGCTTGGAGCGGCTTGGGACCACAGCCAGCAACACGCAAACCACCGCAAACAAGCCAAGGATTACGAGCGTTTGGATGCCAGTGCGGGCAGACAGCAGCACCGACATGGCGAGCACAGGGCCGAGCTCACCCCAGGTGCCATACGCGAGAATCGAGTCGCCCACACGCGTGCCAGTGAGCGAGCGCTCACGCATGATGGGCACGAGCGTGCCGAGCGCCGTCGAAGTGAGGGCAAGCGTCACGGCGATACCGTCGAAATGACTGACCGAGAACCACGGGGTAAAGCGCACGGCAAGCCAGGCGATACCAAACGTGACGGCCCACGTCGCCAAGCCGTAGCGCCCCTCGACGCCCGTGATGCTCTTGGGGTCGATCTCAAAGCCGGCAAGCAGGAACAAAAAGGCCAGGCCCAGCTCGGACACAAGCGAGACCTCAGCATCTACATGGATGACGCCGAGCATATGGGGTCCCAGCACCGCGCCGAGCACGAGCAAAAAGACCGTCTCGGGAACAGGTTTTCCGGGAATCGCCGAGGCGATAAAAGGACTCGCAAAGGCCACGAGTGCGATGATGGCGAGCGAAACGAATGCCATGTGATGCCTTTCTCTTGTTTGCGCTTCACTGTAGCACCCTCGCCGTCCTCAACGCGCCGCGAGCTGTCGTATCATAGTGAGGTTTACAAACATGTGGCTCAAGGCGACCGCGAGGCTTGCCCCGTAAACCGACCGCTGCCGCATACCGTACCGTACGCCCAACCGATCAGGAAGGCAGGAACCAATGGTCTCTCGTATCTACGTGGAGAAGAAACCCGGGTTCGACGTCGAGGCTCAGCAGCTCAAGGGCGAGCTGACCGAAATTCTCGGCATCAAGGGCATCGAGGCCCTGAGGATCATCAACCGCTACGACGTCGAGGGCATCGACGAGGAGCTTTTCCGCTCCTGCGTGCCGACCGTCTTTAGCGAGCCCCAGGTCGATGTGACCTACGACGAGCTCCCCGCAAGCGATGGCGCCGTCTTTGCCGTCGAATTCCTGCCTGGCCAGTTTGACCAGCGCGCCGACTCCGCCAGCGAGTGCGTGCAGCTCATCAGCCAGGGCGAGCGCCCCGCCGTGCGCTCCGCCAAGGTCTATATGATCTCGGGCGCTCTGGACGAAGCCGCCATCGATGCCATCAAGCACTACGTGGTGAACCCCGTCGAGGCGCGCATCGCCTCGCTCGACCTGCCCGAGACGCTGTACATGGAGACCCCCGAGCCCCAGCCCGTCGAGGTGCTCGACGGCTTCCGCGAGCTCGACGAGGCCGGCCTTGCCGCCTTTATTTCCGAGCGCGGCCTTGCCATGGACGAGGCGGACATCGCCTTCTGCCAGCAGTACTTCCGCGATGAGGACCGCGACCCCACCATCACCGAGATCCGCGTGATCGACACTTATTGGTCCGACCACTGCCGCCACACCACCTTCGGCACCGTCCTGGATGACGTGACGATCGACGACGCCGTGGTGCAGCAGGCCTTCGACCGCTACATGGAGATGCGCCACGAACTCGGCCGCGACGCCAAGCCCGTCTGCCTCATGGACATGGGCACCATCGGCGCTAAGTACCTTAAGAAGACCGGCGTAATGACCGATGTCGATGAGTCCGAGGAGATCAACGCCTGCACCGTCAAGGTGAAGGTCGATGTCGATGGCGAGGACCAGGACTGGCTGTTCCTCTTTAAGAACGAGACCCACAACCACCCGACCGAGATCGAGCCCTTCGGCGGTGCCGCCACCTGCGTGGGCGGCGCTA
The DNA here is from genome assembly GCA_900544465.1 of uncultured Collinsella sp. Taxonomy (GTDB): domain Bacteria; phylum Actinomycetota; class Coriobacteriia; order Coriobacteriales; family Coriobacteriaceae; genus Collinsella. The sequence goes on along the minus strand of UQVT01000081.1, from coordinate 4,418 downwards.
TCCGTGACCCGCTCTCGGGCCGCAGCTATGTGTATCAGGCCATGCGCGTCACCGGTGCCGGCGACCCCACCGTCCCGGTTTCCGAGACGCTCGAGGGCAAGCTGCCGCAGCGCAAGCTCGTGACCACTGCCGCCGCCGGCTACTCCAGCTACGGCAACCAGATCGGCCTTGCCACCGGTCAGGTCAACGAACTCTATCACCCCGGTTACGTGGCCAAGCGCATGGAGGTTGGCGCCGTCGTGGGCGCTACCCCGGCAAACCACGTTCGTCGCGAGTGCCCCGCCCCCACCGACAAGATCATCCTGCTGGGCGGCCGCACCGGCCGCGATGGCATCGGTGGCGCCACCGGCTCCTCCAAGACCCAGAACACCGAGTCCATCGAGACCTCGGGTGCCGAGGTCCAGAAGGGCAACGCCCCGGTCGAGCGCAAGCTGCAGCGCCTGTTCCGCCGCGGCGATGCCTGCCGTCTGATCAAGCGCTGCAACGACTTTGGCGCCGGCGGTGTCTCGGTCGCCGTGGGCGAGCTTGCCGACGGCCTGTATGTCGACCTTGATACCGTGACCAAGAAGTACGACGGCCTGGACGGCACCGAGCTCGCTATCTCTGAGTCCCAGGAGCGCATGGCCTGCGCCGTCGCCGACGGTGACGTCGAGGAGTTCATGGGCTACGCCGCCGAGGAGAACCTCGAGGCGACCGTTATCGCCGAGGTTACCGCCGAGCCGCGCATGCGCATGGCCTGGAACGGTGTCGCCATCGTCGACCTATCCCGCGAGTTCCTCAACTCCAACGGCGCGCCCAAGCACCAGATCGCCCACGTATGCGCCCGCAGCGTGTGGCAGCCCAGCTGGGCCGGCACCACGCTTGCCGAGCGCATGACCTCGCTTGTCACCGACCTCAACGTCGCTTCCAACAAGGGCCTTTCCGAGCGCTTCGACTCCACCATCGGCGCCGCGACCGTGCTCATGCCCTTTGGCGGCAAGACGCAGCTCACCCCCAGCTCGGCCATGGTCGCCAAGTTCCCCGTGGACGGCGAGACCACCACGGCGAGTGCCATGGCATGGGGCTTCAACCCCTATCTGATGGAGGCCGACCAGTTTGCGGGCGCCTACCTGTCCGTGGTCGAGTCCATCGCCAAGCTCGTGGCTGCCGGCTTTGAGCACAAGCGCGCCTATCTCTCCTTCCAGGAGTACTTCGAGCGTCTGCGCACCGAGGCCGAGCGCTGGGGCAAGCCCACGGCAGCCGTCTTGGGCGCCCTCATGGCCCAAGTCGACCTGGGTGCCGGCGCCATCGGTGGCAAGGACTCCATGAGCGGCTCGTTTGAGGACGAGGCCGGCGAGCTCAACGTTCCGCCGACCCTGATCAGCTTCGCCGTCGCCGTGGGCAGAGCCGCCCGTGCCGTCTCGCCCGAGTTCAAGGGCCTCACGCACCGCGTCGTCCGCATCGCCCCCGCTACCTATGGCGAGGACTACCGTCCCGACGCTCAGCAGCTGCTCGCCGCGTTTGACGCCGTCGAGGCGCTCACTGCTACCGGCAACGCCCTGGCCATCTCCACGCCCGGCTACGGCTGCGGCGCCGAGAGCCTCTTTAAGATGTGCGTCGGTAACCAGATCGGCATCGACCTTGCCGATGATGTAGACGTAGAGAGCCTCTTCACCCCGCTCTACGGCAGCTTTATCGTCGAGCTCGCCGAGGATGCCGAGCTGCCCGAGGTCGCCGACGGCGTTGTCGTCGAGCCCCTGGGCACCACCGTCGAGGGCTATGTCATCGACACCGGCTCCGAGGTCATCGAGCTCTCCGAGCTCCAGGAGGCCTGGGAGAGCGGCATCGAGGGCGTCTTTGCCTACCGCAGCGCCGACGAGACCCCCGAGGTCGAGACCATCGACTTCCGTGCCAAGGACATCCACGTGTACAGCGGCGCCAAGATCGCCCGTCCGAGCGTGATCATCCCCGTGTTCCCCGGCAACAACTGTGAGTACGACAGCGCACGTGCCTTCCGCGCAGCCGGTGCCGAAGCCGACACCTTCGTGATCAACAACCTCACGCCCGAGGCCGTCGCCGAGAGCACCCACGAGCTTGCCCGCCGCATCCGTGCAAGCCAGATCGTCATGATCCCCGGCGGCTTCTCGGGCGGCGACGAGCCCGACGGCTCCGCCAAGTTCATCACGGCGTTCTTCCGCGCTCCCGAGGTCACCGAGGCAGTCCGCGACCTGCTCAAGGCCCGCGATGGCCTGATGCTGGGCATCTGCAACGGCTTCCAGGCCCTGATCAAGCTCGGCCTGGTGCCCTACGGCGACATCGTCGACGCCACACCCGATGCGCCCACGTTGACGTTCAACACCATCGGCCGCCACCAGAGCCGTCTGGTGCGCACCCGCATCTCGTCCAACTTGTCCCCGTGGCTGTCGCAGTGCAGCCTAGATGACCCCTACACCGTCGCCATCAGCCACGGCGAGGGCCGCTTTGTCGCCAACGACGAAGTGCTCGCCCAGCTGATCGCCAACGGCCAGGTCGCCACGCAGTACGTGGGCGAAGACGCCAAGCCCAGCATGGATCTTTCCGTCAACCCCAACGGCTCCGCACTCGCCATCGAGGGCATCACGAGCCCCGACGGCCGCGTCCTGGGCAAGATGGGCCATGCCGAGCGTCGCGGCGACAACCTGTACCGCAACGTGCCCGAGCATGTCCCCGGCGATAAGTTCATGCCGATCTTTGAGAGCGGCGTGGCCTACTTCGCTTAAACCTTTCCCATCAGGTACAATCCCTTCGGGTAACAACACCCGCCACCGACACATCCGGTGGCGGGTTCTTTTTTACTTCGCGCATGTAGGAAGGACATCATGGAAAGCCGCAAGCCGTATCTCGCCACCCTGCCCGGACTCATCCTGGGCTGTCTTGTTTGCTGTGCACTCTGGGGATCGGCCTTTCCCTGCATCAAGATCGGCTACGCGCTCTTTGGCATCCCAGCGCACGATAGCGCTTCGCAGCTGCTCTTTGCAGGTTTACGCTTTACGCTTGCCGGCGCCCTGGTTATCGTTGGGATGAGCGCGGCCCAACGCCGCCCCCTCATACCGCAAGCGCGCGACATCAAGCCCATCTTTGTCTTGTCGCTCTTCCAGACTATCGGGCAGTACTTCTTTTTCTATCTGGGCCTCTCGCGCGCCAGCGCCATGTCGAGCTCCATCATCGAGGCCAGCGCCAACTTCCTCGCAATCCTCTTTGCCGCCCTGGCATTTCACACCGAGAAGCTCAATACGGCCAAGGTGCTTGGCTGTGCGCTGGGCTTTGCCGGCGTCGCGCTCGTCAACCTTTCGGGCGCGGACGGCACCTTTGGCTTTACGCTCGACGGCGAGGGCTTTATCTTGGCTTCCACTGTTGCAGGCGCCCTATCGACCTGCCTGATCGGCATCTTCTCGCGCGAGCACGACGGCGTCTTGCTTGCCGGGTGGCAGTTTTTAGTCGGTGGCGTGGTCCTTACCGCCATCGGGTTTTTGATGGGCGGCACGTTGTCCCCCACCGAAATCGCCCCCGCCATCGCGCTCATCATTTATATGGCACTCATTTCCGCCGTCGCGTACTCGCTGTGGTCGCGCCTGCTTGCCGTCAACCCCGTCAGCCGCGTCTCGGTCTTTGGGTTTATGAACCCCGTCTTTGGTGTGGTGCTGAGCGCGCTGCTGCTCGGCGAGGGCGCTGGCACGAGCCCCGTTACCGTCATCGTTGCCCTGCTGTTGGTCTGCAGCGGCATCATCATCGTCAACAGGCCCAAAAAGGCCTAACGAGCTGCCCTTATTTAGCAGAAGGGATTCACATACTTTAGCTTAATGGAGTACATCGGTGAGCCGAGGGGCGCCACGCACGCCAGCGTGCGCCCTTTTCCTAGCGTATCTGGACGCCGGCCTTCTTTTTCTCGGCCTTGACGCGGTAGAGCTCCGCGTCGGCAGCGCGAAGCAAGTCTTGCCAGGTATCGACGCCGTCACCGACCCGTGCGTAGCCGATGGACATCCGCAACAGATACGGCACCTCGGCGCGCGCGAGCTCGTCGTTGATTGCCGCGCACAGACGTATGATGTCCTGTTCCGCTGCCGCCTTTTGAAGGACTACGAACTCATCGCCGCCATAACGTGCGATAAAGCTGCCAGACGCCGTGCAGACCTTTTTGAGCGCAGCAGATAAGACCTGAAGAGCATGATCACCCTCCACATGTCCATAGCGATCGTTAATCTGCTTAAAGCCGTCAGCGTCCATCATGAGAAGATACACATCGTCCGTATGACCAACATTTGAGAAGAGCGACAGCATATAGGTCTCAAAACGGTTGCGATTGTTGAGGCCAGTCAACGGGTCGGTCGAGATGAGCTGCTCCTGGCAGATGATATAGAGCAGCAACATGCTAATCATTATGCCGACACAAAGGCCAGGCA
>UQVT01000080.1 GCA_900544465.1 uncultured Collinsella sp. | reverse complement strand
GCGGGCGCTGCACAAAACAGCTCAAAGCGAGCGCCCGGATGACTACAAAAACCTATGCCAACGTTACGTTGTGCAACTCAAAGCGGTCGCCAACGTTGCGCGAGACCGAATACTCAAAGGCGGCGCCGCTGTCCAAAAAGCCAATCTGGGTGAGCTCGAGCAGGGGAGAGCCAGGCTTGGTGTCCAAGCGCTCGGCTTCTTCCTCGGTTGCTGCCACGGCGCGAATGGTACGGTGGAAGCTCGAAATCTTCAGCCCACATTGCTCGCGGATGAAGTGGTAGACCGATCCGTACAGGTCCTTCTTTTTAAGGCCTGGAATCAGCTCGAGGGGCATGTAGGTGTACTCGATAACGATGGGCTTCTCATCGGCCTGACGCACGCGCACGATGTGATAGGCAAAGTCATCCTCGGCAATTCCCAGCTGGGCTGCGATGTCCGCTGGTGGATTAACAATCGAGAAATCGTAGACCACCGAGGTCACCTTCTCCCCGCGGTGCTCATACGAAAAGCCCTGGGCACGGTCGTTTTTGCCCTGGAAAAACGCCTGACCGGGAAGTCCCGCCGTGTCCTTAACGTAGGTACCCGATCCGCGTCGGCTGGTAATAAGACCTTCCTCGGTGATTTGCTCGATAGCTCGTTTGACGGTGATTTTGGAAACGCTATAGAGCTCGCAGAACTCAACGACGGTGGGAAGCTTGTCGCCCGGTTTAAGAGGGCCATCCTCGATGCTTCGACGAATATCTGCAGCTATCGCCTCGTATTTGGGAATCATTGAACCTCCTTTCCGACATATATCAATACGCAAGTAAGTATAACCCTTAACAAGGCACCCATATAACCTTTATCTAAGAAGCTCGAGAAAGAAAAAAGAAAAAGACGCTTTACTTTTAGAATTAGAGCGCTATAGTTTAAGCAACGAACGGAATCTTTCCGCAGAACAGGATCGACCGTTTGGGGACGGTTTTGTTTTGGCGGGTTGGATATCGGTATGACCGGTGCGCGCCCGCGCCGGATAACCTGCCAAAGCAAACCCGTCTCCAACCGGAAGCTCTAGAACACGAAAGCGAGGACTTTGATGGCACTGTATCAGCTGCCCAACGACTTCTTCTTTGGCGCTGCTATGTCCGGCCCGCAGACTGAGGGTCAGTGGAACCAGGGCGGCAAGCTCGAGAACCTGTGGGACACCTGGTCCATCCAGGATCTGGGCTCGTTCTACAACTGCGTTGGCTCTTACGCCGGCAATGACTTTATGGCCAAGTACCAGGAAGACCTTCGCATTTTGAAGGACTTGGGCCTGGATACCTATCGCACTTCCATCCAGTGGAGCCGTCTGCTCGATGCCGACGGCAACCTCAACGAGGAAGGCGCCGCGTGGTATCACGAGTTGTTCCGCGCCTCTCGCGAAGCCGGCCTGGAGCCGTTTGTCAACTTGTACCACTTTGACATGCCCACCTACCTTTTTAACCGTGGCGGCTGGGAGAGCCGTGAGGTTGTCGAGGCTTACGCACATTACGCCGACGTCGCCTTCCACGAGTTTGGCCAGGAGATCAAGTACTGGTTCACCTTTAACGAGCCCATCGTCGAGCCCGAGCAGCGCTATCAGGAGGGCGTGTGGTTCCCGCAGCTCCACGACTTTAGCCGCGCTCGCACCGTGCAGTATCACATCTCGCTGGCACATGCGCTGGCCGTGGCCAACTACCGTCGCGCCTATGACGAGGGCGCCGTTCGCAGCGATGCCAAGATCGGCATGATCAACTGCTTTACCCCGGTCTACACCAAGGAGAACCCCAGCGAGGCGGACCTCGAGGCCGTGCGTATGACCAGCGGCATCAACAACCGCTGGTGGCTCGACCTCATTACCAAGGGCGAGCTTCCCGCCGACGTGCTCGACAGCCTGGCCGAGGGCGGCGTTAAGCTTCCGTTCCGTGCCGGCGACCAAGAGATTCTTAAGCAGGGTGTTGTCGACTGGCTCGGTTGCAACTACTACCACCCCACGCGCGTTCAGGCGCCGGCGAGCAAGATCGACCAGTACGGTCTGCCGCACTTTGCCGACGAGTACGTGTGGCCCGACGCCGTTATGAACGAGAGCCGCGGCTGGGAGATCTACCCGCAGGGCCTCTACGACTTTGGCATGGACTGCGCTAAGAACTACCCCGATCTTGAGTGGTTCGTTTCCGAGAACGGCATCGGCATCATGGACGAATACAAGAACCGAGACGCCGAAGGAACCATCCAGGATGACTACCGCGTCGACTTTGTACGCCAGCACCTGGAGTGGGTTGCCAAGGCAATTGCCGAGGGCGCCAAGTGCCGTGGATACCATTATTGGGCCGTCATCGATAACTGGTCTTGGGCGAATGCCTTTAAGAACCGTTACGGTTTTGTCGAGGTCGACCTTATGGACGGCTACAAGCGCCGCCTTAAGAAGTCGGCAGCTTGGCTCAAGCAGGTCGCCACGACTCACGTGGTTGATTAGCGAACGGGCGAACGCCCAGACCGCGCGCCGCTGCGCGCAACGCATGGCACATCTGGTGGCAGAGGGCGACAGACCACCGTGCGCATAGGAAAAGGCCGGATTTGAAAGTTAGGAGCAATCATGGCCAGTGACAACGGAAAGAGCTTCCTCGACAAGTTTGCCGAGGTCTCTGCGAAGGTGGGAAACCAGGTTCACCTGCGTTCCCTGCGTGACGCCTTCGCGACCATCACGCCGCTCTATATCCTTGCGGGTATCGCGGTTCTTATTAACAACGTCGTGTTCCCTCTGTTCCCGCTCGATGCGGCGGGCCTTGCCAACCTTCAGACGTGGGGTTCGGCAATTACGCTGGGCACCCTCAACGTCTCTGCCATTATCTTGGCCGGATTGATTGGCTACAGCCTCGCTAAGAACAAGCGTTTCGATAACCCGCTCGCTTGCGTGGTCGTCGCTATCTCTGCTTTCGTCATCATGATGCCGCAGCAGATCACCGCCTCGCTTGCCGCCACGAGCCCGCTGCTCACCGACAAGATCACCTCCGCCGAGGTCACGGGCGCCCTTTCGACTGCCAACACCGGCACCAACGGTCTGTTCTCGGCTATTATCATCGCCCTGCTTTCCGTCTCGCTCTTCATCAAGATTTCTGGCGTCGAGAAGCTCAAGGTTAAGCTGGGCGAGGGCGTGCCTCCCGCGGTCTCCAACTCCTTCAACGTCATGATCCCGATGCTGCTCAACCTCGCGATCTTCGCTCTTGCCGCAGCCCTGCTCGCCGTGTGCGCCGGCACCGATCTGTGCACCATCATCTCCACGTGCATCTCCAACCCGCTCAAGAGCATCATGAACGCCGGTCCGTGGGCTGTTATCCTCATCTACACCCTTGCTAACCTGCTGTTCTGCGTCGGTATTCACCAGTCCACCATCTCTGGCGCTACCGTCGAGCCGATCCTGACCATGCTCATCGTCGACAACATGGCTACCTTTGCCGCCGGTGGCACCATCCAGCCCGATCACTACATGAACATGCAGATCGTTAACAGCTTCGCCCTCATCGGCGGCTCGGGCTGCACCCTCATGCTTCTGCTCGACACGCTCCTGTTCTCCAAGAACAAGGCTTCCGAGACCGTTTCCAAGATGGCTATCCTGCCTGGTCTGTTCAACATCAACGAGCCGGTTATCTACGGTTACCCCATCGTGTACAACCTGCCGCTCATGATCCCGTTCGTCCTTCTTCCCGATCTGTTCATCGGCATCACCTATGGCCTTACCTGCGCAGGCATCATCAGCCCCTGCATCGCCCAGGTGCCCTGGACCATGCCTCCCGTCATCAATGCCCTGCTCGCTACGGGCTTTGACTGGCGCGCCGGCGTGTGGCAGGCTCTCGAGATTGTCATTGGCATGGCCGTCTACCTGCCCTTTATGAAGATTTCCGAGAAGGCAATCGCCAAGCAGGAGGCTCTCGCCGAGTAGAACGCCTAACGTTCGTCCCTTTCACCTTTGCGGGCGCCGGTACGCGGTGCCGGTGCCCGCGGCTCTCTCCCTTGCTTAAAGATACAGGGGAGCGGGCACAATAGCCGCAAGGAATACAACCAGTTGTCGTCTGCGCGCCGCGCAGTTATAAGGAGGAAACCATGAAGAAGATCATGCTCTGCTGCAATGCCGGCATGTCCACGAGCCTGCTGGTCCAGAAGATGCAGGCCGAGGTTGCAAACCGTGGTCTGGATATTGAGGTCGAGGCTCGTCCCATGAACGAGGCCCACGATCACCTGGACGAGTGCGACATGTTGCTGCTTGGTCCGCAGATCGGCTACACCAAGGGCGATTTTGAGAAGGAGGCCGCCGGTCGTTTTCCGGTCGAGGTCATCAACATGGTCGACTACGGCCGCATGAACGCTGCCGGCATCATCGACCACTGCGTCAGCGTGATGGGCTAGGTGCTCCGCATGGAGGATATGAACGAACTGCAGATGACCTGCTTCGAGATCATCAGCTACGTCGGTACCGCCAAGAGCATGTACATCAATGCCGTGCAAAAGGCCAAGGAGGGCGATTTTGACGCCGCCGAGGAGCTTATCAAGCAGGGCGACGAGGCCTATAACGGTGGCCACGATGTTCACATGGGGCTTCTGAAGAAGGAGGCCAACGGCGAGCGTAACGGCGAGGCCCCGTTGATTCTGCTGCATGCCGAGGACCAGATGGCCGGTACCGAGACCATGCGCGTCATGGCGACGGAGCTCATCGAGATTCACAAGCAGCTGCAGGTACTTCAGGCCTAGTCGGCGTTATCGCCGCGATGGGCCGTGCGGTCCAACAGACAACACAGTCCCTTTGACGGGCGCCGGGAGTCTCCGCCTCCCGGCGCCTTTATATTTGGGGAAGGTCTTGCGCGACCTATTAAGCGGCCATTTGCGTTTCCCCAGATAAAACCTGCCAAAACAAACCTGTCCCTTTTTGGTAGGTTTTTGCCTTGGGAGCGGTACCATACAGGCAATGTTTAAACGAGAAAGGTGGGCTCCCATGGAACCTAAGCAGTACTACATCGGCATCGACGTCGGCGGCACTTCGGTTAAGGAGGGCCTGTTCGACGAGGACGGCAACCTGCTTGCCAAAGCCAGCGTGCCCACGCCTCCTATCGTTGACGCCGCGGGCTTTGCCGCGGTGACCGAGGCTATCGACCAGGTGGTCGCCAAGGCACAGATTCCGCGTGCCTTTGTGGCGGGCATTGGCCTGGCCGTTCCGTGCCCCATCCCGGCATCGGGCGATGCCAAGGTCAAGGCCAACATTGCCATTCACCTGCCCGAACTCAAGATCGCCATTCAGGAGCACTGCCCCGATGCGGTCGTTAAGTATGAGAACGATGCCAACGCCGCTGCCATGGGCGAGGCCTGGCTCGGTTCTGCCAAGGGCGTGCAGAACGTGGTGATGGTCACCATTGGTACCGGCGTGGGCGGCGGCGTTATCGTTAACGGCGACGTGGTATCGGGCGTTGTGGGTGCCGGCGGCGAGATTGGCCACATGTGCCTGAACCCGGCTGAGGAGCGCACCTGCGGCTGCGGCGGCCATGGCCACCTGGAGCAGTATTCCAGCGCCACCGGCGTGGTGAGCAACTACCTTGCCGAGTGCAAGAAGGCGGGCGTCGACCCCATCGAGCTCACCGGTCCCTCCGATTCCAAGGACGTGTTCCAGGCCTGCCGCGAGGGCGACAAGCTCGCGCTGGCCGCGGCCGACACCATGGCCGACTATCTCGGTCGTGCTCTGGCACTTATCGCCAACGTGGTCGACCCCGAGATGTTCCTGATCGGTGGCGGCGCGTCCGCTTCGGCCGATGTCTACCTCGACAAGGTCCGCGAGCACTTCCAGCGCTATGCGCTCTCCGCCTCGCGCGAGACGCCCATTAAGGTCGCTTCGCTCGGAAACGACGCCGGTATCATCGGTGCCGCCTACGTAGCCCTGCGCGCCGCCGGTAAATAGTCGGTGCAAGGGGGACAGGTTACTTTGCACCAACATGGTGCAAAAGGGACAGCCTTGGCCCCCGTGCCTGCCCCAAAATATGCCGTGGCCCTTCCGTCTGCGAAGGCTCGGCATCGGCGTGCTACCATAGCTACGTCCAAGTACACATATCAAGTGGAGGATATCCATGGCAAACGTTCTTGTCTTTGGTCACCAGAACCCCGATAACGACGCCATCATGAGCGCCGTCGTCCTGTCCCAGCTGCTCAACCAGGTTGAGTATGCTGGCAACACCTACGAGGCTTGCGCTCTGGGTCAGCTTCCGGCCGAGTCCGCCAAGCTGCTCGCCGACGCCGGCATTGCCGAGCCCCGCGTGATCGAGTCCGTCGAGGCCGGCCAGCTCGTCGTTCTCACCGACCACAACGAGTCCGCCCAGTCCGTCGCCGGCCTTAAGGACGCCACGGTCTTTGGCGTTGTCGATCATCACCGCATCGGCGACTTCGAGACCGCCGGCCCGCTGCACTACATCTGCCTGCCCTGGGGTTCCAGCTGCACCATCGTCACCAAGCTCGCCGGCGTGCTCGGCGTTGAGCTTTCCGACGTCCAGGCCAAGCTGCTGCTCTCGGCCATGATGACCGACACGCTCATGCTCAAGAGCCCCACCACCACCGATGTCGACCGCGCCGTCGCCGCCAAGCTCGGCGAGCAGGTGGGCGTCGACCCGGTTAAGTTTGGCATGGAGGTCTTCCTCACCCGTCCGTCCGGCTCCTTCACCGCAGCCGAGATGGTCGGCAACGACATCAAAATGTTCGAGCCCGCCGGCAAGAAGCTACTCATCGGCCAGTACGAGACTGTCGACAAGACCCGCGCACTCGGCATGATCGACGAGATTCGCGAGGCCATGCGCGCCTGCGCCGCCGAGAAGGGCGCTGACGGCATTGTCCTGTGCATCACCGACATCATGGAGGAGGGCTCGCAGGTCCTGCTCGAGGGCGAGACCGAGGCTGCTCAGAAGGGCCTGGGCATTGCCGACGAGCACGACGGCGTCTGGATGCCGGGCGTCCTCTCCCGTAAGAAGCAGGTCGCTGCCCCCATCATGGCCGCCTGCTAGGTTTAGTTGACCAAACGCCACGACCGGATCGCGGACGCCCCGCGCTCCGGTCGTTTTTTTTGCATGCGCCGCGTCGTCTCTTGGACAGGCGTGCCCGTGCCGTTGAGCAAATAATGTTCAACCTGTGGTTCCGCTTTTCGGCCACGCCTGCGTGCTTGTCGTGCAGGGTAGGCTAGATGCAAGCGTAATACGTTAGAGCGCGGCGCCGCCACTTGGGCGGGCCGTGCTTTTTTAAGACGGGAGCTTTCCCGTGAAAGGAGCCGCCCATGGCAGCAACCGAGCAGCTGTTCAACGTCCGTGAGCGCAAGCGCTTTGAACGCCACGACATTTGGGAGCGCATCGCCGAGAACGGCACGATTTCCGCCGCCGTCATGGTCTTCGCCGCCATCGCCGCCGTCATTTGCGCCAATACCGATGCCTACGAGGCCATCCATCACTTTTTGGAGACCCCGCTGTATGTGGGTCTGGGCAACCTTACGGTCGGTCTTACCGTTGAACTTTTCGTCAACGACTTCCTCATGGCGATTTTCTTTTTGTTGGTGGGCATTGAGCTTAAGTACGAGATGACGGTCGGCGAGCTCAAGAATCCGCGTCAGGCCATGCTTCCCATGCTGGCGGCCGTGGGCGGCGTCGTCGTTCCCGCCTGCATCTACCTGATCTTTAACCATGCCGGCGCCCGCAACGGTTGGGCCATCCCCATGGCAACCGATATTGCCTTTGCGCTGGGCGTGCTGTCGCTTTTGGGCAATCGCGTGCCCAACGGCGTGCGCGTGTTCTTCTCGACGCTCGCCATCGCCGACGACCTCATTTCCATCGCCGCCATCGCCATCTTCTACGGTCAGAGCCCCAATCCGTTTTGGTTGGGCGCCGCCGCGCTTGTGACCTGCGCGCTCGTGTGGCTCAACAAGACGCAACATTACCGCCTTGCCCCGTATTCGGTACTGGGTCTGCTGCTGTGGTTCTGCATGTTCAAGAGCGGCGTACATGCCACGCTTGCTGGCGTCATCTTGGCCTTTACCATCCCGGCCAAGTGCGGTGTTAAACTCGACAGCCTTACCGATTGGTTGGGGGAGTGCCTGCCGCTGCTCGATGACCGCTACGATGACGAGGCGCACATCCTGGGCCAGCATGACTTTACCGTCTCGACCACCAAGGTCGAGCGCGTCATGCACCGCGTGACCCCGCCGCTCATCCGCATGGAGCGCCTGATCTCCACGCCGGTCAACTTTGTGAT
>UQVT01000079.1 GCA_900544465.1 uncultured Collinsella sp. | reverse complement strand
TTTCACCCGTATAGGTATGCGGTGCGTGCAGCGCGACAGCGTAGCAGCAGTCGATCACATTGCCGGACTTGTCCGTCAGTGTGCCGTAAACCAGCTTCTGCGAGGGTGCTTCCGTAAGCGGCTTGCCGTTCTTCGCCTGAAAAACGGCATTTATCGCTTCGATTGCGCGTTCACCCGACACGCGGATCAAACCGATCGGTCCGCCGGAGGAGGAAATTGCGGCAATCGTATCGTTCATAACGAATACCCCGATTTAACCGCGGTCGCGATTGCGATAGCTGTTATCCGGCGCAATAACAACGCGGCGACCCGGCTCGGTGCCGGTCGAATAGGTGGTCACACCGTTGAAGTCCTGCAGCGCGGCATGGATGATGCGGCGCTCATACGGGTTCATCGGCTCAAGCGTCATGGAGCGATGCGCCTTAACGACCTTCATCGCCATCTTGCGGGCCAGACGCTCCAGGCTTTCCGCGCGCTTCTCGCGGTAGTTTTCGGTATCGACAGACAGGCGAACGTGCTCATCCAGTGCATTATTCAGCACCAGAGAGCCGAGGTACTGGATGGCATCCAGCGTGTCGCCGCGGCGGCCGATGATCGGGCCCATATCCGGACCGGAAATCTCCAGACGGAGCTGGTCGCACTCTACCTGAGGCAGGGTCTTAACCTGACCCTCAACGCCCATCTTTGCCAGCAGACCGGTTACAAAATCGGTAGCCAGCTTTTCCGCCTGCTGCATGCCTGCTTCGGAAACCGGGATCAGCTCACGCTCCTTGGGAACGGACGGCGTGATCGGACGGTCCTCACGCGGGCGGCGCGGACGGCGGTCACGGCCATTGCGGTCGCCGCGGTCACGGCGCGGACGGTCGCTGCGCTCGGAGCGCTCGCGACGCGGACGCTCACGACGCTGGAAGTGCTCGCCGTCGCCATCGGAGGCACCCTCGGCGCGAGCCGGGGCCTCGGGCTTATCCAGACGATCGAGCGAGATCTTGCCGCGATCGTCGACCTCGATGACGACGACCTTGACCTCGTCGCCCACGTTGAGGACGTCCTCGACCTTCTCCACGCGGCCCTTGGCGACGCGGGAGATGTGCAGCAAGCCGTCCTTACCGGGCAGCAGGTTCACGAAGGCGCCGAAGGGCTGGATGGAGACCACGCGACCGGTGTACTCCTCGCCCGGCTCGGGAACCTTGATGATGAGCTTGATGCGCTCGACGGCCTGGTCGACAGACTCGCCGGTGCCGCCGACAAAGACGGTACCGTCCTCCTGGATGTCGACCGAAGCGCCGGTCTCATCCTGGATACCGCGGATGACCTTACCGCCGGAACCGATGACGTCGCGGATCTTGTCGGTCGGAACCTGGATGGAGACGATGCGCGGAGCGGTGCTGCGCGTGGTGTGGCGCGTCTCGGGGATCACATCGAGCATCTTCTGCAGGATGAAGGCGCGACCCTCCTTGGCCTGCTGCAGAGCGCGGGCCAGGATGTCGAAGGTGAGGCCGGTGGCCTTGTTGTCCATCTGCAGGGCGGTGATGCCCTCGGTGGTGCCGGTGACCTTAAAGTCCATGTCGCCCAGGAAGTCCTCGAGACCCTGGATGTCGGACAGGACCACGGTCTTGCCCTCCTCCTGGATCAGGCCCATGGCGATACCGGAGACCGGGCGCTTAATGGGCACGCCGCCGTCCATAAGGGCGAGCGTGGAGCCGCAGGTCGAAGCCATCGAAGAGGAGCCGTTGGACTCCATGACCTCGGAGACGACGCGGATGGCGTAGGGGAACTCGTTCTCGTCGGGAAGCACCGGAAGCAGAGCGCGCTCGGCCAGATTGCCATGGCCGATCTCGCGGCGCTTGGGGCTGCCCATGCGGCCGGTCTCGCCGGTGCAGAAAGGCGGGAAGTTGTAGTGGTGCATGTAGCGCTTGCCCTCGGTGGGCTCGATGGTATCCAGACGCTGGCCCTCGTTGAGCATGCCGAGCGACAGGACGGAGAGCACCTGGGTCTGGCCACGCTGGAACAGGCCGGAGCCGTGAACGAGCGGCAGGTAGTTGTCCTTCACCATGATGGGACGGATCTCGTCGGCGGCACGGCCGTCGACGCGCTCACCGGTCTCGACGACCATGGTGCGCATGGCCTTCTTCTCGAGCTTCTTGAGCGCCACGGGGATCTCGCGCTCCCAAGCGGCCTGCTCCTGCTCGGTAAACTCGGCACGGATGGACTCCTTCAGAGCCTCGACCTTGCCGATACGGGAGAGCTTGTCGGCGTCGCGAAGGGCGGCTGCCATCTCGTCGTAGTGGGCGAAGATGCGCTCCTGGACCTCCTCGACGGGCTGGTCGAGCGGGTACTCCTTCTTGACGATGGGGCCGTTGACCTGCTCCCACTCGGCAACGAACTCGTCCTGAGCCTGGCAGAAAGCAGCAAGGGCCTCCTGGCCAAACTTCATGGCGGCGAGCATGTCGTCCTCGGAGATCTCCTCGGCGCCGGCCTCGACCATCGAGATGAAGTCGGCAGAGCCGCCCAGCTCCAGGTCCAGATCGGAGTTCTCGCGCTCCTCGTAGGTGGGGTTGACGATAAACTCGCCGGTCTCCACGTTACGGCCGATGCGCACGCAGGCAAGCGGACCCTCGAAGGGCACGCCGCCGAGCGTCATGGCCAGAGAAGCACCCATGACGTTGATGACGTCGAAGGGGTTGACCTGGTCGGCGACGAGCGAGGTGGCGACGATGTGCACCTCGTTGCGGAAGCCATCCGGGAAGCTCGGGCGAATCGGACGGTCGATCATGCGCGCGGTGAGCGTAGCCTTCTCACTGGGACGGCCCTCACGCTTGAGGTAGCCACCCGGGATGCGGCCGGCGGCGTACATCTTCTCGTTGAAGTCGACGGTCAGCGGGAAGAAGTCGTAGTTCTTACGCTCCTTGGAGACGACCACGGTGTCGAGCATCGTGGTGTCACCCTGCTTGACCAGGCAGGCGCCGGTGGCCTGCTTGGCAAGCTCGCCCGACTCAAAGGTGTAGGTCTTGCCGTACAGCTCAAAGGTCTTGGATACGAGTGTCATTGTTCTCCTTTACCCCGCAGACCCCTTGCCTGCGGGCTTCTCATGTGACGCGGGCCCCCTGCCCCCGCCACGCTTCAGAGCGTGATTGTTCGCGCCCTTACACAAAAAGAGCGCCCCGCTGCGCAGGACGCTCTTAGCATGTACAAATCCTACTGGATGTTGTCGCGGATGCCCAGAGCCTTGATGAGCTCACGGTACTCGACGATGTCGTTCTTCTTGATGTAGGAGAGAAGACGACGACGACGGCCGACGAGCATGAGCAGGCCACGACGGGTGTGGAAGTCCTTCTGGTGGGACTTCATGTGCTCGGTCAGCTCCTTGATGCGCTCGGACAGGATGGCGACCTGAACCTTGGGGTTGCCGGTGTCGACCGGGGTGTTACCGAACTGGGCAGTCAGCTCCGCCTTGCGCTCTTTGGAAACAGTCATTGTTTCACCTTTCGTTTTACGTCGCCCGCGGGCGACTCGATTCGCCTCGGACTGGGAAGCCGCCGGTGGAGCGAGCAACCAAGGTCGAGGTACCAACAGGTCGGCATGATACCACAAGCAGCCCGCGCCTGCGCATCATCACCGACCCAACATGAATTCCATCGCACGGAGGCGTTGATCGGTGTGCGTCGCAGCCCACACATGCGAAAGCCCGAGCAGGAATGCCGCCGTATGCGGGTCGATTCGCTCGGCCATGAGCGCATCGAAGGTCATGGACATGAGGGCGCGCAGCCATGCGGTCTCACCGGTCGACACCAGTTCGGCACCTGGAACGCTCGACGCGCACGACCCGCACATGAGGCCGCCCGCCTGGGGCGAAAAATACGACAGCATGGGGTCTCCGCACAGCACGCAGGCCGAAAAATCGGGTCGATAGCCAACGTGCGACAGCAGCTTAAAGACATATGCCGCCACAAGTAGGTCCATATGTGCCGTGTCAAGCCCGCTGCCCACCAGGGCAAGCGCTCGCTGCGTGATGGCAAAGGTAAACGGGTCCTCGGCGTCCTCGAACGAGCACACACGCGCGACCTCGGCGATCGCGCTTGCGGCGCAGGTCGTCTCGTAATCGGGCGCAGCGCCGAGCGGCGCCTCCATAAGCTCGGCCTGGGAAACCACGTCGAGCGACCGTCCATGTGCGAGCAGCATATCGACCGTACAGAACAGCTCGCAGCGCGCAGCCAGGCGTCCGCCGGGTTTGCGGGCGCCCTTTGCCACGGCACGAACCTGCCGCCCCCGCTCGTCAAGCATCGTCAAGATCAGGTCGGTCTCTTTGAGCTTAGTCTTATCAAGCACGAGCACTTTCGTGCGATATGTCCGGGAGCCTGCCATGCGCGCCGCGCGTCCTTAGTCCTCGGCATTGTAGCCAAAGCGGCGAATCTGGGCCTCGTCGTCACGCCAGCCGGCCTTGACCTTCACGTCCAGCTCCAAAAAGACCTGCGTGCCAAAAATGCGTTCAAGATCGCGTCGGGCGTCGATACCGATATGCTTGATCATCTCGCCGCCCTTGCCGATGATGATGCCCTTTTGGCCCTCGCGCTCGACGTAAATGGTGGCGTGCACGCGCAGCACCTTCTTGGTCTGCTCGAGCGCATCGCAGATCACGCCAACGGAGTGCGGAATCTCATCACGGGTGCGGCGCAAGACCTTCTCGCGCACAAACTCGGCAACGAGCGTCTCATCGGAAGCGTCAATACCCATGTCCTCGGGGAACCAACGCGGACCCTCAGGCAAAAAGTGCGCAACGGTCTCTATAAAGGCATCGACGTTGAAGTTCTTAACCGACGACGTCACAATCTCGTCGTCATATTCCATAAGCTCGTGGGCAGCCTTAAGCTGCTCCATGACCTGTGCGGGGTCGGCCTCATCGGCCTTGGTGAGCACCAGGACCTTCTTGCAACGAGCGCATCTGACACGCTCGGCAACCCAGGCGTCTCCCCTGCCGATGGGCTTGGTGGCATCAATCAAAAACGCGACGACGTCGACATCGTTCAACTCGAACAGTGCGCTCTTGTTGAGCTCGGACCCCAGGCCGTCCTTGGGCTTATGAATACCCGGGGTATCGACAAAGACCAGCTGGTAGCCGGGACGGTTGACGACGGCGCGCATGCGACGGCGGGTCGTCTGTGCCACCGGCGAGGTGATGGCGACCTTTTTGCCATAGCAGGCGTTGAGCAGCGTGGACTTGCCGGCGTTGGGGCGTCCGACCAGGGCCACGAAGCCGCTGCGAAAACCGGGCTCCACGTCGCCAAAGCCCGCGAGGTTGTCGTCCTCGTCGCACAGGGCGTCGAGCTCCTCATCGCTCATGCCCTCAAACGGGTCGAACTCCTCGACATCCTCGAGCTCCTCGGTATCCACCGCGTCCAGGGACTCGTCGTCCAAAATCTCATCGGTAGGCTGCATATTGTCGGACATGGGAATCCCTTTCTAAATAAAGCCGAGCGCGTGGGCAAATACCAGCAAGCCCACAATCGCGGCGGTGACGGAAAGAACGTATACGGAGGCGGCGGCGATGTCCTTCGCACGCTTGGCCAGCGGATGGAGCTCCTGGGTCGCCAGGTCGACGATGGCCTCCATGGCGGTATTGCAAAGCTCGCCGTGGATCACCAGGCCGCAACAGATGATAATCGTGGCCCACTCGGCAATGTCGAGCCCTACGATGCAGCCTGCAATGACGGTGCACACGCCCGCCACGAGCATGACCTTAATGTTGCGCTCGGTCTTGACGGCGGTGACGAAGCCCTCCATAGCGTAAGAAAACGACTTTAAGAAGGACGGATGGTCCTTGTTCGATCCGGGAATCATAGACGGCTCCTAGTCGTGGGCGTGGTTGGTGATGGGGCCGACGTGGACTAGCTTGGGGTCCTCGCCGCGCTCGAGCGCCAAATCGCGCAGGATGGCGTCCTCGCGGGCCTCCATGACCTCGGCCTCGTCGTCCTCGATGTGGTCATAGCCCAGCAGGTGCAGCATGCCGTGAACGAGCATCAGACGGCACTCGTCAGCGGGGCTATTGCCAAAACCGGGGGCCTGACGGGCAATAACCTGCGGGGCCAAGATAATATCGCCGAGCTCGAGCGTCTCATCGGCGGGAATGTCATCGTCAAAGGCCGAATCGCACTCAAACGAGAGTACATCGGTGGTGCGATCGATACCGCGCCACTCGTGGTTGAGCTCGTGCATCTCGTCCTCGTCGACATACGAAAGGGAAATCTCGACTTCACGTTCAACGCCCTCGGCGGCAAGCACAACCTCGCAGATGTGCTCCACCTCCTGCGCATCGAGCAGCGTATCGAGTTCGGCATCGTTGCTGATCAATACACTCAACGGGACTCCTTTCGGTCACGTACGCGTTTCTCGCGCACATCATCATAAGTGTCGTATGCCTCGACGATACGTCCCACCAAGGCATGGCGCACCACGTCGGCGCGCTCCAGGTGAGAAAATGCGACATCGTCGACACGGCCCAAAATCTGCTCAACGTCGGCAAGACCGCCACGACGACCCACAAGGTCGCGCTGGCTCAGGTCGCCGGTAATCACGAACTTGGAGTTAAAGCCCAAGCGCGTCAGGAACATCTTCATCTGCTCGGGCGTGGTATTTTGCGCCTCGTCGAGCACCACAAAGGCATCGCTCAGCGTGCGGCCGCGCATGTAGGCAAGCGGGGCGATCTCGATCACGCCGCGCTCCATAAGCTCATCGGTGCGCTCGCGATCCATCATGTCAAAAAGGGCGTCGTAGAGCGGACGCATGTAGGGATCAATCTTTTCCTCGAGGGTGCCGGGCAAAAAGCCCAGGTTCTCCCCCGCCTCGACAACAGGACGCGTCAAGATCAGACGGCCCACCTCGTGGCGCTTGAGCGCGGCAACGGCAAGCGCCATGGCCAGATAGGTCTTACCGGTACCAGCTGGACCCAAGCCAAAGGTGATGGTATGCGAGCGAATGGCATCCACGTAGCGCTTTTGCCCGAGCGTCTTGGGACGAATGACGCGGCCGCGATACGAAAGCAGCACGTCATCGCGAAGCGACGTAGCCTCGTGCTCACCGTCGCGCAAGACGGCCAGGCAGCGAGAGACATCGTCGGCAGACAGCGTGCGCCCGGCGGCCGCCTCGCGAAAAGCGTGCTCGAAAAAGCGCGCCACGAGTTCGACCTCGTCCGGGTCGCCGCTCACGGCGATGCTATCGCCACGGGCGACCACGTGAGCGCGAACCAAGCTCTCGAGCACGCGAAGGACGCCGTCGCCGGCGCCCAAAACGCACGAAGGATCAATTCCCTCGGGAACGGTAAGTCTAATCTTCGAGGCTTCCATGAACCTCCCTGCGCGCATGGACCAAGCCGGAATCATCGACTCCGATGATAGCAACATCGAGCAGGCACGGGGCTGTAAGTCCACAGGTATCGTCAAGACGGGCATGATGGAACGAGCCGAGCGTCAGGTTGTCACCATACTCGAGCACGGCACGCTCGACCGTGCCCACGCGACGACGAGCGTCGGCAATAGCGAGCTCCTGTGCGGCGGCCCGCATACGGCGGCTGCGCTCGGCCATAACCTCGGGTGGCACCTGGTCGGGCATGTCGGCAGCAAGGGTACCGGGACGCTTGCTGTAGCGGAACACGTGCATACGCGAGAAACCCACACGGCGGCACAGCGCCAGCGACTCCTCGAACTCCTCGTCCGTCTCACCAGGAAAACCGACGATGACATCGCACGAAAGGGACGCCTGGGGCAAGTTGGCGCGAATCATACGCACCGTGTCCTCAAAGGCCTCGGCGCTATAGGGACGGCCCATGCGATGCAGGGTCGCCGTGCAGCCGGACTGCACGGGCAGGTGCAAAAACGGGGCGATACGCTGCGGGTAGCGCGCCATAACCTTAAGCAGGCGCTCGGAGATATCCATGGGCTCGACCGAGGAAATGCGCACATGCGGAATAGACGTGCGCTCCATGATGGCCTCGAGCAGCTCATCGATTTCGACGTGCTCGTCGGTCGCGCTCTTGCCATCGTAGGCACCCAGGTTCACACCGGTCAGCACCACCTCGGGCACGCCGGCCTCCTGGGCCTCGCGAACTTGCTCGAGCACGGACTCGACGGGCACGGAGCGCTCGGGGCCGCGCGCCTTCCACACAATGCAATAGGTGCAGCGATGGTTGCAGCCATCCTGAATCTTCACGCCCAGGCGAGAGCGACCGAGCGCATCGACCACCTCGCCATCGCTGCAGGCGGGAACGCAATCGGACTCAACACCCAGCACCTCGCATACACGTTCGGCGACATCTATCTTGGACGGCTCGGCAATCACGCGATCCGAAAGCTCCGACAGCTCCTCGGGATGCAAATTGACCACGCATCCGGTCACGACCACATAGGGCTCGTTTGGATGGGCCAGCGCATGACGGACGGCCTTACGGGTCTTGGCCTCGGCCTCGCCCGTAACGGCACAGGTGTTAATGA
>UQVT01000078.1 GCA_900544465.1 uncultured Collinsella sp. | reverse complement strand
ATTTGAGTCGCGCGATATCCTCGTCGAGCGCATTGCTCTGGGCAAAGCGCTCCGAGACGCGCGGCACGGAGCAGAGCTCGGACATGGGCAGATGCCTACTCGATTGAGAAGATTACGGGATAGAGCGGCTGCTCGCCACGATGGGCGTCGATCTCCAGATCGGGCTGAGCCTCCTCGATAGCGTCGACGATCTCCTGGAAGGCCTCATCGGACAGTTCCTCGCCGGCCAGAATCGTCAGCGCGTCACCCTCCTCTTCCTCCTGCATGCGGTTGATGCAATCGAGCGTGACCTGCTTCACGTCGGAGCCAACCACATCGATGGAGCCGGCAATGATGCCCATGACATCACCGGAGTGAATCGGCGAGCCGTCGGAGGCGCTGGAGTCGCGCACGGCGCGGGTAACCTCGCCATCGCGGACCTCGCTGATGGCATCGACCATGGCGGCGACGGCGTCCTCGAGCTCAGAATCGGGCAGGACGGCGAACAGCGCGGAGAACGCCTGCGGGACGGTCTTCGTGGGAACGACGGCGACCTTCTTGTCGGTGCAGGCAGAGGCTGCGGCCTCGGCAGCCATGCGGATGTTGCCGTTATTGGGCAGGATGATGACCGAGGTCGCGTTGACCTGGTCGACGGCGCCCAGCAGGTCTGCAGTCGAGGGGTTCATGGTCTGACCACCCGACACGATTACGTCGACGCCGAGAGACTTGAGGATGTCTGCCTCGCCGGACCCAGCGGCAACGGCGACAAAGCCCAGGGCCTTCTCGGGCTCGGCAGCCTTCTCCTGGTCCTCGTGAATCTTGGCGGTACGGTCGTGGGCCTCCATCTCCATGTTGTGGATAAAGACCTCATAGATCTGACCGAGCTGCAGCATGTGCTCGAGCACCAGGTTGGGGGTGTTGGAGTGCACATGAATCTTATAGTCGGGGTAGGCACCCACGAGCAGCTCGCAGTCACCCATGGAGCCCAGGAACTTAAGACACTCGTCCTCGTCAAACGGGGCGTCGGCCTTAAAGAGGAACTCGTTGCAGTAGCGGAACTCCGAGCCCTCCCAGTCATCGTTGGCCTCGATCTCAACGCGACCGAGGGCCGCGTCGCGGGCAGAGCCAGCGGAATCAAACGTGGCGGAGAAATCCTCGACAACGGTGCTGCGGCCAAGCGCGGCGGCAACAAAGTTCTCCAGGAAGATGGCAAAGCCAAAGGCGCCGGAGTCGACCACGCCGTTCTCCTTCAGAACGGGCAGCAGGTCGGGCGTGCGGGCGACGGACTGGTAGGCCTCGACGACGATGGCGTCGAGCGCATCCTCGGCAGAGAACTTCTTCTTCTCGCACTCGTCTGCCTTGGTCGAGACATTGCGCAGGACCGTGAGGATCGTGCCCTCGATGGGCTTGCGGACAGCCTGGAAGGCGACCTTGACGGCGCGACGGAAGGCGAAGGCGATGTTGGCGGACGTGATGGGCTCATCGGCAGAGACGAGGCCCTCGGCCACACCGCGCAGAATCTGCGAGGTGATGACGCCGGAGTTGCCGCGGGCACCCATGAGGGAGCCGTGGGTGATGGCGCCGGCGATGGCTTCCATGTCGGCGTCGGCAGGAAGAGCAGAAAGCTCCTTGGTCACCGAGGCGAGCGTGAGCGACATGTTGGTGCCGGTGTCACCGTCGGGTACGGGGAAGACGTTGAGCTTGTTGATCTCCTCGGCCTTGTCGGAAACGGCAGCCGCAGCGATCGGAAAACAGGTGCGAATGGTCTTTGCAATCATGGGTATTTGAATCTCCGTTTTCGGATGCTAGTTCAGACGGCTCTTGAGCGCGTCGATATGGATGCCGATCTTAAGGCTGGCGGGATCGATCTGGGCGATCTCCTGCAGAGTGAAGGCAACGGAGCTCGAAAGATTGTGGCAGACGGACTTCATGTTGACGCCGTTCTCGAGCACGACGTGAAGATCGACCGTAAGGCCGTTCTCGTCGGCGGAGACAAGCACGCCCTTGCGGAGGCGCTGACCGGCAAGCAGGCGCACGCTCTCGGCGCCCTGGAGCTGCTCAGCCATACCGACGACGCCATAGCACGTCATCGCGGCATAACCGGCAATATCGGCAATAACGTCGTTCGAGACGCTCAGGCTGCCGTTAATGGTCTCAGACACAAGAATCTCCTTATCTGGTGCTCGCGGCACCATCTCGTGGGAGCAATCATTGCAATATTCTACAACGACCGCGCCATGTTGAGGTGGTGGGTCGCGGGATTACATCCTCGACACGAAATGTTGATATGGCAACGTTCGCGCCAGGCGATCGCGGCATGAAAAAACCCGCCGCATAAGCGACGGGTTTTACAACCTGGCTCCCCGGGTAGGACTCGAACCTACAACAGCGCGGTTAACAGCCGCGTGCTCTACCATTGAGCTACCGAGGAATAGGTGCGTGCTCTCAAGCAACGAAGTTTATTATACGGACGAATCAGCTCAGGGCAAGAACTTTTTTAAGAATTTTTCCGACCTAGTCATTGGGGACGTTCTTAAACGACCAGTCATTCAAGAACGTCCCCAACGACTACATGAAAGCGCCCTCAAGCGGATGTGCTTGAGGGCGCCTCTTGCTTGACTAGCTTTCGATATAGTCCTTGAGCTTGCTCGAGCGGCTCGGGTGGCGAAGCTTGGCCAGAGTCTTGGACTCGATCTGGCGGATGCGCTCGCGCGTGACGCCAAACTCGCGGCCGACTTCCTCGAGCGTACGGGGATGTCCGTCGACAAGGCCAAAGCGCAGCTCAATAACCTTGCGCTCACGATCGGCAAGCGAGTCGAGCACCTGGGTGAGCTGCTCCTGCAGCATGGAGAAGCTGGCGGCATCGGGCGGAACGATAGCCTGGGAGTCCTCGATAAAGTCGCCCAGCTGGGAATCCTCTTCCTCGCCGATGGGGGTCTCGAGCGACACGGGCTCCTGCGAGATCTTCTGGATCTCGCGGACGCGGTCGGCGCTCATGTCCATTTCGGCACCGATCTCCTCGGGGGTCGGGTCGCGACCAAGGTCCTGAAGAAGCTGGCGCTGCACGCGGACGAGTTTGTTGATGGTCTCGACCATGTGCACGGGAATACGGATGGTACGGGCCTGGTCGGCGATAGCGCGCGTGATGGCCTGACGGATCCACCACGTGGCGTACGTGGAGAACTTGAAGCCCTTCTGGTAGTCGAACTTCTCGACGGCGCGGATCAGACCGAGGTTGCCCTCCTGGATCAAGTCCAGGAACAGCATGCCGCGTCCGACATAGCGCTTAGCGATGGAGACGACCAGACGCAGGTTTGCGCTGATGAGCGCCTGCTTGGCTTCGAGGCCCACGTTCTCAATGCGCGTAAGACGACGCATCTCGGCACGCGTGAGTTCGAGCTCACCAGCATCGGCAGCCTCGAGCTTCTCGGTGGCCTCAAGACCGGCCTCGATCTTCATAGCCAGATCGACCTCTTCGGAGGCGGTCAACAGGTCGACCTTGCCGATCTCCTTGAGGTACATACGGACCGGATCGCCGGTCAGCATCACCGTGGAGGCATCGATGCCACGCACGCGGGAGCGTGAACGGGACGTGCGCACGGTGCGCTTCTTCTTGCTCTTGGAAGAACCCATCTCGGCATCGGCCTGACGGGCCATCTTGAGCTCATGATCGTCAAGCGAGCCGGAATCGTGCTCGTCGTCGTCATCGAAATCGTCGGTATCGGTATCGTTATCGTCATCGTCGACGTCCATGGGGGCGTCGTCGTTACCGCTCGCGGAGATAATCTGGATGCCGCTGTTGCGCAGCGCGGAATACACCGCGGTGAGCTGCTCGTCAGAAACATCGATATCCTTCAGGGCGACCTGAATCTCGTCCTCGGTTACCGAAGTCCTGTTTGAGCCGTTGCCCATGAGCTTTGCAACGTAGGATTCCAGCCCAGTACCCGTGCTCTCAGTCTTTTTTGGCACAGATTCTCCCTTCATAGTCCACAGGACTCAATACTTTAGCACACACATTGACGTCTATACCCAAAAAGAGGACTGGATATAGGCGAGAATACGCTGGTTGACCACAACATCTAGGCCTGTTCGGTGCCTGCGGCCTCCAGGCCGATCAAACGGAACGGGTCCGCCACGCCGCCGATCGACTTTTGCAGTTCGCGCTGACGCTGCGAGTCCCGCGCGGCCTGCACGGTCAGCGAACGACGGCCCTCATCATCGAGCGAACGGTCCTGGCGCAGCTTGGCCTGTGCGGCACGCATGCGGCGCTTGATGGTGTAGAGCTCGAGCGTATCGAGCATAAACACGATGTTCGTCTCGGTGGGGTGCTTGCTCGTCGCCGAGATGCGCCCGGCACTCACAAGCGTTGCCGCATCGGGACACACCGAGCGCGCCGCATCCATGCAGGCTGCAGGATCGGTTCCCGGCGGCGTTGCCAGAACGGCCCACGCGATGGACTCGTGACGTGGGTCAACCCACTCGATGGAGCAGATGCGGTCGGCATACGTGCGGAACAGGTCGGGGTAGCTCGTGAGCATGGTCAGCAGCTCGCGCTCCCCTGCCAAGGACTTGCGCTCAAGATCGGTAAGAACCATCGGCGCAGCCGCAGCCGGTGCGCCCGAACCGTCAGCCACAGGCACGGCGCCCATACCATCAGGGACATCGATTGGCGGCAGATCGTCGACGACCTCCACGGGCGCGGCACCGTAGGCATCGAGCGGGACGTAGTCGTACGGCTCTTCTTCGACCGGCGCGGACACCGGCGGCGTCGCGCCCGACGCCCAAGCACCACGAGATGTCCCCTGCGAACCAGACGACCGACCGCCCGCGCTACCAGAGCGCTCGGCTTGCGCCCGCTGGCGTTCATAGTTCTGCTCACGACGTCGTTCCGCATCTTCGCGCTTGGCGACATCGCGAAACACACGGCCCGAGCTCGCGCGCACGGTCTCCAGATCCAAACCCAACAGGTCGGCAATCTGGATAAAGTACGTGTCGATCATATAGCTATCGCGCAGCGGATAGATAAGCGTCAGCGCATCTTCCAGCGCCTTGGCACGACCGCCCGGCGTGGTGATGTCACTCGACTCCTGCAGCGAACGGTAGACAAAGTCCATAAGCGGCTCGGCAGCGTCGATGCGCGTCTGCAGTGCCTCGCCACCATGTGCGGTGATGAACTCCATGGGGTCGTTGCCGTCGGGGAGCACCACGCAGCGCAGGTCCATGGAATCCTGCTCGATAAACTGAATCGCGCGACGGGCGGCCTTCTGGCCCGCTGCATCGCCGTCGAACATATACACGATGCGCTTGGCAAAGCGAGTGAGCGTCTTGACGTGATGCTCCGTGAGGGCGGTGCCCAGCGTGGCGACAACGTTTTTAATCCCCGCCTCCCAGCAGGCGATGCAATCGGTATAGCCCTCTACCACGATGGCGGTATCCTGCGCGACGATAAACTCCTTGGCCCAATTAAAGCCGTAGAGGTTTCGCTTTTTATGAAACACGCGCGTCTCGGCGGTGTTGAGATACTTAGGCTGGCCGTCGCCCATAATGCGACCGCCAAAGGCAATGTTGTGACCCTGCTCGTCAAAGATGGGAAACATCACGCGATCGTAAAAGCGGTCGGCGAGCTGTCCGCGCCCGCGGCTCACGGCAACGTTGGCATCGATCATCTCCTGCGGAGTAAAACCCGCCTGGGACAGGTGTGACACCAGCGCGTTACGGCCCGGCGCAAAGCCCAGACAGTAGCGGCGGCAGACGTCGCCGCCCATGCCGCGGCTGGCAAAGTACTCGCGCGGACGGCCGTCCTTACCGCGCATAAGCATGGTGTGATAGAACTGGGCGGTCTCGGCGCACAAATCGTAGATGCGGGCACGCTTGGTACCGCGCTCGCGATAAGCGCCGGTATCGTGCAGCTCAATGCCGGCACGGTCGGCCAAGTAACGGATTGACTCGGGAAAGCTCAGGTTCTCGCGCTTCATGATATACGTGAAAACGTCGCCACCCTCGCCGCAGCCAAAGCAATGCCACACCTGCGTGGCGGGGATAATGTGGAAGGACGGCGTCTTTTCGCCATGGAAGGGGCAGCATCCCCAAAACTCATGGCCGCGGGGCTTGAGCTCGACCGTTTCCTGCACGATAGCAACCAGGTCGGACGCAGCGCGCACCTGATCTTTTTCCTCATCGCTAATCACGAATGCTCACCCCCTGCTCACCCAAGTTGTGACGAATGTCCTCGATATTACCCTCGACGGTCGCGATCAACTCATCCAGCGAATCGAACACGCGCGAGGGACGCAGCCAGCGCGTAAACGCCAGCGAAACAGAAGCGCCGTACAGGTCTCCCGTATATCCAATTAAGTTAGCCTCGAGATGCGCAGATGCCGCATCGTCGGCATACGTTGGCGGCAGGCCGACGTTCACGGCAGCGGGCCACGCGGTGTCATCGACCAGCACCAGACCCTCATACACGCCATCGGCTGGCACCTGAATACCGTCGGGAACCTGCAGGTTTGCCGTGGGAAAGCCCATGCCAGAGCCCTCGTGACGGCCGCGAATAACACCGCCACGCACCATATACGGACGGCCGAGTAACTCAGCAGCAAGCTCCACATGGCCCTGTCCCAGCTCGTGACGAATGCGGGTGGCGCAAATGGCCTCACCGCCCTCGCAAAGCAAGTCGTGCCCGTATACGTCAACGCCGCGCTCGGCACCCCAGGCGCGCATCTCGTCAACACCAGAAGCACCGCCACGACCCAGCCTAAAGTCGCTGCCAACGCGAATCGAGCGAATGTCGACCAGACGCGACACCAGCGAGAGAAAAGCAACATGGTCAAGCGCCGCAACCTCAGGCGTAAAGGGAACGGCCACCACCGCATCGACCCCAGTTTGAGCCAGGGCATGCAGACGGTCGGCCGTCGTCATCAATTTTTGAGCGGGCGAAGGGCCCACCACGACGTCCGGGTCGGGATCGAAGGTAACTACGACCGCCTTGCAGCCATGGGCACGGGCATCACGGACAAGCGCCGCAATGAGCTCCTGGTGTCCACGGTGCACGCCATCGAACACGCCGATGGCAATCGATGCGGCACCCAGGTGCTCACACTTATCAAACACATCGGCAGTAACGATGCGAGCCTCGTCCGACTCGCCCGCGAAAAAGATACGCGCGAGCTCGCGAGCGGACAACATCATCGAACACCGCCGATTGCCTGCGGAAACACGTGCTCCATGACAAAGCGGCCACCCTCAATGCGGGCGAGCGCCTTGAGTCCCCCATCGAGCACCAGCGCAAACGGCGCCTTCGAGGCACCGAAATCGGCAAGCGCACGCTCAACGGGAATGCGTCGGCCGCAGAGAAGGTCGTCGGCAAGATTGCCCGGCAAGTCAACACGTGTGGCGCCCAGGGCCGCAATGGGATCCAGGGCAAAGCCAGCCGCGGACTCGGGAGAAAGCTCCTCGACCGCATGACAGGCGCCAATGGAAACAACACCGGAGGCCGTGCGGCGCAGCGCGGAAATGTGCGCGGCGCTCTCGCAGGCGCGGCCCAAGTCGCGAGCGAGCGCACGGATATAGGTGCCCTTGCTTACCGAAAACGCCACGGTCCACACACACGTATCACCTTCGCCGCCCACGGCGATCAGGTCGGCGGCATAGACCTCGACGGGGCGCGGAGGTAGGTCCACCGCATTGCCCTCGCGAGCAGACTTGTAGGCGCGAACGCCATTGACCGAGATAGCCGAAAACGCCGGCGGCACCTGCATCTGCGGACCCAGCATGGCGGCCAAGTGCTCACGGGCATAGGCAGGATCGCGGAGCCCGTTGGCAACAGCCACTGTGCGGACCGCCTCGCCCTCCGCATCATCGGTATTGGTCTCGGCACCAAACGAAATGTCGGCGACATAGCTTTTGGTATCGAGGGTTAGCATACCCAGCAGACGGGTGGCCTGGCCCACGCCCACCACCATGACACCCGATGCCATGGGGTCGAGCGTGCCGGCATGGCCGACACGCCGCTCATGGAGGGCGCGCCGGCATTGCGAGACCACATCGTGGGACGTGCATCCCACCGGCTTATCGACGGCGAGCAGCATATTCAGTTGTGAAGGCGTACGACGAGCCATGTACCATCCAAAAAGTTAAAGCTCGACGGTCACCGAAGCGGGATCCTCCCCTACCAGCTCGGCCAGCATGGGAAGTGCCACGGCGAGCGTCTCGCGAATTGTTCCGTTGTTGGAAAAGCCGGCGGCGGCATGATGCCCGCCACCGCCAAAGTTGGCAGCAATCTCGGACACATCGAGGTCGCCCTTGGAGCGCAGGTTGCCACGCACCTTGGTATCGCCGTCGATGCCCTTTAAGAACATGCAGACCTCGACGCCCATCACCGAACGCACCACATCGACCAGGCCGTCGCACTCGTCCGAGGTGACGCCGCAGGCCTCAAGGTCGCTCTGGTAGGCATAGCTATACGCCACGCGCCCATGCGCGACCGTC
Organism: uncultured Collinsella sp.; assembly: GCA_900544465.1. Lineage (GTDB taxonomy): Bacteria > Actinomycetota > Coriobacteriia > Coriobacteriales > Coriobacteriaceae > Collinsella. The sequence continues at coordinate 176 of UQVT01000078.1, read as the reverse complement.
TTGATACGGCCCATGACAATGGACTTGAGGTGCAAAAACTCGACGCGCATGCTCTGATAGACCTCGAGTGCGACACGAGCCGGATTGGCGCCATGCGCCACCAGACGCGAAGCAGCATGGAACGCGGCAGCATCGGCGTTCTGGTACTGGAAACGACCGGTGTCGGTCACCAAGCC
>UQVT01000077.1 GCA_900544465.1 uncultured Collinsella sp. | reverse complement strand
GCCGGCGATGGTTTTATGTGGAGCGACCCTGAACCTGCAGGTGAGGAAACCCCTCTCATCTAAAATCGCTAAAATAAACGAGTTTTCGGTAAAAGGCTCAATATTCCCGCTGAGCGTTGTGTCGCTGGGCGGGCCGCATACGCGTGCCGTTTGTATATGGATAGAAGATAGGGGAACTACATGCGCGTAGACAATCTGAGGAACATCGCCATCATCGCCCACGTCGACCACGGCAAGACGACGATGGTCGACAAGCTCCTGCGTGCCACGGACGCCTTCCGTGCCAACCAGCAGGTCGAGGACCGCGTCCTGGATTCCAACGACCAGGAGCGCGAGCGCGGCATTACGATTCTCGCCAAGAACATCTCTATCGAGTACAAGGACGTTAAGATCAACGTCATCGACACCCCGGGCCACGCCGACTTTGGCGGCGAGGTCGAGCGCGTGCTGCGTATGGCCGACGGCGCCCTGCTGCTGGTCGACGCTTTTGAGGGCCCCATGCCCCAGACCCGCTTCGTGCTGCGTCACGCTATCGACACCGGCCTCAAGATCATGATCGTTATCAACAAGATCGATCGTCCGGGCGCCAACCCCGAGAAGGCCTACAACGACTGCCTGGACCTTATGGCCGACCTGGGTGCCACCGACGACCAGCTCGAGTTCGCCATGGAGCACGTGGTCTACGCCAGCGCCATGAACGGCTTTGCCCGCCTCGACCCCAACGACGGCAACATGGACATGTATCCGCTGCTCGATATGATCATCGACGACATGCCCGCGCCCGAGGTTGACGAGAACGCCCCGCTGGCCATGCAGTGTGTGACCATCGACCACTCCAACTTTGTCGGCCGCATCGGCATCGGTCGCGTGTATTCCGGCACCATCCACCAGGGCGACCAGATCCTGGTTGTTAAGAACGACGGCTCCAGCGCCACCGCTACCGTCAAGCAGCTCTTTACCTTCGACTACCTGGGCCGCACCGAGTGCCAAGAAGTCGGCGCCGGCGACATTGCCGCTGTCGTGGGTATCGACCGCACCGATATCGGCGATGTCTACACCGACCCCGAGAACCCTGTCGAGCTCGAGCCCATCGAGATCGACCCGCCGACCCTGTCCATCGTCTTTGAGGCTTCGACCTCCCCGCTCGTCGGCCGCGACGGCGACATCGTGGGCGCCCGTCAGCTCAAGGAGCGCCTGTTCAACGAGGCCGAGAACAACGTGACCATGAAGATCGAGGAGCTCGAGGACAAGAGCGGCGTCGAGGTCTCGGGCCGCGGCATTCTGCACCTGTCCGTTCTGATGGAGTCCATGCGCCGCGAGGGCTTTGAGTTCCAGGTCGGCCGTCCCCGCGTTCTGTTTAAGAAGGACGAGAACGGCAACAAGATGGAACCCGTCGAGCAGGCCGTCGTCGAGTGCCCGGACGAGTACTCAGGCAAGGTCGTTGAGGTCTTCGGCACCTCCGGCGGCATCATGACGAGCATGGATACCTCGGGCATCGTGACGCACCTCGAGTTTAAGATCCCGACCCGCGGCATCATGGGCCTTAAGAACCGCATCATGAACGTCACCCACGGCGAGGGCGTGTTCTACCACACCTTCCTGGAGTATGGCCCCTACGCCGGCGAGATCGGCAACCGTCAGAACGGCGCTATGATCTCCATGACCACCGAGAAGGCCGTTGCCTACGCCCTGGGTACGCTGCAGGAGCGCGGCCAGCTGTTTGTTGAGCCGGGCACCGAGTGCTACGAGGGCATGATCGTGGGCGAGCGCAGCAAGGCCGGCGACATGGTCGTCAACATCGCCCGCACCAAGAACCTGGGCAACCAGCGTTCCTCGACCTCCGATATCTCCGTCCAGCTGGTGCCGCCTCGCACCTTCTCGCTGGAGGAGGCGCTGGAGTACATCGCCGACGACGAGCTGGTCGAGATCACTCCCAAGAACATTCGCCTGCGCAAGCGTCTGCTCAACGCCACCGACCGCAAGAAGGCTGCCGTCCGCGCCGGCCAGGTCAACAAATAAGCGCTGGGGCTTATAGCCGCCAATAAGAAAGGGCGTCGACCGCGATGGTCGGCGCCCTTTTTGGTGCAAGGGGAACAGATTCGTTTGCACCGCAGTGGGGGGGGCGGCTGTCCCTCCGAGCGGCTTTTCAGGCAAAGTTAAGTTGTTTAAACATATACATGAATCTTTGAAATATAAACGCTTTGATACAAAACTGTTAACAGGTAAATATCAACTGGTATTAAATTAAAAGACCTCTTTACCTGCGGTTTACATGACTGGTATCTATATTGTATGTTATGCATTGTGGCATAGACGAACCGTCTTAGAAGTTGCTCCCCAATGGGTTCTTGCAATGCGCTAGGTAGGTTCTCGTTGATGTTGGGGTTTGTGTTCGATCCGACGATTCGCCGTATTCCACAACGTGTTGTAGGAATTAGGGGACAACTATGGACGCACACCGCTCACAGTCGCTGGGTATGGCGGCCCTGATCTTCATTTTAATTAGCCTCACCGTCGCAGTTTTCCACGGCGCAGCCCCCGTGCGCGCCGATGACGTGACGACGCCGACGCCGATTGTGATTGATGAGAATACTGCGGACGTTACGGTTGAGCTTTATACCGACGAGAACCGTAAAGTGCCTTTGGGTAATACTGCCGTGCTTTCGACCGACACCCTATACGGTTCGTTTAGCGCGGACTTTAGGCCGAACCATACCCCGAGCTCGGCGCAAAACGTTGCGGAGTACTCTCTTCCGAGCAATGTTAAGTTATTGAAGGATGAAAGCGGGTTGCTCTATGACGGTTTGGGCAAAGAGGCTGGCACCTGGAAGTGCGAGAATAATAAGCTGATTTTCACTTTCGACCAAAACTGGATTAATACGAATCCGTCCGATGTTCATGTCGGTGTTGATTTTTCATTCAAGCTAGCAAATGAGAACGTTGGCTCCGGCGATACAACAAAAGTCGAATTTCCCGGAACGGCCGGAATTGACATTTCGACCAAAGACGGCGACGTGGCGGGAACGAAGGAAGGCAAGTTCTCTCAATCCGGCGGTGAAGGAAAAGTAACGTGGACTCTTAAGCTGGTGGTCGAGTCCTATGCTCACAATGTCCAGCTCACCGATGAGTTGGGTGGCAATTTTACGTTTGTGCCTGAATCGTTTAAGTTGAACGGCGAGACGCTCAAGCAGCAGCCGAGCATTAACGAGCAGACCGCGACTCTTAATTTGGGTAACTTGTCCAAAGGGACTCATACGATTACCTATGATTCGGTGATGAACCCGGATGTATCCGTGGGCAACAAAGTTTGGATTAACCAACTCGACGGTTCAAAAAACAATGCCAGCTGGACATGGGGCGGAGACCGTAGAGGTGGATTGGAAAAGCCGGGTTTAGCAAATGATTTCCGCTATGACATGATCAACAAGAGCGATGGCACCGGAACGCCGTCCGATATCAAATGGATCGTTACGCTCAACAACGGTGATATCAAAACCGACATGAATGGCTATACATTCACCGACACGCTGGACGACAAGCAGACGTATACGGGTAATTACATCGTTTATAGGGGACTCTACGGGGAAGACGAGATCGCTCGCGGCGATCTCGATAGCTCCACTGGTAAAACGTTTAGCTATAAGTTCTCAGGTCTATCTGACACAGATAAGTACAAGCCCTATCGCATTGTCTATCACACTCAAATGAAAGATCAGGACTCGTATGACACGGTGAGCAATAGTGCGAATATCTCGCGTGGCAATTCCGTTTCCGGCACGGATAGCGGCACGTTTACGCCGAAGCTGGTGGGGACGCAGATTAAAAAGAGACTTGTGAATGACTCTGATGCGGCGACAACAGGTCAGGCAACCTGGGAGCTTCGGATAGCACTGGGTTCCATTGTTAATACAATGAATCCATCAGAGGTCAAGGTTTACGATACGTTTCAGACGGCCTGGAACCAAAATATCGGCCCAGACGTCGACAGCTATTCTATTAAAATCGGCGATGTCTCTTTGGAAAAAGGCGTCGATTGGTGGTTCGAAGGCGGCAGTGATTCAACGTCGTTTGGAACCAAGAAAAACTTCAACCTATTCATTCGGATAAGCGATAGGGTGAAGGGTGCGCTCAAAGATAACCCGGATGCGGTAATTAGTTATAAGACAAAATCCGATGCGCTTCCTGGCTGGTACTCCAATTTTGCATCAGTGGAAGTAAGCGGTACTAAGTATTTCACTGACTTTATCTATTACTACGTCGATGCAAACTCAACTCCTGGGGTCGAGAAGCCTTCGTCGAAGACTGCAGTTTCTTGGAAGGGGGATTTCGACTGGAGCAAAATCGATGGGTCTAAGGAAAAGGGCGCATGGATCGTTGACTGGACGGTTTATGCCAACAGAGGCAAGACGCCAAGCGGAGAGTGTTACGGCGCCGGCAAGCTTGATAACCAACCGCTGAACGTTGTGGACACACTACCGAGCGGTATGAGCTATGTGCAGGGGTCTGCTAAATACTCGCTGATTCAGAATCCGTATGACCAGAAAGCGTATAACGGTACCGCCCAGCGAGAGAAGACCGTCGCCGACAGCCTACCCCTTGCGAACGTCAGTGATGACAAAGGCACCGTTACCTTCTCCATCCCCACGACGGCGCTCGGCAACTATGCCGGCTACGCAAAGCTCACGTACCAGACGGCGGTCAAGCGCGGTGAGCTCGATACCTCCAAGAATGAAGTGAAGTTCATCAACTCGGCCAGTGCCGAGTCGGGGAGCAAGACGTTCGACTCCGGTAGCGGAACCGTCACCATTAAGAACAACGTACTGCAAAAGACCGGCGATCAGGTCGCTAACAGCAACCGCATCAAGTACACCATCTATGTTAACGAATCGGCGGTTAACCTTAAGAGTGACAGCGACTATCTCGAGCTCTTCGATATTATGGACGCCAAATGCACGTTGGTGTCAGATTCGGTCAAAGTGTCCCAACACAACGGAGCGGGCTGGAGTTTGCTTAGCTCGAATCAATACAGTGTCGGCGCCGAGACTATTCCCGATCAATCGGGCTCGACTTGTACAAAGATGACGCTTACGGTGCCCGATAAGGAGTATCTCAAGGTTGAATACGAGGTTATTCCTGCTGGCAATACGGGCGAGCATGTTTCTTTGACTAATCAAGCGTCTCTTGAGGGCGTTTCCGAGGGCGATACCGGCTATACAGGGGACTGGGAAATTCAAGAGCTGAATGGTTCGGCTGGTGGTAGTGGTTACGGTGTCACAGTGACCAAGGTTGACTCGAGCTATATCACAAAGAAGCTGTCCGGTGCTGAGTTCACGCTCTGTGAGGTTGATATGGATTTGGCTTTGACTTCGGACCTCGCTTCTGCGAAAAGTGAATTCCAAAGAGCAACGACAGGCGACAGCGGCACGGCGACTTTCGGCACCGCTGCAAAAAGGATGGAAGCTTGTAAGCTGTATTGTCTTGAGGAGACCAGTGCACCTAGCGGCTATAACGCCATCGCTAAGCCGGTGTGGATTATGCTCAAGGGCAGCAATGAGGGCAACTATCAGGAGGCCCTTACTAAGGTGGGGGAGCTGAGGGCAAAGGGCGTCGACATTGACGCCCCAACGCCGAATACCAATATCACGGTCTATGATTCGCCCTACAGTGGCCAAGCTACGATTTCCGCCAAGAAGGTGCTCCAAGGCTCGACGCTGCAGGAAGGCCAGTTCAAATTTGTGCTCAAGGATGCTAGTGGCAAGGTTCTTCAGACCACGAAAAATGGCGCAGATGGTGACATCAACTTTGTCCTGGATTACACAAAGACGGGAACCTATACGTACTTTATCTCCGAGGTCGTCCCCGAGGGCGCCGAGAACAACGTCAAGGATCACATCACCTATGACGTAATCGAGCATAGGGTTGAGGTTGACGTGGGGAAAGGCGACAGAAAGCTTGAATCCATCGTCACCTACGACGGCACCGACCCCTCGACCCCGCCGACTTTTACCAACAGGTACTCGACCACGTTTCCTGAGGCGGGCGGTGCTGGCTTGACTATGACGTATCTGGCCGGCGCTTCGATGCTGTGTTTTGCTGCGACATGGATGCATGCTCGTCGCCATCGCGATCAAGATCGAGGTGGTCGCCGTGAGTAGGCTTTGGCGCCGCTTGTTGGCCGTGACGACGATAGTTACGGTCGCTATGCTCTCTTTTGCGATGCTGCCCGGGACGGCTCATGCTGCCGATACCGGTGCCATCACAGTGGACGGTACAGTCGCGACTCGGTATGACGCGTACCAGCTCTTTTCAGCGACCGTTGCCGACGATGACGATGCCGACCAAGAGGTAGCAACCGATGTAACGTGGGCGAATGACGCCGTTCGCCAGGCCGTTCTCCCTGTGCTTCATGATGCGGGGCTCGACAGCACGGCCTCGACGGCGCAAGCGGCTGCCGAATGGATGAATGCCGACGGGCACATGACGACCGTGCTGACGGCAAGGCTGGCCCGCGCGATACGCAATGCCGGTGCCGCTTCTGTGGCCCTTAACGCGGGTACGGCGGCCGAGCTGCCCTGCGGCTACTGGCTTATCGTCGCCGACGACGACGCCATCGCCCAGGACGAGGCCGGCACCGCGCCGATCATGGCCCTGGTGGGCGGCAGCGCCGTCGCCGTCAAGCCCAAGGCGGCGACCCCCAAGGTGGCCAAGCACGTGCTGGAGGACGGCATCGCTGCCTGGCAGAAGGCCGCCGACGCCACGGTCGCCGACGACCTGTACTGGCGCCTCTCTGCCACGGTCCCGGCGGGTCTTACCGCCTACGACACCTATACGGTGAAGTTCGTCGACACCATGAGCTCGGGGCTCAACCCCTCCAAGGTGGCCGCGAGCATGCGCGTGTACGTGGCGGCGGGCGCGGACGGCAGCTTCGACGCCGTCGCATGTGAGGGCGGTAACGCCAACTCGACGCCGGCTAAAGGGTGGACAGACATTACTTCACAGTGCAAGGTCTCGATCGAGGGCGATGCCTTCACCGTGCGTACCGGCGACCTCATTGCCGCGCTCGGCGGGGCAGACGCCTTTACCTCCGGCGCCCGCGTGGTCGCTGTCTACAATGCGCCGTTGGGGGCCAACTGCAATCGAGGCGCTGCCAAGGGCAACCCCAACGAGGTCTACCTGCGCTACCCGCGCTCTCCCTTTGCCGACCAGTCCGGCGACGCCGGCTTCACCCGCACGCCGAGCGATGACGCGTGCGCCTACACCTGGGGACTCAGTCTGATCAAGCGCTCAAGCTCGGACGATAAACCGCTCGCGGGTGCCAAACTGCGCATCATCGATGACCGCGGGCGCATCCTAACGACTGACGGCTCGTGGTCGACGGATGCCGACGCATGCGTCACCACGGGCGCGGATGGCCATGTGGAATTGAGCGGTGTGGACGCGGGTGTCTACACCGTCGAGGAGGTCGCGGCTCCCAAGGGCTACACCGCCTTTGAGGGTAAACGTACGGTGACGGTTACGGCCGAGGGCCTGGACGTTAAACAGGTGGCGGCCGCGAAGCCCAAGGTGACCGTATCGGTCGAAAGCCCCCTACGGGTTGATGCCGCCGATGCCGGGACGGGTTTGATTGAACTGTTGGTGCTCAACACCCCAAGTAAAGAAGCAAGTCGAGGCTTTATGCCCTCGACGGGAGATAGAACGTTGGTGCTGGTGGCGGTTTTGGCTGCCATCGGAGTGGCGGCTATTGTTGTCGCGCTCGTCATCAAGCGGGGAGGAGGTCGCCGTGAAAAATAATTGTCCCCCCTTTTTTGTTCAATGGCGTACTGCCTCCGTAGCGAGTGACGCGCAGGTCCATCGGCCTGATGATCATTGGTTTTGAAAAAGTTACTAGAGAACCCTCCAAGAAAAGCGGGGCACTCGGTCGATGCGATCGGGTGCCCCGCTTCGTTTGTTGGTGCAGAGTAACCCGACCCCTCTGCATCATCACAAAGGTGCTTGTCCCCTTTGTGATGGTTGGTGGCTAAGCGGTGGGGAGTCCTGGCATGTTAGCCGGCTGCTGCGGCTTGAGGTGGGCGTTGCGCCAGATGATTTGGATGATGTAGCCGAGCATAAAGACAAAGGCCACACCGCTGATGAAATCGCCTACGAGGGGGATTGCCGTAAGCGTGCCCGCGGCGATGCCACCCACGGCTGCCATGGCGTAGCGGTTCTGGCTGTGTCCGACCATGCGGGCAATCGCGCACCCCGCAAAGGCACTCGACACCAACGCGATGCCGATAACGCCGCACAAGAGGGCTCCGGCAAGCGACAGACCAGCGATAGAGATAATCAGCAGTAGGACGGCGGGGACGATAGCAATCGTGCCCAGAAGACCGCTCACCCACAGGGGCATGGAGCGCTGGTGGAGCATGCCGGCGGCGCTGGCGGTCGCGCGCGGAAAGATGAGCTCGAGCAGCAGAGCGACAAAGCAGGTCGAGAGTGCCGCGGCGACGATACCGCCGATGACATCGTTAACGGTGGAAGTATCCTCGTTCTCGGTGCGGTCGATCTTGAGCGCGCCGACCTCGGCTCCCGCGGTGCGCTCGGGGTCCTCGGAGACGTGCGCGTTCACGGTGCCGGTGATGTGGGCGTTCTTGCCCAGGATGAGCCTGTCGGCCCAAACCTCGACATCGCC
>UQVT01000076.1 GCA_900544465.1 uncultured Collinsella sp. | reverse complement strand
CCATGGTGCTGCAGAAAAACGTGCTGTTTAGCGGCACCATTGCCGAGAACCTGCGCTGGGGCGACCCGAATGCCACCGACGAAGAGGTTCGCGAGGCGGCACGCCTGGCCTGCGCCGACGAGTTTGTCGATGGCTTCCCCAAGGGCTACGACACTTGGATCGAACAGGGCGGCTCCAACGTATCCGGCGGTCAGAAGCAGCGCCTGTGCATTGCGCGCGCCCTGCTGCGTCGTCCCAGGATCTTGATCCTGGACGACTCCACGAGCGCCGTCGACACCAAGACCGATGCCAAGATTCGCGCGGGACTGGCAAGCTACCTGCCCAGCACGACCAAGCTCATCATTGCCCAGCGCATCAGCTCCGTGCAGGACGCAGGCCGCATTATCGTCATGGAGGGCGGCCGCATCGCGCAGATCGGCAACCATGACGAGCTGCTCAAGACGAGCGAAATCTACCGAGAGACCTTCACCTCGCAAAACAAGATGTCTGCCGAAGGTACGCAAAACGCCGGCGACGTCTCCGGCGATACGACCAGCGCGGCAGACAACACCGACACGACCGCAACGCAAGCTCAGACCCAGGAAGGAGGCGAGGCACATGAGTAAGGCTACGACCGCCGAGCGCGCGCTCAACCGCAAGGGCGGCACCATGCCGCGCCTCATCAAGACACTCTTTGGCTTCTATCCCGTGCTTTTGCCCCTCGTTGTCGCCGGCGTGGTGCTCTGCGCCATCATCAACTCCATCGGCGCGACCTTCCTTCAAAGTGCTCTGCAGATTATTAGCGAATCGTGGCAGTCGGGCGATTGGGAAGCCGCGCGGCCCAAGATCGCACAGCTCGTGACCACCCTCGCCTGCATCTACGGCGTCGGCATCCTGTCATCGCTCTTCTGGAACCGCGCCATGGCCGTCATCACGCAGGGATCGCTGGAGAAGCTGCGCGAGATGATGTTCAACCGCATGCAGGACCTGCCGATCCGCTACTTCGACACACATCAGCGCGGCGACATCATGAGCCACTACACCAACGACATCGACACGCTGCGCCAGATGATCAGCCAATCGCTGCCCAACCTGCTCATGACGGTCATCGTCATCGTCACGGTGTTCTTTATCATGCTGTACTACAGCGTTTGGATGTGCCTGGTCATTGTGGCGGGCGTCACCTTTATGACCTTTATGACCAAGCTGCTCGGCTCCAACTCCGCGCGGTTCTTTATCGCGCAGCAGACCGAGCTCGGCGTGGTCGAGGGTCATATCGAGGAAGTCATGAACGGCCAGAGGGTCGTCAAGGCATTCTGCCACGAGTCTGCCGCCGAGGCCGATTTTGACGAGCGCAACGAAAAGCTCTTCGAGGTCTCGCAGAAGGCCAACATGTACGCCAACATCCTCATGCCCATCCTTATGAACCTGGGTAACCTGCTCTACGTGCTGGTGGCCCTTGCCGGCGGCATTTTCCTGGCGCTGGGCGTGCCCAACCTGAGCATCTCGGGCATGGCGCTGTCCATCGCCGTCGTGGTGCCGTTCCTTAACATGACCAAGCAGTTCTGCGGACAGATCGGCCAGATCTCGCAGCAGATCAACGCTGTGGTCATGGGCCTCGCCGGCGCCGACCGCATCTTTGAGCTCATCGACGAGGAGCCCGAGGCCGATGAAGGCTACGTGACGCTCGTCAACGCGCAGGTGAACCCCGAGACCTGGGAGCTCGAGGAGGCCGATCATCACACCGGCATGTGGGCATGGAAGCATCCGCACCGCGCAACCGGCGAAATCGAGTACGTACCGCTGCGCGGCGACCTGGTCATGGACAACGTCGACTTTGGCTACACACCCGACCACGAGGTGCTGCACGGCGTGTCCGTGTTTGCCAAGCCGGGCCAGAAGGTCGCGTTTGTCGGCGCCACCGGTGCCGGCAAGACGACCATCACCAACCTCATCAACCGCTTCTATGACATCGCTGACGGCAAGATCCGCTACGACGGCATCAACGTCAACAAGATTCGCAAGTCCGATCTGCGCCGTTCGCTGGGCGTGGTGCTGCAGGATGTGAACCTGTTCACCGGCACCGTGATGGATAACATCCGCTACGGCAATCTGAGCGCCACCGACGAGGAGTGCATCGCGGCGGCAAAGCTCGCCGGCGCGGACGACTTTATCACCCGCCTGCCCGACGGCTACGACACCATGCTCACCGGTAACGGCGCCCAGCTATCGCAGGGCCAGCGCCAGCTGATCTCGATCGCGCGCGCCGCCGTCGCCGATCCGCCGGCGATGATTCTGGACGAGGCCACGTCGAGCATCGATACCCGCACCGAGGCCATCGTGCAGGCAGGCATGGACAAGCTCATGGAAGGCCGCACGACGTTTGTCATCGCGCACCGTCTCTCCACCGTGCGCAACTCCGATGCGATCATCTGCCTGGACCACGGCCGCATCATCGAGCGCGGCAACCACGACGAGCTGATCGCCAAGCGCGGGTACTATTACCAGCTGTACACGGGCGCGTTTGAGCTGGAGTAACTCAAAATAGCTCTACGCTCCCGATGGAACTCCCCGAGGGAGGCGGGGTGCTCCTGCGCGCACAGTCTTTTCTCGCAAGCTGAAGAGAAGTAGTGAGGCCCTGACCGATTGGTCGGGGCCTCGTTTTGTAGCAGTCTTTTTGGGACGGGGCTTTTTTAGCTACTTCCAAATTGGCTGCCCTCTGTTACAGGCCCACCGGTCCTCGCGCTGCGGCCCGGCTGCCTCGGCTTTCTTTACGCGGCTCTTATCGATATACATGTTCTTGTCAGCCCGAGAGAAGAGCTCGCGCATCGTAGGCGGTTCATCAAAATCACTGGAAAGCGCATAGCCCACCGCATAGCTGATAGGCATGTCGGGGTGAGCCTCAGAATACTCGTTCACGTTCACACGAATCCGAGCGAGACAGGACTCCACGACAGCTCGATCGGCATCCCACAACACCGCGATAAACTCATCACCGCCGTCGCGACCCACAAAGCAGGCCTCGGACGCCACGCGCCCCAGTTGCTGGGCAAAAGCACGGATGTATTCGTCCCCCTTCTCGTGGCCAAAGCGGTTATTGACCGCATGCAGATTGTTAAGGTCGAAGACGCAAAGCGCGACGGGCTCTTCAACGGAAACGGGATGCCCCTGCCCCAAGATTTCCTCGCACTTGTTCTTGTTGGGCAGGCCCGTGGCTTCATCGAGATAGACTTTGTTCTGCAGCTCGCGATTGAGCGCGGCAGTGCGCACCGCGCGAGCAAGTTCGACCGCAAAGGTCGCCACCAAGCCCACGATGTCGATAATCACCAAGGCCTCGAGACGATTGAGCGCCGTCGCCTTCTCCTGGGAGTAGTCCTCAGCGAGCCTCGTGGCATCGTCACAAATAGCAAAGAACCCCTCGCTCATCGCGATGATGTCGGTATTCTCGTAGCCGACCTCGCGCACACGGGTAATCTCGGTTCGAAGCTCGTCAAAATAGCCCGCAAGTTCGGTCATCTTTACCTGATACTCGTCGTCATCGAGACGGACAAGATTGAGGTCGTCACTTCCGTAGCGCAAACCATTAATGTATGAATCCACAGCCTTGAGCAGATCGTCTTGTGGCTGGCCCGCGTCCTCGAGCTTAACGATTCGCTGCGTGGTACCGCGCACCAGACCGGCGTAGTTGACCACGCGTGCCGTGCCCTGGATGTCGGAGACGAGCAGCATAACATTGATGAAGAAGAAGATGAGAACTGCCGTGAGTACCATCATGAGCAGACGCATCACCCGGCTGGCCTTCTTGGCGACAAAAGTATCCACAGTTCACTCTCCAAAATGGCAAAAGCGCAGGTGGTACGCAGTATGCTGAAATTCACGTGAGGTCAACTCTACCATATGGGCCAAGAGCCCCAAACGTGATGCAGTCTTTGATGCGGAGCTTAATCAGGGCAGTCTTTTTGGGACGGGGATTTTTAGCTAGTTGAGAAGCTGGGCCATGGCGTTGACGAATTTTTGCACTTGGAGGGTGGGCTCGAGCGGGTAGTGCAAAAAGACCGGCACCTCGCGGCCGCACAGGAACGGCACGCCCACAAAGGCCGGGTGCACTCCCGACCACGCTCCGCAGGTGAGCACCGCGTCACCCTTTTCCTCCGCCTCGTTAAAGAGCGCAAAGTCGAAGCTATCCACGTCGATCACGTCCACGCCGCCGTCGGCCAAAAGGTCGATGCGCAGGCTGTCCATGGCGTCGTTGCCGTGGCGCAGCACGCGCAGACGCATACCCTCCAAGTCGGCGACCGTAATGCGTGTCTTGCGCGCCAGTGGGCTCGTGCGCGGCAGGTCAATATAAAACGGCACGTTAACGATGCGGAGCTTTTGGCAGGCGTCACCCCAGCGCGGGGTCGAAAAACTCGACTGCACCACATCCACCTCTCGACCGAGGCTACGCATGACGGATTCGCGCTCGTCGTAGAGGTCGCTTACCGGCACGATCTCAAATCGCAGCGACGGTTCCAGATCGTGGATGCCCGACCACATCGACAGCGTTTGGCGCCCCGGGCACATCATCGACACGCCCAGGCGCACCGCGCCGCCATCGCCCGCCGCGCGTCGGGCACGGCGAAGGGCATCCTCGGACTGGCGCATAATCGAGCGCGCGTCGTCTACCAGTAACGCGCCGGCCGGTGTCACCTTGACGCCCGAGTGCGAGCGTTCGAACAGTGTGATGCCGAACTCGGCCTCGAAACCCGACACCTGCTTGACGAGCGCCGGGGTCGACACGCGCAATTTTGCCGCCGCACGCGAGAAGCTTCCCAGCTCCGCGGCGGCCGATATGGCCTCAAGTCGTCGATCGTACACGTCAATCTCCCGTTTTCGCACCCGTGGCCACATGGCGCCACAGGGGGTTGTTTTCGCAGGTCACGCGCTTAATTGAGAAAAAACTGCATCGCACGGTGTAAACCTACGGTTAACGCCATTCTAACAAATATGCAATTCACCTGCGCAAATGCAAAGCATACGATAACCAGCGAAAACCACGTGGGTCGATTAATGGGAGCGACCCACCGGGAGGCACAAGAAGGGAAGTTCCTATGAGCAATTGGCTCAAGCTCGAGGGCGATGTCTGCGCCGTGACTGGCGCGCTCGGCGGTATGGGCGCCGAGATCTGCCGCGAGTTCGCCCGCAATGGCGCCAACGTCGTCATGCTCGATCTAGACGAGGAAAAGGTCAAGGCCGCAGCCGCCGACCTCGCCGCCGAGTTTGGCATCCACGCCGAGGGCTACAAGATGAACGCCACCGACGAGGCCGAGGTTCAGGCCGCCGTCGATGCCACCATCGCCGACTTCGGCCGCGTCGACGTCCTTGTCAACACCGCCGGCATCCTGCGCTTCGCCGCCATGGAGGACCTGCCGCTGAGCGACTGGGAGCAGGTGCTCAACGTCAACCTCACCGGTTACTTCATCACCTCGCAGCGCTTTGGTCGCGAGATGATCAAGGCCGGCCAGGGTCGCCTGGTGCACATCTCGACCGTTGCCAGCCACTCCCCCGAGACGTTCTCGGGCGTGTACAGCTCCACCAAGGCGGGCGTCAACATGATGTCCAAGATGCTGGCTGCCGAGTGGGGCCCCTACGGCGTGCGCTCCAACTGCGTCGAGCCCTGCTTCGTTAAGACCCCGATGTCGGCCAACTTCTACGCCGACCCCGAGGTCGAGAAGAGCCGCAGCCGTCTGATCGCCACGCGCCGCATCGGCGAGGTCAGCGATATCGCCAACGCCGTCATGTTCCTGGCGTCCAAGCGCTCGGACTTTACCACCGGCGACGCCATCAAGGTCGACGGCGGCTTCTCCAACATGATGGGCGACCTCACCGCCAAGCCCGGCGGCCGTCGCGCCTATGCCGACAACTACCTTAAGAACAAGGGTGTCGAGCTCTGGTCCGATGAGTCCGGCGTCGCAAAGCCGACTGACCAGTAAACCAACCTGACAGGGAGGCCCCGCGGATACGCCCACTCCTCCCCCGTATCGATTAGAAAGAGTCCAATGGCTTCCACCAACTCCAACAAGGGTCGCGCCGTCGTGCTTTCCGCCGCGTGCGTCACCATGTTCTTCATCAGCTCCATCGCGCTGTATTCCGTCGTGAGCAAGAACCTGCTCGCCGTCTACCCCGAGTGGTCGAGCGCCCTTACCTGGGCCTTCCCGGTCTTTCAGACCATCATGGCCGTGACGGGCATCTTCGCCGGCCGCATCTCCGATAAGATCGGCCCGCGCAACGTCGTTATCGCCGCCGCCGTGTGCTACGGCCTGGGCTGGTTCATGTCCGGCACCGTCACCGAGCCGTGGCAGTTCTACCTGTGGTTCTCGCTCGTCGCCGCCATCGGCAACGGCCTGGGCTACAACCCGGCGCTCACCACCGGCCAAAAGTGGTTCATCGACAAGAAGGGCCTCGCCTCCGGCATCACCCTGGCCGCTTCGACCGCCGGCCCCGCTGTACTGTCCCCGGTGCTCGCCTCGCTGCTCATCCCGAGCCTGGGCATCTTTGGCGCCCTCAAGGCACTCGGCGTCATCTTCTTTGTGACGATCGCCGCCTCCGCCCTGTTCCTGAAGGCCCCTGAGGCCGGTTGGCTGCCCGAGGGCTTCGAGGCCCCCAAGGGCGGCGCGCATGCCGGCACCTTCGGCGACCTCACCCCGGGCGAGATGGTCAAGACCCCGCGCTTCTGGGTCCTCATCGTCACCTTCGCCTTTGCCGCCACCGCGGGCACCCTGCTCGTGGGCAAGGTTGCCTCCATCGCCGCCGTCCAGCTCTTCGCCGACCCCACGAGCGCCGCGGCCGTCGCCCTCGGCGGTGTGGTGGTCTCCGTCAACACCTGCGCCAACTTGGTTGGCCGCCTGTCCTTTGGCCAGATCATCGACAAGCTCGGCGCCTATAAGTCGCTGCTCATCAGCCTTGTCGTCACTATCGTCGCACTCGTCATCATGTCGATGAGCTTTACGCAGGGCATGTTCTTTGTGGCGCTCGCCCTGCTCGGCTTTAGCTTTGGCGCCCTGCTCGTCATCTACCCGCCGCTCACCGGTGGCGCCTTTGGCACCAGCAACATCGGCGTCAACTACGGCATCATGTTTTTAGGCTATGCCGCTTCCACCTGGATCAGCCAGCCCATCACCGCCGTGCTGTATCACGCCGAGGCCGGCAGCGCCGCCTACCAGCAGTCCTTCTACGGCGCCATCGTGATCGCCGCCATCGCCGTCGTGCTCACCGTCTACATGATGGTCTCCGACAGCAAGAAGAAGTCCGCCTAGTTTTACCGATGCGACAAAGGGACAGCCCCTTTGTCGCATTCCACCGGTCACCAGTATTAAGGAGTCGAAATGTCTGAGCTCAACCCCGTCCGCATTGCCGTTATCGGCGCCGGCGCCATGGGCCGCAACCACATCCGCTTTGTCACCGAGGAGCCCGAGGCCGAGCTCGTCGCCATCGCCGACGCCTTTGAGGGCGCCCGCGCCACGGCCGAGGCCGCCGGCGTGCCGTTTTACACCGATCCCGCCCAGATGATGGATGAGATCAAGCCCGAGGCCGTCATTATCGCCACCCCCAACGACCTGCACCTGGGCGTTGCCCGCGAGGCTGTGAAGCGCAACATCGTGCCGCTGGTCGAAAAGCCGATCTCCAACGACCTGGAGGATGCCCAGGCCTTCGCCGCCGAGGCCGAGACCGCTGGCGTGCCCGTGCTCGTGGGTCAGCACCGTCGCCACAATCCCTTCGTCAACAAGGCCAAGGAGATCATCGAGGCCGGCGAGCTGGGCAAGCTCACCGTGTCGAGCTTCCACTACATGATCTATAAGAATGACGAGTACTTCGATGTCGAGTGGCGCCGCAAGAAGGGTGCCGGCCCGATCCTGGTCAACCTGGTGCACGACGTCGATCTGCTCCGCTACCTGCTGGGCGAGCCCGTTGCCGTCCAGGGCATGCAGTCCAGCGCCGCCCGCGGTTTTGAGACCGAGGACTCCGCCGTGGTCAACGTCCGTTTTGCCGATGGCGCGCTCGCGAGCATGACCATCTCCGACGCCACCGCCAGCCCCTGGAACTGGGAGGCAACCGCTCGCGAGGATCCGCAGTACCGCCCCTTCGACGCCGACGCCTACTTTATCGGCGGCACTAAGGGCGCCCTGTCGCTGCCCCGCCTGCACCAGTTCTCCTACGACGGCGCCTCCAACTGGCACAAGCCGCTGCAGATGGAGATTCCGGCCGTCGACCCGGCACTGCCGCACAAGATGCAGCTCAAGCACTTTGTGAAGGTTGTCCGCCGCGAGGTCGAGCCCGTCGTGACCCCCGCCGATAACGTTAAGACGCTCACGCTTCTCAACGCCATCAAGGAGGCCGCCGAGACCGGCCAGCTCGTCGAGCTGTAATGCCTTAGGGCAGACCGCGGCAAACCCCATGCCGAACCCCTCGGTCCGCCACCAATAAGCCCCTCTTCTTTGCCCCGCGAGCAGCCTCCTGCCCGCGGGGCATTTTGCTACCTTGCCGACGATTTTTCTGGGGCGGGGGCCATTTTGCGCCTCAGTCTGATTCGTTCGCCACGAAATGGGCCTATCTACTACGTTTAACCGATCGCCCTTAACCATGCCAAATTTCGAGAAATAAAAACCGACGCTCCTATAAGTTGTCAAGAGGCAGTTTGCGGGAGCGCTCTCTCCAATTCGCACAGGAGCTCGTAATACCTCCT
>UQVT01000075.1 GCA_900544465.1 uncultured Collinsella sp. | reverse complement strand
GATTCGTCGTTGAGCGCATCGAGCATCTCGATGAGCTTGGTGTGGTCCGAATCGCCCTTAATCTCGAGCATGCCCTCAAAGTTTGCCTGGTTGTAGTCGGGATCGTCGGCAAGCTTAATGGTGTCCTCGTAGCGATGGAAATCGAAGTTGTTCACCTTGTACAGATGCCCGTTCTTATCCAGGCCATGTGCCTTAAGCGCCGTCTTGTTGAGCTGCTCCACCTGCGTAAACAGGCCGTAGTCCTCAAAGGTATCGTTTGACTTTTCGGTCTGGTCGCACACCAACAGATGCACAAACTGCGTGCGCAGGCCCATCATCTGGGGAATCCCGCGGATAAGGTCATAGGCCATCTTGTTGCGAAAACGCATACCCTCGCCCATGTGCTTGTTGAGCGCAATCGCACGCTGCTGGCGCCAGGTACCTTTTCCTTTTTTGAGCTCCACCTTGTAGTTCTTCTGCGTATAACCGCTCGACGTCTGGCCACGCACCTGCACGGTGGCATTGGGCGCTTCCTCGCCATAGCCAACCTCGCCGGCAACTGGGCCCTCTTCGTCGCCCGGCTGCAGCAGGCCCATAACCTGATAGCGCGTCACACCCATGTCGGCATAGTCATACACCGAGTACGCGTTGATCTCTGCCCAGCTGTGGTCGGTGTTCTCGGAGCTGTTGCCGCGCGAGACCGTCAGGTACATGGTCACAATGCCCGAGTCGTCGTAGACCTCGTACAGCTCGTCCTTATCGCGCAGGTGCTTGGTGCCGTCCGAGGACTCGGCCTTTTTAATCTTGTCCTGCTTTTTGACCTTTTTAGTCGAGGATTCGTCCTGAGACGAGCAGCCCGAAAGCAACAGCGCGCCGGCAGCCGCCTCAAACAGGCGACGACGAGACATCATCCTATCGGTCATCAGAACCTCCCCAATGCTTGCGATAAACGTGAACTACTGCGCGCTCAAACGCGCCATGTGGCTCACCCTCATGGCGACCTTCCTCATAACGCTGCTCGGCACGATCGAGCAAGCGGCCCAGCTGTGTAAAGCGACCCGTCTTGTCGGTCGCCACAATGGGCTGCTGGCTCAGGATACGATACGGCAAGTTGGCGGTATAGGTATCGAGCCGCAGCAGCGCCACGATAAAAAACACCGCCGCACCCAACAAAAAGCCAAAGCCGTAAAACTGCTGCGGCAAAAGCAACGACACGGCAGTCGCCAGCCCGGCCACACCGGCAAACAGGCCCGAGGCCAGCACGGCTCCCTTGTAGTCGGTAAAGTACAGCAAGATAAGCATCACCGTATTGCCCACGGCATACAAGCCATAGCCCACGCACAGCGTACGAAAATAACCGTGCATCAGGTTGTTAAAGCCCAACGGCAGGGCCGACAGCACCGTGGTCTCGAGCGAAATGACCGCAGCAGTCACAAACAGCTGCTTGAGCGCACAAAAGCGCAGTTCGCTGTTGAGCGTGGAGAGCATCTCCTCCTCGGCCACCACAATGTCGCCTACCACGCCACCGTCATTGAACAGGCTGTAGTAGTCGCGGTAGCGCGGATAGAAGTTGACCTCGACCGAGACCACAAAGTTGACGGTCGTGACCAGGATCGTCAAAAACGCAATGAGCGCCGGCACATCGTAGTAGGGCGCACCATAAAACAAGCCCTTGACCCGCACGCCAATGGGACCGGCCCAAATAATCACCAGGTGCGCAAAGAGTCCCAGATTGGTTAACAGGCCCGTGAGCGCCAGCGGCATAAACTGATCGAGCCACTGCAAAAAGAGCCAGGGGCTGCGGTCGCTCTGAGGAAAATACCGGTATAGCAGCACCACATCCCAGGCGAGCATAACGCCGTAGCCCAGAGCAATTGACGCCAACAGGCCCTCGACCGGCGGCAGCCCCAGTGTCAGCGCGGCCAGGGCGCACAGGCACGCCACGCCAATGGCGGCCGCAAAGATGCACAGGATGCCGCGATAGTCTTTGATGGCCGTGAGATAGCTCATGCCGTTCCAGTTGACGATCATAATATTGAACAGCCACAGGCATAGCAGCCCCTGCAGCAGCGTGGCGCCCGAGAACAGCAAAAAGACGCCGTAGAGCACCGTGCCCGCAACGAGCATGACAGCATTGGAGCCCCAAAACGAAGGCAGAATCTCATCCTCGCGCTCGGCAAAAAGCATGTCGGCCAAAAAGCGCGTGACCGGCATGGAGAAAAAGCTCGTGAGCAAAAGCGAGGCCAGCAATGTGTAGGTCACCATGCACACCAGCAGATCCTGGTTGGCACGCCCTACGCCCCACAGACCGCACAGCACCAAGATACCCACCTGGAGCAGCACGCCCAACAGCATGGGACCCGTGCACACAATGCCGGCGTAGCCGTAAGCGCGCATCGTGGCAAAAAGGCCCTTGCGCCTAAACAGGCGCTTGAGCTCAAAACCGATTCCGGCCACCGGCTACTCCCCCTCTCTGGGCAGGTTAAACGCACACGCCGTCTCGTCGTACAGCGCGCGATAGTTGGCGAGCATCTGCTCGTGCAAAAAGTACGTGGCAACGCGACGCTGCCCGCGCTCCCCCATCTCAATGCGACGAGCGCGGCTTGTGCACATGCGTTCCATGGCATCGGCCAAGCCCTTGCGATACATAGGCGGCGTCACAAAACCCGCCACGCCAAAGTCGTCGCCCGGGGCGCCTTCGAGAAGCTCACGGCAGCAGCCCACCTCGGTCGTCACGCAGGGACGGCGCGCTGCAAGCGACTCCAGCACGCTGAGCGGCTGGCCCTCGGAGATGCTCGTCAAAATGGTAAAGTCGAGCTTTTCCATGTACTCGACCACGTTGACGCGACCGGTAAAGATCAGGTCGCGCACGCCCAGGGTATCGACCAGCGCGTGGCACTCGGCGCCGTACTCTTCGTCGTCCACGCCGCCCATGATGTGCAGGCGCACCTTAGGCAGGCGCTCGTGCAGCTCAAAGAAGGCATAGATCATGGTCTTGACGTCCTTGATGGGCGCCAAGCGCACCACTGCGCCAATATCCACCCAGCCATCATCGGGCTTTAAGGGAATATCCTTAAAGCGGTTGAACTGGATGCCGTTGGGGATGACCAGGCATTTGTCCGCATCGCAGCACATATCGATCTGCGTCTTGCGGGCGTTATGGAACAAACTCGTCACGCGGAAGGCACGGCGGTAGATTTCCTCCGAAAGCAGGTAGAAAAAGCGAATCCAGCGGTCCTTAAACGACGGCACCACCCAGTCAGCGCGAATGATCTCTTCCTCGCGCTCGCGGGTATAGATGCCATGCTCGGTCAGCAGCACCGGCGCATGGTGAACGCTTGAGCCCAGGCAGGCGAGCAGGCCACCGTAGCCGGTCGAGATGGCATGGTACACATCGGCCACCGGCACCTCGCTGCCCAACAGGTAGAGCACGGGAAGCAACATGGAGCGCATGGTGTGGAATGCATCGGCAAAGGGCGTGTAGGGGTACTCGGCCAGGCACACGTCGCGGAAGATGTCCATAAACGTTCGGCTCTGCAAAAACGAGAGCGGATGCACGCGACGGCGCTGAAAGATATCGAACAGCACGTCCCAGTCCGGATTGGAGAGCGACACCAGGCGGCGTAGCGCCTCGCGCTCGCGGTCGTTAAAACTGGCTTCATGTTGCTCGCCCGAAAGCCGCAGAGCATCGTCCAGGAACACCTCGTGCACCTCGACCACGTTGCCGGGCAGCTCGTAGACAAACTTGCCGCGGTCGGCAGCATGCGCGCCGATCACCCACAGCACAAACTCGTGCTCGGGCATGGCCTGGATATAGCCATGCATCCAGGTAGATACGCCGCCGTGCACATAGGGGTAGCAACCCTCGAGTACCAAGCAGATCCTCATTTATCGCCACCCTCCTTGCGCTCGATCGTCACGGTCTTATCATTTGCCTTGAGCAGATACAGATTGCCCGTAAGGTGCGTCAGTTCGCCACCCGTCACCGCACCCGGCTCGCCATTATTGGCGCGGAACATGAGCCACGCCTCGTCGTGGAAATTGCCCAGGCTGAGCGTCCAGGCATCTGCACTTGTATCCACGTTCACCGTAACCGACGAAAAGCGCTGGATGGCACCGGAGCACTCCGACGCCGTCTGGTGCCGCAGATCGGGCGCCGACTTGGTAAGCCAGTCCAGGTAGTCGGTCAGGCCGCCCTTGTAGACCTCCCAGCCCTCCTTGGCTCCGCGATCGGGGTCCAAAAGGTCGTCCGGGTGCATAAAGTGCGTACTCACGTAGTGCATGTTGAGCTCGGACACGGCGGCTAGGCGCATATAGGAATCGTTGACCATGCCGCCCGAAACAATACGTGGCTGCTCCACAATGCCATCGCTCGCCACGCCAAACTCCTGTACGTACGGCAGATCGGTGCCGTCCTCAAAATACGTACTGGCGATGGTCTTAATGCGCGGAACGTCGGTGCCGATGAGCTTGCGCGCTCGGGCAGAAAGGATATTCGATGGCGGCACGTAAACCGAGCCATGAGCGTTGGGCAGGACCTCGTCCTGAAACGCGATAAGTTCGTTGAGCGAAGCGGCAAGCGTCTCTTTGTTCTTCCAAGTCTTGTAGTCGTACAGCGTGCCGTAGTCGGTGTCCCAGAGCGCCAGAGGCTGATGGTTGTAACCGTGAAAGCCCAGCTCGCCGCCCATCTGCAGCAGCATGCCGCCAAAATATCGAAACTGCGTGGTATCGGCCTGTCGCGCGGGCTCGGTCTGGTTGACCGCGTCCTCGTAGTTTTCGATCATCACGCCGGTATAGCGAATGCCATATTTTTGCGCGAGCTTTTGCAGATCGGGCCACCAGACCTTGGTGTAAAAATCGGCAATGGAAAGGCCGTAGTCACGCTTGATATAAGTACCATCGCCCGAGGGCACGGGGCTGGGAAAGTCGTCCAAATAGAACACGGCGCTGTTGATGACCGGATAGGCCGTGGCATCACCCAGCAAGCTTATGGCCGAAGCATAGAACCCACGCATGACCTTGTCGTAGATGCCAATGTTGCACGCCACGGTGTGACCACTGCCGCAATCGTTAGACCAAATGAGCGGCGTGCCCGTGTCACCGGTCTTTGCCCATACGTGGGCCGTTTCGCGCAATGAAACCGAGAGCGAAGAATCGAAGGGATCCGAAAGCTCGTAGCGCTCTCCCCCGCCCAGCATAAAGTCCTCGCTCGGCACGATGCTTTCGGCTGTCGCATAGTCATATCCGGCCGATTCGATCCCAAGCTTGGAAGCAATCACTTGCAGATAGCTCGAGTTATCCGGCGGCATGGCGAGCATAAGAGAACCGCCAGCACTCACCCAACCCATAATGTCGCTCAGGTGCGTACCGAGCCCATCGAGCGACGGCATGAGCAAAATCACGCGATCGAAGGAGGTCAGCGAGGGAATGGCATCCGCACCATCCAGAGCAAGGTCCACGTCGCGGTGCGCGATCTTCATGTCCAGCAAAATCTGGTCGAACTGTTCCTTTACGTCCTCGACGCCAGCTTGATCGGAATCGGTAATGACCAGGCACGTGGGCTTTTGGCCAAAGATTGCCGAGGAGGCCGGCACCGCATCGTTGGCGGCAAGCATCCCCAGCTTATGCTGGCCCGCACTGTACTGCACGCCGGCACGCTCCACTAGCAGCACGGCGGCCATGGCAATAAAGACCGCCCACACCACGAGGAGCCCCATCCAACGAAAGCGGCCTGCACGGTCGCGGATATGTTGCGCCACGCTCATCGGACCTCATCCCCGTCGCGCCAAAACGCCAACTTTTCGCGGTTGTCGGCGCTCAAATACACATGTTGCTTGTCAATCGCATCGATCACACGGTGAACCTCGACACCGTTGTGGCGCATCACGGCCAGCCGCAGGCAAAGCATCCAAACCTCCTGCTCCTCGGGCACGTCGAGCACCAGCTGGTCGGTCACGACCTGCGCCTCGTCGATCTGTCCGACATCGGCCAGCGCCGTCGCGTATCGAATGCGCAGCTCAAAAGTGTCTTCGCGCTCGCAGCGACGCGCAAGCAGGCGCGCGTACTGTTGGCGCTGAATCTGAGCCACGCGCCCCTCAGCCAAACCCGAGCCCAAGTATTCACCAAGAAAATCGCAGTATTCGTTGAGGTTTTGCGCGCTCGGGTCTGTCTTAAAGGCATGCTCCAGCTGCTGCAGTTTAAGATCGGACTCCTTGGAGATCTGCGCCACCGCCGTCGCGGCATAGTGCGCCACCTCAACGTCGTCGTTAAGCTTAGCCGCCTGCAGCTGCGCCAGGTACGCGTCGGGCTCCTCGGTGAGCATGGAAAGCATTAGGCGGCGCCGGTATGCCGGGTCGTTGACGATGAGCGCCTCCTCGAGCGGCACTACGCCTGCATCGGCATCACGTTCGTGCACTAGGATGCTGCGATGCAGATCGTCGTTGAAGCGCAGCGACTCCAGCGCAGACTCTTTCAGCCCCTCGCCAAACATCGCGCTGCGGACCGATAGCAGAACCACCAACAACGGGCCCCACAGCGGCACCAGCACTATCACAGCCAGCATGTGCCCGCGCACCGGCAGCAGGCCCAGCTTCATGAGCGTCCACAGCATCAGGCAAACCAGCGCATGAATCAGCAGCAAGACGGCAGCAACGACAAGCGAGATCAAGCGGCACCCCCCTCACCGTCACCGGTGTAAGAGATGTGCTGCAGCAACGCCACGATGTCCTCGCCATCGACGGGCTCCACCACAATCTGCTTTGCGCTCAGGCGCTCGCGGATAATGGGAAGATCGCACGCCTTTGCCTGGCGCATAAGCAGGTAGAGCACGTCGCCGTCGACCAAGCCCGCCGCGTCGCTCTCGCGGATTGCCGACCCAATTGCGCCCACCAGCTCGCCGACAGGCTTCATGCCCGGTACCACGCGCAGGAGCAAAAAACTCCCCATCTTGCTATCTGCCAGCGCCTGCTCCGCCGCGAGCTCTTGGCCAAAGGCGGCCTGCTTGAGCACGCAAGTGCCATCAACGCAGCGTTTATCCTGCGCCACCGCCTCATAGTCAAAGGCACGGCCCAGCGCGCTTTCGACCAGCCCGCACAAGATGCGGAACAGGTTTTGATAATAGAGGGTCATTTGGTTTTCGGCCGCACTACGCACAAAGATCAACACGGCGGGTGCCCCGTCGCGCTCGATCGTGTATCCAAACATGGGAAGCCCCGGCGTCAGCTCGCGGTTCACCCACAGGTTCGAACGACCCCCGTCGCCCAAAAGAGGGGCAAGCTGCTCAAGCGTGAGCGAACGTGCGGCATCTTCGGCAATCGCGGGACTTGCTGCCACCAGGCGTGCAAATGCCCCACCCGAAACATGGTAGATCGCCACCGAATCGTTCTCGAGGATCTCGCCCAGAAGCTCGCAGCACTTGCGATAGATGTCGCGCGGGTTGAGTACGTCGAGCTCCTGCGTCACGGCAAAGATCTTGCCAAAGCTGTCGTGGCGACCCACGATCTGGCGCCTGTACGCGCGCTTGTCCTCGATCGCGTCGTGGTAGAGCTGCGTAAGGAACGTATTGCGGTTGCGCACGAGCTCGTTTTGATCGCGCTCCGCCCTAATGGCTTCGCTGTTGCGCAGCTGCACATAGCCGCACACGGCACCCACCACAAAGTACGCAATAAACGGCAGCCAGTTGGACGGCTCGTAAAAGAGACCCTGGAAGGTATAGCCATACTGGGTAAAGTAGCTCGCGGCCAAACCCACCGACGCCAGCAGCGCCGCAACCAGGCCAAAGTCCAAGCCATACAGCGTGCCGATCAACACCACGAAGAGCAGGCGATAATCGAGCACGTTGAGCTGGGCCGATTGGGAGAACAAATGCTCCAGTACCTCGAACAGAACCCAGGCAACGCCCGTCTCTAGGCATTTAATAGGCAGCGTGCACATCCGGATGCGGTCGATGGCGGCGCGCAAGGGGTTGACCTTCTTTGCGCGGCCAGCACCCCAACGCGCTTGAATGGTCGAAAGATCTCGCAGCAAGTCGTAACGCTGAAACCAGCCATAGCGCACGCGAACGACGTCGCTGACGGGCAGGGCGTAGCCGGCAGAATCGCCATAGGCAACTGAAAGCCCTGGGAACAGCGCCTTGAGGGCCTCGCCCACCTCACCTGACGCGTGATGGAAGGTATCGGCAACGTCGAGCGTCTCAAAGTTACCATCCCAGCTATCGAAGATGCGGCGCACCAGCACCGCAAGCTCCTCGGCACACAGCAGGGGAAACGCCGCATCCTGCGCGCCCTGCAGAGCGACCGATCCAGTTGAGCACGCATCGAACAACGGCACCAAAAACGGATCTTCCAGCGCGGCGGAGGCAGTGTACAGGAAGGGCACGCGCAGGATCTTGGTCTGAACGCCATCGCGAGCAGCGTAGTAGCGGCACAGGTCGTTGGCTGCGTGCGCGATAATGCCCTTGCCCGTTCGCCCCGCGGCATCGGCGGCACCCTCGGCACCTGCGGGCCCTGCTATATACAACAGCTGGATCCGGCGACCCATGCAGGCGCGAAAGACCGAACGCAGCAGCTCGATATCGCCCACGCTATCGATATGCGGGGTAAGGTAATTAGACAGGTAGACCACGCGGTCGAACTCGTAGGCCTGATCCAAGTGCTGCAGAAGCTCTTTCCACGAGGCATGGGGCGACGACTCGTCGCGACGCGTGTCCTGCGCGGCGACAACCTGGACATGGTCCCCGGGGAACGCCTTGGCACAAAAGTCATCGTCAACATATGCGGTGTTGCCAACAACCAGCAC
>UQVT01000074.1 GCA_900544465.1 uncultured Collinsella sp. | reverse complement strand
ACCGACCTCTTCATGGCGGTCAACCCACTGCATCCCACGGCACTCCCCACACAGATTGCGACCATGCTGCTCTCCCTCGCTGTCACCGCATTTGGCGTAAGTCTCGTCGTCAACATGGGCGTTGTCCCCAACGCGCCCGACGGCTTGGTGCAAGTCATTGCCGAAAAGCTTAAACGCCGCTTTGGTGACGTAAAAGTCGTGTTTGACTGCTCACATGTCGCCGCCTCGCTCGCGTTGTCGCTGATCCTTATGTACAACCTGGGCGGCTTTGGCGTCACGACCGCCATCTCGGCACTGTTCCTGGGCCATGTCATCAACGTCGCCAACAAGCTGTTCGCCCAGCGCTTTATCCGCGCGGCATTCGGAAAATAGCACCACCGTAAGAACCCGAGAACAGCGCTATACGTTGCTATATCTCACTATACTTTGCAATATCTTGCTATACTTTGCTATATCTTGCTATATCTTGAGCAAAGGTGGCTCACATGCAAACAAACCCTTTTAAGCCCACAGCAGGTAAAACACCTCCCACGATTATCGGCCGCGAAGATGTACTTGAAGAATTCAGTGAAGGCCTCACCAACGGGCCTGGTGCCCCTGGGCGCCTAATGCGCATAGCCGGCGTCCGTGGAACGGGCAAGACGGTCCTCCTTGACGAGTGCTCACGTTTGGCGCAAAGCCGTGGCTGGACGGTCATAAAAGAGGTCGCAACCGAGGGACTTTGCCAGCGCATTCTCGAACAGCTGCAGCCCAAATTCCAGGCCAAACACGCCAGATTTGAGCCCACCGTAGCTGGCATATCCATCGGCAGCATAGATATTGAGCGAATCGGCCCATCGCTACGCGACGCCATGAGACAGACAATATCCAAGAATGGAAATGGCCTGCTCATCACTCTCGACGAGGTTCAAGACGCAGAGCTCGATGAGGTCCGAACGCTCTCCATTGCGATTCAGCAGGTTATCGGCGAAGACCTTGATATCGCCTTTGTTTTTGCTGGGCTGCCTTCGATGATTGAAAGCATCATCAACGGAAAGACACTTGCGTTTTTGCGCCGCGCCCTCCCCTTTGATCTGAAGGCTGTGGCAGTAACCGAAGTGTCGTACTCCCTCGAGGAAACCATTGAAGCGTCTGGCATGGAGTTGCAGCCAGGTATTGCCGGCCAACTTGCCGAGGCAACGCAGGGCTATCCTTTCATGATCCAACTCGTTGGATACTACGCATGGCAGTTGGCAAGACGCGCACATACAACGATTATTGGAGAAGAAGAAGCCGAGCGTGGCATTGCAACGGCACGCGAACGCTTCTGCGCCATGGTGATTGAGCCCGCGCTGCAGCGCATTCCGCCCACGTGCATCGCTTATCTGCTGAGCATGGCGTCTTTGGGGCAGACGAGCTCGACCAGCATGGTTGCCGATGCCCTAAACAAAACGCCTCAACAGGTGAGTTCCGTCCGCAGCCGCCTGTTAAGAGAATCGATTATCGAGGCTCCCTCGTACGGCAAGGTCTCATTTGCCATCCCCTACATGCGCGACTACCTCTACGAGCACAAAGCCGAACTGGAAGTTGAACTGTAGAAACGGCAACTGCCCTGCAAGACGAAAACCGTTTTCGTACGGATTAAAGCAGACGTAAACGATTTTCGTCTTGATTTGCGTACGGAATTAAGACGTAAATTGCGCTTTCGTACGCTTATTACCAGACGCAAATTGTTTTCGTCCGGCCATGCGTCCCCAATCTAGACGAAAAGAGCCCCGAGCTCGTATTGAACTGCATCCCAATTCTTGGACGGGCGCCGATGCCCTGATCTCTGCCATGTCGAGGTGCGAGATCAAATCCTTGGCGCGCTCGCCGGAGTGGTATGCCTTGTTCGGCGCCACCTTCCTGTAGAGCTTCTTGAGCTTCGTCTTCCCCTTGTTGCCCGGTGGCATCTCCGTCTCAGGTGGCAGCCCTAGGAAGGACAGGACGCCGGGCAGGTCGCACAGCATCACGTCCTCGATGTCGGCCTTGGCCGCCAGGTCGACGACTCTCTGCGCTGTCGGCGAGATGTTCGGGGTGCTGCTACCGCCCGCTGGTTCGGAAGCTGGCGGGCAGTAGCGGGCAGTAGCGGCAGTAGCGGTGTGGCTCGATAGGCCCGAATATCCGTAAGGAAGGTGCTCGCTCTCATATGTGCTGATATGCCTCGCCTCGCGAACCTTGGGATGCTTCCTGAGGTAATCCCTCAATTCGAGCCACTCTTTATGCTCATAACGCTTCGAAATCGTTTCCCCGTCGACAGTTTCCTTCACATAATGGTATGTTCGAACGCCTTCGAACTTGCCGAACCCGTTCTCGACGCTGAAGTTTCTGAACCAGCGCGAAAACCCATTCAGGTCCATGAAGTTGACTTGGGGATGCCTGTCTTTCGTTCGTTCGAATGAGTGGACGAGCGGAGTGCCTTTGACTTGTTCCAGGCCGAAGGCTTCCATTTCGCGGGCCTGCTCCTTTTTCCAGAATTCGAGATACGACGTCAGCGTCTCGCTTATCGAGATCCTCCGCACGCTTTTCTTGCTTTTGGGCGAGCGAACGCTTCGATCGGCCGCGAACTGCTGCTCAATGAGGATGCTTCTGTTCTCGACGGAGGCATCGGACCACGTCATCCCGAGGGCTTCTGCCCTTCTCATGTCGGTGTCGAGCATGAGCATCACGCATGTGATGTGCGCGTCCGGTTCTCGATTGAGTAGGATGTCGAGTAGGCGAGCGGCGTGATGGTTCCTTCGCGGTTGTCGTGGAACTTTTTTGCGTACGAGCCGACGGTGTCCCTCGATTTTTGGACGTAGGTGCCGCTGTTGAGTTCTGCCTTGTAGGCTTCGAGTGCGGCGTCGACCTCTCGGCTTTTGGTGGTATGTATGGTCTGCCACGGCGAATAGCGGTATTTGCCCGTGACCGGATCCTTGCCGAGGCTGTGACGGTAGCGCCACGTGTATTTGTCGCGGCGTTGCTTCGTTCCTTTGCCTATGACGAGAGGTCGGTCGTTCATCGTGTTCCTTGCCTGAAGTGCCTGAGAATCGCGCTCGGTTGCGCGGAATGGCGCAAAGGGCTGGGGCGAGTGGGCATTACCCTTGGTGGTGGGCCCTGCGTGGGGTCACACCCCAAGGGTAATGCTCCGCCTGACCGCTTTCAAGCTCGTTGTGGGTCGAATTTGGGTCGAATTATTCCGCGTACTTTTCTTTCGTAAATCTATGAAAACATCAAATGACCTGGAGTTATATTGACTTCAATTTGGGTCGAAATGTCTGAATGAAACAACGTCGTAGCGACCTCATAACCCGAAGGTCGGTGGTTCAAATCCGCCCCCGCGACCATGAAACTTCAGGTCGGAAGCATAAAAGCTCCCGACCTTTTTCTTTGTCTAGGGGTTTCGGCATCTCTCGTTCTTTGGGTACCTCGAGGCGGGCAATCAGATAGATGCTTACGAGTATCATAGGGTCTTTTTACGTCGCGGTCGTGTCTCGTACTGGTGCGCCGCTCTTTGTGGAACGTGTCACTTTGCCATAGGTTGTCCGGCGGCGGGGCGCAGGTCGTTCCCCGTGGCGTCGCTCCTTTCGACGCTACGCTGCCTGGCTACTCGTTCCACTGGTGCTTTTTCATGTCGACGCAGCCGTTGTCTCGGAAGGCGACTCCTTCCTCCGTCAGTAGTGCTCGCTGGTCGGGGAAGTTTGGCGCGAGGCGTCCCGCGTGGTTGACGACGCGGTGGCAGGGATAATCTCCGTAGCGATCCGCCTCGCTCAGCACCGCTCCGACCAGGCGAGAGTTTTTCTCCCTGCCGATGAGGCGCGCTATCTGACCGTACGAGGCGACGCATCCCGCCGGAATCTCTGCCACGACGGAGAGAATCTCATAAACCAAATCTTCGTCCAGGACTTTTCCCATCGTATCGCTCCCGTGTTCGCTTTTGCCTTCGGGGGCGCGGCACCGATCACCCGTGCTGCGATTTTCGCAGCTCCCCTTACCGAAGCATCGAGGGAAAGCGCGTGCGTGTCAAGGTTGTCTAGTCCAGTTGCTGGCTCGATGCCTCGAGATGTTCGCCTCAAGTGCGACCTGCCCCTATTGGAAAAGGATGCCGAAGATGTATTTGGTGATGGCGGAGCGGCGGATGACCCCCACGAGTTTGCCCTCGTCATCAACCAAAGGAAGCTTCTTGAACTTCTTCTTCGCCAGCAGCGCGGCGACGCGGGCGATGCTCTGCTCGGGACGGGCACACACTACCTGGCGCGTCGCGAAATCCATGACGCAGCGATCCTTCAGGTCTTCGATGCGCTGCTCAAGGCTCTGATCGTCGAAGTACAGCATGGACGCGTCGCCGCCCGTGAAGATGGTGTGAGCGCGATGCTGCGCGATGGCTCCCATGACATCGCCGTCGGAGATGAACCCGACCACCTGGTTGCGCTCATCGATTACGGGCATGCTGCTCACCTCGTTTTCGGCGAGCATGCGCACCACGTCGGAAATCGTGCAATCCTGCGTGCAGGTGAACGGCTCTTCAATCATGATGCTCGAAACGGGCGTCCCCTCGAGCTCGAGCGGGATGCGCTCGGACAGAATCTCGGACATCGCTTATGCCTCCTTCGTTTTCGGTGCGGTTTTCTTGGTGCGCACGCTGAATATGGCGCAGATAAGGGAAACGAGGCCGATTGCCGCGCACACCTTGTAAGCGACGCCCGCGCCCACGGCGGTGGCTACTTGGATGCTCGCATCGACGCCGGCCGACGCGGTGACGCTTGTCATGACCGTGATGATGAGCGCCGTGCACAAACCGCCGGCGACCTGGCGGCCGGTGTTCGCGATGGCGTTGCCGTGGGCGATCATGTCATTTTTCAAGGCATTGACACCCCATGTGTTCACCGGCATGTTCGCGAGCGACTGGCCGGCGGACTGCAGCATGCAGAACAGCGCAACTACCAAGATGGGCGTGTTTACCGTCGAAAGCGAGAGCAGGAACAGGGCGCCGGTCATGAGGGCCAGGCCGACGATCGAGATGGCACGCGGACCGAACTTGTCGAACACCACGCCGGAGATAGGGCTGATGATGATGCCCACCGCCGCGGCGGGAAGCATGGCCATGCCGGTTTCGAAGGCCGAAGCGCCAAGCGAGGTTTGCAGCAGCAACGGCAACAGCGTGTTGGTGACCAGGCATGCGGCGTTGATGAGCGTGACGATGATGGCGGCCACGCGGAACTCGCGCGTCTTGAGCGTGCCCAGTTGAAGCAGCGGGTCCTCGATTTTGCCCTGGCGTACGACGAACAGCACCAAGCACACGACACCCGCGACGATCGAGCCGAGCACCACGGGGTTGCCCCAACCCATCGACGAGGCGCTCGAGAACCCGTAGAGAAGTCCGCCGAAGGCGATGGTGGAGAGGACGACCGAGGGCAGGTCGAGCTTGGGGTTCTTCAGCTCGCCCACGTTTTTCAGCATGAACACGCCCAGCACCAGCACGAGAATTGCGAGGGGGACGATGGCGCCGATCATGGTGCGCCAGCCGTACGTGTCGATCACCGCACCGCCTACGACGGGGCCGACCGCGGGACCCGCCGACATGACGATGCCCGCCATGCCCATAGCCGTTCCTCGTTTCTCGACGGGGAACACCAGCATGGGAACCACCGAGACAAGCGGCATGAGCACGCCTGAGCCCGCCGCTTGCAACACGCGACCGATGATGAGGAACAGGAAATCAGGGGCTGCGGCGCACAGCAGCGTGCCCAGCGCGAACACCAGCGTCGCCCCGAAGAATAGCGCGCGGGTGCTGAACTTGTCGATAAGGAACGCCGAAACGGGGACCATGATGCCGCTCACCAGCGGGTATATGGACATGATCCACTGGGCAGTCGAGGCATCGATGGCGAAATCGGACATGATGACCGGCAGCGCAGGCGACATCACCGTTTGGTTCAGTAGCGCCAAGAGGGCACCCAGGACGACGACCGCGACGATGCGGATCTGGGTACCGGTAATGCGCCCATTGGCGGGCGCGACCGTACAATTATCAGACATAAGCTTCCTTCGTATCTATTCGATTCTTCGCCGAAGGCGCGCCGGCCCACGGGCGAAATAACATGCACGTGCTATGCGTGCATCAGATACGACAGGAAGAAAGCGGCTGCTCAGAGCGCACTTGGGGAACAACAGGAGAGGCCCCGTATACCAGGGGCCGCCGAATTGCGATGTATGCTTTGGTCAAATCCTTCATAGCGGGGAGGTATTCTAGCAGCCGTCTTCGCCCCTTTCAAGGGATGTAACCCAGACGTTGATTTTCTTCACCGAGGCGCCATCGTTGACGGGTGGCGTGCTTCTCTATCGCCACACCGCGGGGCGAGGGAACGCCGCGGCGAGCTTGTACATCGGCTATGTGTGCAGCTGCGAGCGTGTCGCCGGCGCGCGCTGGGCGCCAGTCCGATCCGGCCGACTCTTGCCGACGGTCGGTCGCCGTCCTCCTCCATCTCCGCCTGCTCTGTTTTTGCTCGGCTCCCTTGTCGTATCATGGACGGACGAGAATTGAGCGAAGGCGGTACGTATGAACATCCAGATATTCGGCACGAAGAAAAGCTTCGATACTAAGAAGGCGCAGCGCTATTTCAAGGAACGTCGTGTGAAGTTCCAGTTCATCGACTTGAAGGAAAAGGGGATGAGCAAAGGCGAGCTCGAAAGCGTGGCGCGCGCCGTCGGCGGGATCGACGCTGTGATCGATCCAAAGGCGAAAGATGCCGACACGGTTGCGCTCGTACAGTATCTTGCTGCCGACCAGAAGTTCGAAAAGGTGCTCGATAACCAGCAGATTCTTCGTGAGCCCATCGTTCGCAACGGCCGCCAGGCAACCGTTGGCTACGAGCCTGACGTGTGGAAGGGCTGGGAATAAAGCGGCTGGGAATAAAGTGAAGCGCCCACGCCCGTGGTTTTATCCACGGACGCGGGCGCTTGCGTAAGACGTCTCTTGTCGTTTGAGTGGAGCGCCCCGGCGGCGCTGTACAACGCGCCCCGGTGACGTGGCTCGGGGCTCTTTGTACCGCGCATCTATGAGAGGAGATATTTGATGCGCATGGGCGCTACTCCATGTAGCCACCCTGAATGGCGGAAACTGCATGCTCGGTAAAGAACTTGAGCGTGCCGGAGGTGTAACGATTAGCCTTGGGCTTCCAAGCGGCTCGGCGCTCGGCCAGGACGGCGTCGACCTCGGCCGGCTCCATCTCCTTGCCGGCGATGCCCACGATGGACAGCGAGCGCTCGGGGATGTTGATTCGGATAAGGTCGCCCTCCTCAATCAGGGCAATCGGACCGCCCACAGCGGCCTCGGGCGAAACGTGACCGATAGCCGGGCCCTTGGAGGCGCCGGAGAAGCGGCCGTCAGTGATCAGGGCAATGCTCGCGCCCAGCTCGGGGTCGCTGGCGATAGCTTCGGTGGTGTAGAACATCTCGGGCATACCGGAACCCTTGGGTCCCTCATAGCGAATGATAACGGCATCGCCGGGCTTGACCTCGTGCGTCAGGACGGCGTGAATGGCGTCCTCCTCGCAGTCGAACGGACGGGCCTTGAGCGTAGCCTGGAACATCTCGCGCGGAACGACGGTGTGCTTGACGACCGCGCCCTCGGGAGCAAGATTGCCGTGGAGGATGGCGATGGAACCGTCGGTGCCGAAGGCCTGGTCAAACGGACGGATGATGTCCTCGCGCTTGAGATTCCACTTCTCAAGGTAACGACCGCACTTCTCGTAGTAACCGTTGTTCTTAAGGTCCTCGAGGTTTTCGCCGAGGGTCTTGCCGGTGACGGTCATGACATCGAGGTGGAGCATCGACTTGATCTCCTCCATGATGCGCGGCACGCCACCCGCATAGTAAAAGAACTGCGCCGGCCACTCGCCTGCGGGACGGACGTTAAGCAGGTAGTGAGCGCCACGGTGCAGACGATCGAAGTCGTCGGCGGACATCTCGATGCCAAACTCGCGGGCAATCGCGGGGATATGCAGCAGCGAGTTGGTGGAGCCCGAAATGGCGCCGTGGACCATGATGAGGTTCTCGAAGGACTCCTTGGTCACGATGTCGCGGGGGCACAGGTTGTGCTCGGAGAGCCACACGGACTGACGGCCGGCCTCGCGGGCGAACTCGCGCAGGTCGGAGCTGGTGGCGGGCAGCAGAGCCGTGCCGGGGAGCATAAGGCCCAGGGCCTCGGCCGTGACCTGCATGGTCGAGGCGGTACCCATAAAGGAGCAGGCGCCGCAGCTGGGGCATGCGTTGTGCTTGGCAAACTCAAGCTCCTCGCGGGAGATCTCGCCGCGCTCGTAGCGGGCAGAAATCGCGCCGAGCTGCTCCAAGGTCAGCAGATCGGGACCGGCATCCATGACGCCGCCGGTAACGACGATGGAGGGGATGTTGATGCGGCCCATGGCCATGAGGTTCGCAGGCAGGCCCTTATCGCAGCTGGCGACAAAGACGCCGGCGTCGAACGGGGTGGCCTTGGCATGGATCTCGATCATGTTGGCGATCATGTCGCGGCTGGGCAGCGAGTAGTTAATGCCGTCGTGTCCCTGGGCCTCGCCGTCGCAGATATCGGTGCAGAAGTAACGAGCACCGTGACCGCCAGCCTCGGCAACGCCAGCACGGACCTCCTCGACCAGATCAAACAGGCCGGCAGAACCCGGGTGCGAGTCGCCGAACGTCGACTCGATAATGACCTGCGGCTTGTCCAGATCTTCGATGGACCAGCCAGAGCCCAGACGCAGCGGGTCCATCTCGGGGCTGATGGTGCGAAACTTGCCGGAACGCGGCTGCAGCTTGGCAACCA
>UQVT01000073.1 GCA_900544465.1 uncultured Collinsella sp. | reverse complement strand
AAAGCACATTAAGTGCTTTCCTTTGCGTGCGGAACTCGCGACAAACTTAACCCGCGCCAGCCGGCCCCGGAGACCCTCCCTGCCGTCACTTTGTTCGAGCCGTTGTTGTTGCTCGCCGCTTCGCGGCTCGGCGGCCCCGTTCTCCGCGGCGGGGTTGTCTAAGGTTCTTGTTGAAGCTCGGCCATTGGCTCAAATGGAAACGGAGGACGCATCTGCATCCCCCGCTTTTGTTGTGGTTACTCTAGGTCAATAAATTTAGTGCTTATGATCTTGCCGTCTTTTACTAGCATTCTGGCCATGGTGGGGCCTCGGGTGCCTCTGGGGTAGCTGGCGCTGCCCGGGTTGAGGACTAAGCAACGGCCCACTTGGGCTTCTTTGGTTACGTGGGTATGGCCGTTGATGGCTACGTCTACGGATCCCACCGGAAGGTCTTCGCGGTAGTGGGCTACGGCGAATTTGAGGCCTTCGTAGGTAAAGAGTGCAAGACGGTCTACATCGGGGCCGTAGTCGCGGTAGTAATCGTTGTTGCCCAGTACGGCCCGCACGGGGGCGATGGTGCATAGGTGCTCGTAGTCCATCTCTGACGTAAGGTCGCCGGCGTGGATGATCAGGTCTGCACCCTCAAGCTCATCCAGGAGCACAGGCGAAAGATAGCCGTGGGTGTCCGAGATGATGTCGATGCGCTTGGCGCTTGCACTGTTCATGGGATCCCTTCCGCAAAAAACGATTCGGCAGATACATACAAAAAAGGCCCCACGGCTCCGCAGACGATGGGTCTACAGGGCTGCGGGGCCAGTGCGCTAGAGACTCAGGGCCTTCTTGAGCGGCACGACGCGGCGGCGCGAAACCGGCACGCGTTCGTCGACGCCCGTAATGCCCAGCTGGATGGCGCCCGAGGGCACCGTCTCAACGTCCGTGACGCACGCCAGGTTGACGATATAGCGGCGGTGAACACGGAAGAAGCCAAAGTCGCAGAGCTTGGCCTCAAACTGCGCCAGCGAGGTCGTCGACAAAAAGCGATCATCGACGGTATAGATGCAGGAGTAATCGTCCTTGGCCATGATAAAGCGAATGTCGTCCACGGGAATGAGCACCTTGCGGCCGCCCTTTTCCACCGGGATACGCTCGATGGTCACCTTGCTGTCCGTAACCGGCTTGGTGCGTTGCATGACCTTCTCGATCGCGCGATCCAAGCGAGCTTCCTCGACCGGCTTCATCAGATAATCGACGGCATCCACGTCGAATGCCTCGACCGCATGGTCACTATACGCAGTCACAAACACGATCGCCGGCGGATTTTTGAGCTTATGCAGCGCCTCGGCAAGTTGCAGGCCCGAGGCACCGGGCATCGAGATATCGAGAAACACGACATCCACGCGACTTTCCATAAGCATCTCGATGGCGGAGCGGACGCTCGACGCCTCCGTGATCGTGCCGATCTTGCCCGTTTGCTCGAGCAGGAAGCGAAGCTCCGAGCGAGCCGGCGCCTCATCATCCACAATCATCGCACGCAGCATAGGGATAAAACCTTTCGTCAACTAACTACGCCGGGCATCCGTCGCATGACGTTGAGCCCGTAGCCTTTTATTTTACTCTTGAATGTCGAAGATGCTCTCTGACAAATCAAGATGAAGGAGCACTTTGGTGCCCTTGCCCGGCGCCGATTCGACACGCGTATAGGAGTGCGGCCCATAAAAGCGATGGATGCGCTCCGAAATATTGTGCATGGCCACACCGGCGCCGCCACCCTGGGGAGAGCTGGCGTCGGGACGGGCAGAACGCTCGTCAAACAGTCTGGCGGCGGTACCCTCATCCATGCCCACGCCATTATCGGCCACGGCAATCAAGATTGCATCCTCGCCGTCTTGGTGAACGGTCACGTCGATCCTCAGGGCGTCGTCATCGCCCATACCATGACGTACGGCGTTCTCGACAATCGGCTGGATCACGAACGCCGGCACCAGCGTATCTTCCACGTCCTCGGACACATCGAACGTCGCAAGCACGCGGTCCTCGCCAAAGCGGGCCTTCTCAAAGGTAAGGTAGCGCCTGGTCTGTGCGACCTCGCGCGAGACCGGAATAAGCGATCCCGAGTTGTCGAGCGTGGCACGATAGAACGATGAGAACTCACGAAGCAGTTCGCGGGCCCGCAGCGGGTCGGTGCGCGTAAACGATGCAATGGTGTTCAGCGTGTTGAACAGGAAGTGCGGGTTAATCTGCGCCTGCAGCGCACGCACCTCGGCGCGCGCCGTGAGTTCCTTTTGCACCTCGAGCTCGTGGATGGCGAGCTGCGTGGACAAGATCTCGGCAAAGCCCGAGGCAAGCGCGTACTGGGTACGGTCGACGGCGCGCGGGGTCTTGTAGTAGAACTTGAGCGTGCCGACGGTACGATCGCCCACCTTGATGGGGGCGATAATGCCGGCGGGGACTTGGTTGTGCGAGCCGTCCGAGCCCACGACATCCACCATACGGTTGAACGACTGCACGATGCCATGTTCGATAACGTAGCGTGTGGCAAGCGTGTGGATGGGAGTATCGGGCAGCAGTTTTTCCTCAAACTCGCCCGCGCAGGCAAGCACGTTGTCCTCGTCGGTGATGGCCACCGTCATGGCGCGCGTCTCGGGCAAAATGCGCCGGCACACCAAACGCGCCGACTCCTGCGTCAGACCGCCCTTAATGTCCTCGAGCATGGCCGAGGCCACCGAGAGCGTCTCCTCGGTGTACTGGGAGCGCACCGAATCGGGATTGAGCGTCAAAAAGATAAAGATGCACAGAAAGATGCACAGCAGCGCGCAGGCAATCACCGTGGCGATCGGCTCGATACCGGTCACCAAGGCAAAAATAAAGTACACCAGCACGCAAATGGCGCAGGCAACGGCAATGATGCGAAAGATTGATATTGAACTATCGCGCTGGGCGCGGCGGTCGATCATTCGGCCCCCTCCAGGATACTGATCAGTTGTGCGTCACGCCAAAGCCCGTCCATGATCTTGGGCCAAAAGCTCTGGAAACGCAGGTAGCTTGCAGCGTTTTGGCGCGCATAGGCCTTTGCCTCGTCGATACCATGGCGCCAGATGCGCAGGTAGCCCTCATGCTCGCGGGTAAACACGCTGCGGACCATAGCGGTCTTGCGCACGCGGTCGTCGAGCTCGCGCGAAATCCACGGGCCCGGGTAGGGCATGAGCGATGCCGCCGTAACGGGAATGAGCTCCTTTTGATGCGCGGCGAATGTCAACTTGGCCCGTTCGTAGTACCAACGGTATACATCCTGCATAAAGCGCGGTGAGCGCTTTTCGGACTCCGGAGGCAGATGGCGCACGGTCCACTCGTTATCGAACCACACGTCGTAGCCAAACATGCGCATGTTAAAGAGGTAATCCAAGTCCTCGCCGCGGGTGATAAACGGGTCAAAGGCCACACGCGTAAAGGCGCGGGCGTGCAGGGCCATCAGGCCGCCGCACACGTAGTTGGAGCGCGAGATGCGGGTGCCCGAGAGCGCCTTTTTCATCCAACGGTTGAACTCGATGCGCTTGGTCCACCAACGATGGCAGATGCCCGCCTTGTCCGTGGGAGCCAGCGGCGAGCCGTCGCGATCGTAGAAATAGCCGCTCTTGACCAAGATCGGCAAGCCCTGACGCGTCTGCTGCCCCAACGCATAGGTCGCGCGCTTCATAAAGTCGGCGTCGATGACAGTCTCATCGTCATCCAAAAAGATAACCGCGTCATGCCCCAGCACAGCGGCGCAGGCTAGCCCCATATTGCGGATGGCACCGTAGCCTCGCAGGCTCACGCACTCGCCCGAACCCTTGGGCGCGATCTGAGCAACCCGGTCTGCGATGCGCGAGGCCTGGGTGTTGGTGACAACGGTGACCTTGAGCGTGGGATGCGCGTCGACAATCTCGTGCACGCGCAGCGACACATCGGCTGTGGCAGAAACGGGACAGACCACCAAAAGGATGATGCGCGGGATGTCACGTACCTGCTCAAGCGAGGCCAGGCAGCGGTCGAGTTCGGGATTGTCGGCGTTGAGTCGCGTCGAATGGTCATAGGTGCCAGGGGCGTTTGCGCAAGCGTCATCGCCCGCCCAATACGTTGGAATCACGACCGTGGCGTTCATGCCTTACCCTCCCTGCAACACAAAAACGGGGCGC
Organism: uncultured Collinsella sp.; assembly: GCA_900544465.1. GTDB lineage: Bacteria > Actinomycetota > Coriobacteriia > Coriobacteriales > Coriobacteriaceae > Collinsella. Next base: position 4,774 of record UQVT01000073.1, on the reverse strand, counting down.
CGCCAAACACAGGCGACGCCCCGCGACCTAGCTGATTCCATCATACCCACTTGGGCAAATCATTGCTCGCAAGTCGCAATGTTTATTGCGGATAACCCCAAAAGAGTACCGTGGACAGGCACAATAGCCGCTCGCTCCTATGCGGCATGCTCTGCCGCCCGAGTCGTGCGGGACAGGCGGACCAGCAGCATAAAGCCAACGATCAGCAGCACGCCAATGGAAAGGACGCCCAGCGACGGGTTGCCGGTCAGCGAGGTGACGACCGACACCAGGAAGGTGCCCATAACGCTTGCATAACGACCAAAGATGTCAAAGAAGCCGTAGTACTCGTTGGACTTTTCCTTGGGGATAATGCGGCCAAAGTAGCTACGGCTGAGCGCCTGCACGCCGCCCTGGAACAGGCCGACCATAATGGCAAGCACCCAAAACTCAAAGGCGGTCTTTAGGAAGAACGCGGCGAACAGCACAATGCCCATATAGGCGGCGACTGCCACCAAGATCATGTTGAGCGTGCCCACGCGGCCGGCGAGCTTGCCGTAGATGATGGCGGACGGAAAGGCCACGAACTGCGTAACGAGCAGCGCCAGGACCAACTGGGTCGAATCGATGCCCAAGGCCGATCCGTAGCTGGTTGCCATGGAAATGACCGTGTGCACACCGTCGATATAGAAGAAGAACGCGATCATGTAGACCAGCACGGTCTTGTTGTGGGCGATCTCGCGCATGGTGTGTCCGACCTCGGAGAACACACCGCCCACGATGTGGCCGATAGTGTCCTCGGGACCGCGCTCGCGACCGTACTTTTGCTTATAGGTGCGAATGAGCGGCAGGGTAAAGATGAGCCACCAGGCACCAGTGATGATAAACGACAGACGCGTTGCCAGCACGGTAGGGACGCCAAGAGCGGGGCCACCCATGATGAGCGCCAGGCAGATGACGAACGGCACGGTGGAACCGATGTAGCCCCAGGCATAGCCCGAGCTGGACACGGCGTCCATGCGCTCGTCGGTGGTAATGTCGGGCAGCATGGCGTCGTAGAACGTCATAGAAGAGTTAAGGCCGATGGTGCACAGCACGTACACGGTCAAAAATGCCATGGCGGACATTGGGATAGCCTGCGCCAGGCAAAGCACCAGGCCCGTGAGGAAGAAGCCCAAGAAGAACTTGATCTTGTTGCCGGCGTAGTCGGCAAGCGCGCCCAGAATGGGCATGAGCATGGCGATGACCAGCGAGGCGATCGTCTGTGCATTGCCCCAGGCGACCACCAGGTCGGCCGAAGAAGCGCCGGTATTGATGGCGTTAAAGTAAATGGGCACCACCGAGGTATTGAGCAGCACGAGGGCCGAATTGCCCACATCATACATAACCCAGTTACGCTCGAGCTTGGTGTATTTCATGGACAGGGACCCTTCGTATTCGCCCGATATGCAGTTAGTTCATCGTACCCCAATTGTCCAGAACCGCCGGTAAGGATTCGGCAAAGGGGCACGCACGGGCCCTATTCCTCGCGATCGAACTCCTCATCGGCATTGAGCACGCGACCGCTGTAGTTGACGTGACTGGTCACGGCATCCATGTCACCGGTCTCGATAAAACGTGCGACCGTGCACTCGTAATCGACCAGCGCGCGATCAAAGACCTCGGGGAAACTCTCGTTCGAGACCTCGTCGGTAAAGGGATTCTTCCATGTCAGATGGCCCAGGTTACCGGTGCGCTCGGGCAGCTCCGTCGTCACGCGATGGGCAAGGCCGTCGAGCAGCGAGTAGTCGTGCACCAAGCCCTCAACCAGCGAGATCGCGCGCGTCTTTGCGGAGCCGGCCGGCTCAATCGCGCGGTAAAGTCGCTGCATATTGGCAACGGCAGCACCGTACTCCCCCGCCGGAATGTCAATGCCGTACACGCGTCCGGCAACATAGCTCATCAGCACGCCGGCCACGCGATTGATGCGATCGGCAGTGACGATCTCGCCCGCCGGCGGGTAATCGTCGACCGTAGCGCCATCGCGTTTAAGCTGCAGCATCAGTACATCCAGGTCGCTCTCGATCACGGCATGGACCTGACTGCTCGAATCCTCAAGCTCTGAATCAGACTCCACGATGCCAAACTGCTGCTCGTAGACAAAGGGATGGGCATTGCGGTCGAGCACATAGTGCGACAGCAGGCCCAGCGCAAAGGCGCGACCCAGGTTGGCATCGCGCGGCTGCAGGCGCGACACGCCGTCGCGCAGGCACGAGAACTGGCGCGACATGCGCGAGCGGTGCATGACCTGAGCAAGCGACATGCAGTCGGAGATGCGCGGCGTGAGCATGTGGAAGAAGAACGGATCGGGACCTTGGTTTCCCAGGATAAAGGCGATGCGCTCCTCATCGGACGTGATAACGCCCTGCGGAAGACGGTCGATGCTTTCCTCGCCAAACAGATGATGCGTAATGAGCGCGGGCATAATAATCCTTTCGATTTCATTCGATGCAATCCATTATGCCCACCGCACAGCCATGCCAAACCTGCAACGGCAAACGATGGCGCACCGACCCTTACGCAAGCCCCAAGTGCGATTTGACCTCGGCAGCGCGACGGCGTGAAACGGGCACCGTCGAGCTCACACGGTCGAGCCTGAGCTCCATCAGGCCCGTGGAGCCAATCTCGACATTGTGCACGTCTTCCAAATTGACCAGATAGCTGCGGTGGACGCGGATAAAGCCCTCGGAAGCCAGGCGCCGCTCGAGCGAGGAAATCGACTCGTTGATCAGGTATGTTCCCTCGGCGCAGACGGCGTTGCAAAAATCGGCGCGCGCCTCAAAGTAGCAGACATCCGCCACGGGAATGAACACCTTTTTACCCCCACGATCTACCGTCAGGCGCAAAGGCTGGCGCGGAGCATGGACGACACGGCGAGCGCCCAGGGCAGTCTCGATCTTGTCGAGTGCCTTTGACAGGCGGGCATCCTCGACCGGCTTGACGATGTAATCGACGGCATCGAGGTTATAGGCATCGGCCGCATACTCGGCAAATGCCGTCACAAACACCACGACCGGCGGTGTCTTTAGGTTCTGCAGCGTCTCGGCAAGTTCAATTCCCGAGCGACCGGGCATGGTAATGTCTAAAAACAGCACGTCGGGCTTGTTCGACAGAATCGACTCCACGGCTTCGGTGACATTGCCCGCCTCGGCAATCTGGCCCACACGCGCATCCTTTTCCAACAGATAACGTAGCTCAGCCCTAATTGGAGGCTCGTCATCAACCCCCAAGATGTTCCAGCCTTCGGACATATGCGCTTCCCCTCTTTTTTCTCTCAATCCAACCGCGTGCTACACCGTTAGCGGCGCCGGCTCATGCGGCTCGCCGTTCAACTCAACGATGACCTGCGTTCCCACGCCCTCCTGGGACTTCACACGCATGCCAGAATCTTCTCCGTAAAAGAAATGGATGCGCTGAAGCACGTTGAAGAGCGCCAGGCCGCAGCCTCGCTTGACGGAGCCGTCGGCGGTAATGCTTTCGGGCTCCTCTCGGCGATGCTGCTCAAACAGATGCGCACAGACTTCTTCGCTCATACCGATGCCGTCATCTTCGACGATGATCTCCAAGCCGTCATCGGTCTCAAAAGCCCTAACACGAATAGAAAGCGGCTCAGTCTCGCGCTGCGCATGCTTGATACAGTTTTCGAGCAGCGGCTGCAAGATAAACGGCGGTACCAGGCTGTCGCGCACCTCAAAGTCGATGTCGACCGAAACGCGCAGACGGCCGTCGCCATACCGGGCCTGCATAAGATTGATATAACGAGTGCCCTGTTCCACCTCGTGTTCGAGCGTGGTGAGCGTATCGGAGTCAGAAAGCGTCTGACGATAATAGTTGGAGAAGTCGATCAGCAGCGACCTGGCCTTGTCCGGCTCGGTACGCACGAGCGACACGATGGTGCTGATGGTGTTAAACAGAAAATGAGGATCGACCTGCGATTGCAAGGCGCGCAGCTCCACGCGGGCCGTAAGCTCGTCCTGGCGCTCGAGCTCAAAGCTCGCAAGCTGCGTGGAAATGAGGTCGGCAAAGCCCGAGGCAAGCGCCGTCTGGCGCATATCGATGCTGCTCAGACGGGGATAATACAGCTCGAGCGTGCCCACGCAATGCCCGCGCACGGTAAGCGGTGCGACAATACCGGCGCGCAGGCGCGGAAAGTAGCCACCTGTCTCGGTCGAGGCATCGCGCGAGAACACGCTTTGCTCACCGCTGTTGATCACGTTGAGCGTAGTCCGCAGCACCACCGGGGTGCCCGCGGGGCATTTTGCCGAGTCCTCGCCCCAGCTTGCCAACACCTGCTTGCCGTCGGTAAAGCAGATGGCAGAGGCGATAGTTTCGGACAGGATGATCTTAGAGGCGCCCAGGGCAGCTTCGGGCGTAAGGCCGCGCGACGTGTAGGCGAATATTTTTGAAGCGATGGCGAGCGTGCGGTCGGTTGCGCTCGATGTGAGGTCGTCGGGAACGACAAAGACGTACGAGAAGAAGAAGCACAGCATGACCAAGCCGGCAATGACGACAACGGCCGGAACGGGATTGGGATTATCGGTTAGATCCCAGATGAGCAGCAGGATAAGCAGCGGAACGACAATACCGAGCAAGATGGCTTGAACCACATGCTGAGCGGTACGAAAGACCTTGGTAGAGTTGTAGCTCTTGCCCAGAATCAGCCTATTGAGATCCACCGTCATCTCCTTCTTACCGACGCACCCCATAGCAATAAAGAGGGCCGCAAGCGACCCTCTCCATTGCATTATGCAATCAA
>UQVT01000072.1 GCA_900544465.1 uncultured Collinsella sp. | reverse complement strand
GGCACGTGGCCATGAGCGTTATCTTCCTCGAGGGTATCGTCATCTTGCTGCTCGTCCTGTGCGGCCTGCGCGAGGCCATCATGGACGCCATCCCCGTGGTCCTGCGCCACGCCATCTCGGTGGGTCTGGGCCTGTTTATCGCCATGATCGGCCTGTGCGACGCCGGCATCATCACCGCTGGCGCCGGTACGCTCGTCGGCCTGGGCGACATCGCCTCCCCCACCTTTATCGTCGGCATCATCTCCATCGTCGTGACGGTTGCCCTGGCTTCCCGCAACGTGCCGGGCTCGCTGCTCATCGGCATCATCGTCGCCGTTATCGCCGGTATCCCGCTGGGCGTCACCCACGCCCCCGAGGGCCTCATCGCACCGCTCGACTTCTCGACCTTTGGCGCCCCGTTTGCCAGCACCGCCGATGGCAACATGGCCATCGTGAAGGTTCTGACCGACCCGATGCTGCTCGTCGTTGCCTTCTCGCTGCTCATGAGTGACTTCTTCGACACCATGGGCACCGCGATGGCCGTCGCCAAGCAGGGCGAGTTCTTGACCGAGGACGGCAATGTCGAGGATATCCGTCCCATCCTGGTCGTCGACTCCGTGGCCGCTGCTGCCGGTGGCTTTATGGGCGTCTCCTCCATCACCACCTTCGTCGAGTCCACCTCTGGCGCTGCCGACGGTGGCCGCACGGGCCTCACCTCCGTCACCACCGGCGTGCTGTTCATTCTCGCCGCGTTCTTCTCCCCCATCGTCACCATCGTTTCCAGCGCCGCCACCTGCGGTGCTCTGGTCTACGTCGGCTACCTCATGATGAGTGAGGCCTCCGAGATCGACTGGTCCGACGTGTCGCAGGGTTTCCCGGCGTTCATGATTGTCGCCGGCGTGCCCTTCACCTACTCCATCTCTGCCGGCATTGGCCTGGGCTTTATCGCCTACGTGATCGTCGCGCTCTTTAAGGGCGAGGCCTCCAAGATCAAGCCGCTCATGTGGATCGCAGCCCTTGCCTTCCTCGTCTACTTCTTCGTAGCGTAACGGCAAAGCTGCCATAGCAGAACACCAAAGCGCGGAGTCGCATCGAGCGGCTCCGCGCTTTTCTTTTAAAGCCAGGCAACGCACGGACGCGCGATGTATTGCTTCCCAAGTTTTGGACATTTTGCCCTCCAAACGGCACTACCGCCGGCTACATCCTGCAGATATGCTGGGCGTAATCGCATAGGCCCTATGAGGATGGGAGTAACCATGGCCGCCTTGTTCACGACCCCCAAGCGCAATGACAAAACCTCTGGAGCCCATTTTGTCGAGCCCGACGTGCGCCGTCGCACGCTGCTCGCACACGGCAGCTGGCGCCGCGTGACACGTCGCATCGTTGTAGGCGCCGTATGCGCGCTTACGGTGAGCTCGCTGCTCATGCCGAGCGTCTCGCTCGCGGCCGAGTGGGTGGACGTCGGCGGCACCCAGTACAACGCCGGCACCGCGGCAGGCGACGAGGCCGGCACCTGGAGCTGGGACGGCGCCGACGATATGAAGCTCAACGGCTATAACGGCGGCGCGATCGAGGCAGCGGGCAAGCTCAACGTGAGCTACGAGGGCGACAACATCGTCACTAACGGCGACGGCCGCGGCATCAAGGTTAAGGATGGCGCGAACGAGAACGCCGAGCTTAATATTCAGGGCGACGCGTCCAGCACGCTCAACGTGACATCTTCTCGTGACGCCATCACTTCCGTCGGCAGCATCAACATCGACGGCGCTGGCACTGTCAACGCCACGAGCACCGAGCATGATGCCATCGATGCCGGGGGCGATGTCACCATCAAGGGCTCGGGAAACGTTAACGCCACGGGCGATTCGGATGGCATCAGGGCCGACGGCAACATCACGATCGACAACAGCGGAACCGTCACCGCCAAGGCCACCGAGGATCAGGGTATCGATGCTAACGAGAACCTCATCATAAAGGGCGGCGGCAAGGTAGAGGCAAGCTCTATCAAAGACAATGCGATTTGGGCCGACGGCAACATCGAGATCTCGGGTGGCAGCCAGGTCAAGGCAAGCTCCGAGGAAGACGCCGCCATCGACGGTAAAAACAGCCTCACGGTCACGAACGCTTCCCTCAACGCAAGTGGCGTTGGGTATGGCATCTATGTCTACAAGGGCATCACGTTCGATGGCGCAACCGTAACGGTCCGTGCAAGTGCAGGGAACGATGAAGCCAGCGCCCTCTTCACCGACGAGGACGACATCGTCATCAAGAACGGCTCGATCGTGGATGCGTTCGCAGAAGGCCAGTTCTCGACCGCAATCTCCACCAGAAACTACTACCCCAACGAAGCGGGTGGTCACATCTACATTAGTGACTCCGTTGTCAAGGCTATAGCCCGCTATGTCGAGTCCGGTAGCGACGGCCCCGATCACTACAGCAACGACCAAAGTGGCGCGGTCATTCCCGAGCATAGGGGCGTGAACATCGGCATCTTTGCCCGGACCAAGGAGGGCATCACGCCCGCGACCATCTCGATTGTCCGCAGTAAGGTCACAGCTGAGGGAGACACGGCGGCAATCTTCGCCCTTGCCGTGAGCGCGGACGGCGAGACAATCGGCACCATCGAGATCGAAGGCGCTCCCATCCAGACGCCCACAGGCGGCAAGATCATTGGCTATCGCAACAAGGAAGAACTCGATGACGGCATCTTCTACGTGGTGGGTCAAACCATCGGCACGGGCGACGCTGTGATCGACTCCCCCTATAACGAAGCTGTCGCCAAGAGCACGGTCATCGCGCCTCCCGAGGAGATCAAACCCGAGGAGAAGCCAGGCGAGACCAAGCCCGAGGGTTCCAAGTCCGAGGGCACGAAGACGACCAAGACCGTTGCAGTTGCAGCCACGGGAGCCAAGACCACCGGCAAGCTCGCGGCAACCGGCGACGCCTCGAACGCAGCCATCGTGGCAGCCGCCCTTGCAGGAACAGCCGCCATCGCCGCGGGCGCCGTGGTGAGCCGCAAGCGCTCGTAAACACTTTTTCGCACGGGACGGGTGGATCGCGGCCCTTGCCTTCCTCGTCTACTTCTTCGTAGCGTAAAGGCAAGGCTGCAAAAGCTGAACAATAAAGCGCGGAGTCGCCATGCGGCCCCGCGCTTTTCTTTTAGCGCCGGTCCCTGCGCCGGCGTGCGGCCTATTTCTCCCCCATTTTGGCCATTTTGCCCTCCAAACGGCACTACCGCCGGCAACATCCAGCAGATACGCTGAATCTAGTCGTATAGGCCCTATGAGAACGGGAGCAACCATGGCAGCCTTGTTCACGACCCCCAAACGCAATGACACTACCGCCGGAACCCATGTTGCCGAACCCAACGTTCGCCGTCGCATAGGACTCGCGCACGGCAGCTGGCGCCGCGTGACGCGCCGCATCGTCGCGGGCGCCGTGTGCGCGCTCACGGTGAGCTCGCTGCTCATGCCGAGCGTCTCGCTCGCAGCGGAATGGGTCAAGGTCGGCGGCAACAAGTACAACACCGCGGCGAGCGACGAGGCCGGTACCTGGTCGTGGGACGGCGCCGACGACTTGAAGCTCAACAACTATAACGGCGGCGAGATCCAGGCCGCAGGCAAGCTCAACGTGAATTACTCGGGAACCAACATCGTCACTGCCGAATGGATCGAAAGCATCAACGTTTCTCATGGCACTAACGAGAATGCCGAGCTCAATATCCAAGGCGACGAGGGCGGCACGCTCAGCGTGACATCTACTGAGGACGCTATCCTCACCACGGGTAATATCAACATCGACGGAGCCGGATCCGTCAACGCCACGAGCACTGGGTTTGATGCCATCAATGCCGGAGGTGATCTCGCTATCAAAGGTTCGGGCAACGTCAACGCCACGGGTGCATCGGATGGCATCAGGGCAAACGGCAATATCACGATTGACGACAGCGGAGCCGTGACCGCCAGGGCTACCAAGGACAAGGGTATTGGAGCCGACAAGAACCTCACCATCAAGGGTGGCGGGACGGTCGAGGCAAGCTCAGCCGATGGTGAGGCCCTTTGGAGCGGCGGCAATATCAACATCTCGGACGGCAGCCAGGTCAAGGCAAGCTCCGAGAAAGACGCTGCCGTCGAGGCCAAGGGCAGTCTCGCAGCCACAAACGCCTCCCTCAACGTAAACGGTGTTGAATATGGCGTCTATGCCCACAAGGGCATCACCCTCGATCATGCAAACGTGACGGTCCGTGCAAGTAAAGGCAGATACGGTGGCGCCAACGCCCTCTTCACCTACCAGGACGACATCGTCGTCAAGAACGGCTCCACCGTGGACGCGTTTGCGGAAGGCGAGGTTTCGGCTGCATTCTCCACCAGAAACGATCGACCCAACGAGAAGGGCGGCCACATCTACATCAGCGACTCCGTTGTCAAGGCCATAGCCCGCTATGTCGAGAACGGCGACGGCCCCATCCCCTACAGCGAAAACCAAGATGGCGAGACGAGGCGCGAACCCCAAGGCGAGAACATCGGCATCATCGCCCAGACCAGCGAGGGCGTCACACCCGCAGCCATTTCGATCATCCGCAGCAAGGTAACGGCCGAAGGAGATACAGCGGCAATCTTTGCCCGTGCCATGAGCGCTGACGGCAAGACAATCGGCACCATCAAGATTGAGAACGCCGCCATCCAGACGCCCGAAGGCGGCAAGGTCATTGACTATCGCAAGCTCCGTGACGGCATCTACGAGGCAGGCCAAGCCATCGGCACGGGCGACGCCACGGTCGACTCCCTCTATATCAAAGCAGTCGCCAAAAGTACGACCATCGCACCTCCCGAGGTAGCCAAGCCGGAAGACCCCAAGCCCGACGAGACCAAGCCCGCAGAAAGCAAGCCCGCGGAGTCCAAGCAGAACCCCAAGCCTGAGGGCTCAAAGCCGACCAAGGCCGTTGCGGCTTCAACCACGAAAGCCAAGACTACCAGCGTGCTCGCGGCAACCGGCGACACCTCGGGTGCGGCCATCGTGGCAACCGTCCTTGCGGGAACAGCCGCTATCGCCGCAGGCACCATGGCGAGCCGTAAGCGTTCTTAGACGCCTCTGCGCACATGGCAGCTCCCGCGAAGGCCCCGAGCCCCAGCACCGTTTAACAACGCCACCGCCGAGCTCCCCTCCGGCGGTGGCGTTTTTCATATGCGTCCGCAGGGGATGCACGAGATTGTCTTTGGTCTAGCCCAACCGGCATACGCTGGCGTGCGACAATTGGGGCTGCCGATATCACAACACTGAGAGAAGCCCGTCATGGAAGCGCATCAAAAGCAGATAACCGTTTATTCGAATCATACGGAAAGCGCGCCTGTCATCTACCTTCCTGTGGTCGTGGGCGACGGCAGCGAGGTTTATAAGTGTTGCCGAGAGCTCGACTGTCCGCCATTCGCCCTCGTCACCATTGGCGGGCTCGATTGGAATCGCGAGCTGAGCCCCTGGGCATGCGACGGGACCGTACGCGATGCCGAGCCTTTCGGCGGCCAAGCTGCCGATTTTCTTGATGAGCTGCTGAATCAGATAATCCCCCAGGTCGAGTCGTCGCTTCCTCAGCCGCCCACCTGGCGCGGCATTGCCGGCTACTCGCTCGCGGGCCTCTTCGCACTCTGGTCCCTCTGGCAAACCGACGCCTTTGACCGCGCCGCGAGCGCATCGGGGTCGCTATGGTTTCCCGACTTTGTCGACCGTGCCAGCACGGCCCCTTTTGCCGGCAGCCCGCAAGCCGTCTACCTGTCACTCGGCAAAAAGGAAACCAAGACGCCCAACCGCATGATGCGGCATGTACTCGACGACACACGCGCGATGGAAGCGTTGCTCGTCGAGCGCGGCATTCCAACAACGCTGGAGCTCAACCCCGGCAATCACTTTGCCCAAACCGACTTACGCATGGCCCGCGGCATCCACTGGATACTGACACATTAAAAATGGTGCCCACACGCATATACGCATGGGCACCATATCTTGTTTTAGCTGAACGCAGCTGCTACTCAGCAGCCTCCTCAAGCTCGGAGACATCAAACTCAAAGTCGTTACCCGGCAGGATGGCGTTGAGCACAATGCCCACCAGTGAGCCCACGGCAATGCCGGACAGCGAAATGGTCACGCCGCCCAGCTCCAACACGATGGCGCCGGCGGTGCTGTACGCGATGCCGAGCGAAAGCACGAGCACCAGCGCGGCAACCAGCACGTTGCGGTTGTTCTGGAAATCGACCTGGTTCTCGATGAGGTTGCGGACGCCCACAGCGCTGATCATGCCGTAGAGCACGAGCGACACACCGCCGATCACACACGCCGGCATGGCCGCAATGACAGCCGCGAACTTGGGGCAGAACGAAAGCACGATGGCGCAACACGCGGCAATTCGAATTACGCGCGGGTCGAACACGCGCGTCAGGGCGAGCACGCCGGTGTTCTCACCATACGTAGTGTTGGCCGGAGCGCCAAAGAGCGAAGCCAGAATCGTGGCAAGGCCGTCGCCGAGCAGCGTGCGATGCAGACCGGGATCGGCAATGTAGTTGCGCTCGCAAGTCGAACCGATAGCAGAGATATCGCCGATATGCTCGATCATGGTCGCGAAGGCCAGCGGCATGATGGTGATGATGGCCGTCGTGGCAAGACCGCTATCGAACTGCGGCCCAAAGAGTGCAAACACGGTGTTGTCCCACACGATGGGCAGACCGACCCACGGAGCGGCGGCAACGCCCGAGAAATCAACCTCGCCGAGCGCAGCCGCAACGGCATAGCTCACCACAACGCCCAGCAAAATCGGCACGATCTTGACCATGCCACGGCCCCAGATGTTGCAGATGACGATAACAGCAACGCCAATGACAGCCACAAGCCAGTTGGTCTGGCAGTTAGCAATAGCGGAACTTGTCAGGATCAAGCCGATGGAAATGACGATGGGGCCAGTCACCACCGGCGGAAAGAAACGCATGACACGCTTGGCGCCAAACGCGCGGAAGAGCGCCGCCAGCACCGGATAGAGCAGACCGGCACAAGCTACGCCCAGGCAGGCGTAGGGCAAAAGCTCGGTCTCGCCGTTGGGCGCGATTGCGGCATAACCGGCAATAAAGGCAAACGATGAGCCCAAAAATGCCGGCACCTTACCGCGCGACAGGAAGTGGAACAGCAGCGTGCCCAAGCCGGCAAACAAAAGCGTTGCCGATACCGAGAGGCCGGTGAGCACGGGCACCAGCACGGTGGCGCCAAACATGGCAAACAGGTGCTGTAGGCCGAGCAGGAACATGCGCGGGTGGCCGAGCGACGATGCGTCGTAGATGGCATCGCTGACGGCGGGCGTCGAGGACTGGGACATGGATGTCCTTTCGAATGGAAGGGCGATCAGGCATATCGGATAACCTGCCCGAACGATACGATCCGAACCATTGTACGCGATACACTATGCCTCGCACGCGCCGCCACCTGCAAACACTAGCGCTATTTCCAAACGCGCTCGGCAATGCGCTTGACCAGCGCGATCTTTGCCCATTGCTCATCCTCGGTCAGCTTGTTGCCAATCTCGCAGCTGGCAAAGCCGCACTGAGGCGACAGATACAGGTTCTCGAGCGGCACGTACTTTGCGGCTTCACGGATGCGCTCGACGATAACATCCTCGTTCTCGAGCTCTGCCGCCTTGGTGGTTACCAAGCCCAGCACGACCTTCTTGCCGGGGGCAACGTACTTCAGCGGCTCAAAACCGCCGGCGCGCGGCGTATCGAACTCCAGGTAAAATGCATCGACATCCTCGTTTGCGAACAGGTACGGCGCGATGGGGTCATAGCCGCCCTCGAAGGCATAGGTGGAGTGGTAGTTGCCGCGGCACACATGCGTGTTGATGACCAGATCGTCGGGCTTGTCCGCGATGGCGGCATTGTTGAGCGCCACGCCCAGCTCGCTTACCTTTTGCAGGTCGACCGGGCTCATGCCGGTCTTGGACACAAAGTCAGTATCGCAGTAGATGCCCCAGGTGCAGTCATCAAACTGGATGTTGCGGCAGCCTGCTGCGTACAGGTCGGCGATCACCGTGCGATAAGCGGCTGCGATGGCGTCGGCAAGTTCCTCATCGGTCTTATAGACAGCGCGCAGGCTCTCCTGCTGGCCGTCGCAGCGGTCGAGCGTGACTTCGGAGAACGTCTGGATCGGCGCCGGAATGGTTTGCCGCGCGACCTGGCCCTCCCCCTCGAGCGCCTTGACAAATTTAAAGTGCTCGACGAACGGATGGTTCTCGCCGCTAATGGGGCCGGTTACCACGGCGGTGTCGGCTGTGGTCTCCTCGTCGTGGAACATATAGCCCGTACGCGAGGTACGGCGTTCAATGCCGTTGAGCCCCCACATAAAGTCGAGGTGCCAGTAACTGCGGCGAAACTCGCCATCGGTAATCACCTGCAGGCCAGCGGACTTTTGCTTGTCCACCAGGTCGCGAATGGCCTCATCCTCGACGGCCTTAAGGCCGGCGGTGTCGAGTGTGCCCGCAGCATAGGCGGCACGGGCGTCCTTTACGGCCTGTGGACGAAGAAAGCTGCCGACGATATCGGCGCGAAACGGCGCGTTCAGCGTGGTTAAAGCACTCATAGATATCTCCCTTTGCATTGGTTGCTTTACTGGAACAGAGTATGAGCGCTCATATGGCCATCGCAAAATATACGTTTATAACAGTTTGATATAGATGCTTCCTATATCAGTTTGGACTGCCATAAAGAGATTTGGCCCGTGCAGAATGCAGCAGTCTATATGTGCTGACGAATCACGTCGATATAGGCTTGGCCGTAGCGCGTAAGCGTCGTGTTCTTACGCGTGATGATGCCGATCTCCATGTACTCGTCTACATCAAGCGGAATCGAGATGATGCCGGGACCGTTGAGCTCGTGGCTGATCACGCCTGAGCATACCGTGTAGCCGTTGAGGCCCA
>UQVT01000071.1 GCA_900544465.1 uncultured Collinsella sp. | reverse complement strand
CCCGCCGCTCGAAGAGCCCGTCGTGAAGCGCGTCATCCACACCACTGCCGACTTCTCGTACGCCGATTCCCTCGTGTTCACCCATGATGCCGCGCACTGTGCGCTCGACGCACTGCGCGCAGGGGCCACGGTGCTCACCGACACGAACATGGCGCTCGCAGGCATAAGCAAGCCCGCGCTCGCGAAGATCGGCTGCAAGGCCGTGTGCTACATGGCCGACCCTGATGTCGCCGCGGCTGCGCGCGCCGCGGGCACGACTCGCGCCGTTGCGAGCATGGACAAAGCTTGCGGCATCGAGGGTCCGCTCATCGTGGCCGTCGGCAACGCTCCCACAGCTCTTCTGCGCCTCGCCGAGCTCATGGACGCGGGGAAGATCGCGCCTGCGCTCGTCGTTGGGGTGCCGGTCGGGTTTGTGAACGTGGTCGAGGCGAAAGAGGAGCTACTCGCGCGACGCGTGCCGGCCATCGTCGCGAGGGGTCGCAAGGGCGGTTCGACCGTGGCGGCCGCCATTATGAACGCGCTGCTCTACCAGATCACGCGCCCAGGCGGCCCGAAGTGACGGCGCCCGCATCCGCGCCGGCGCTGCGCATCTTCGCCGGCACCACCGAGGGCCGCCTCCTGTGCGAATGGGCGAGCGGGGCGGGCATCCCCGCCCGTGCCTACGCGGCAACCGAGTACGGAGGTGAGCTTTTGGGCGAGCTTCCGGGCATCGAGGTGCATGCGGGCAGGCTCGACGAGGCCGACATGGAGCGCGAGCTTTCCGGCGCGCGCATCGTCGTCGACGCTACGCATCCCTTTGCTACGCTCGCAAGCGGCAACATCCGGGCCGCTTCGCTCGCCGTGGGTGCACGATGCCTGCGCCTTGCGCGCCCGGTCGAGGCGCTGCCCAAGGGCGTCGTTTCGGTCGCGTCGATCGCCTGCGCGGCGCGCTTTCTCTCCGAGAACCCGGGTCGCGCGCTTCTCACGACGGGGAGCAAGGAGCTTGCTCCCTACACGCGCGTCGCCGATTTCGCGGAGCGCTTCTTCGTGCGTGTGCTCCCGCTGCCCGGTGCTATAACGAAGTGCATCGACGCGGGGTTTTCGCCATCGCACGTCATCGGCATGCAGGGGCCCTTCACCCGCGAGCTCAACGAGGCGATGCTTCGGCAGGTGGGCGCACAGTGGCTTGTGACCAAGGACTCGGGAACCGTAGGCGGCACGGCCGAGAAGATCGCTTCCGCGCGCGACGTGGGAGCGCGCTGTATCGTGGTCGCCCGTCCCGCCGAGGGAGACGGGGCCCTTTCGCTTCGGGAAGTGGAAGACGCGCTCTTACGGGAGTTCGTGCGCTAGGCGCTCGCCGCGCCTGCGTGCCCTCCCGCCCGCGAGGAGGAGCGCCCCGAGTAAGCTCGACCCGTACAAGCCCGTCATCCGCCAAAAGCTCGAGGACGACGCGCGGAACTGGCGCAAGCAGCCCTTCAATAAGTTGCGGTGAAATAGTGTTTGTTTTTGCTGCTAGATAGCACATTCAGTCCCTAATTCATCGCAACTTGTTGGTGGTGGCTTACTGGTAGCGTAGGCACTCCACCGGGTCGAGCTTTGCTGCGCGGCGAGCGGGATAGAAGCCAAAGATTACGCCGATGCCGACCGATACGGCAAACGCGATCAACACTGTCGTAATGGAGAAGCTTGGCGTGATCGTCCCGGTAGCTCCAAACTCGCTCATGATACCCGAGCTTGCGGCAAAGAACGTGAGTCCCCATGCCAGCAGATAGCCAATCAGGACACCCAATAGTCCGCCGGTGACGCACAGCGCCGAGGACTCGGCCAAAAACTGCGCGGTGATATCGCGACGACTGGCGCCCAGAGCACGGCGGATGCCGATCTCGCGGATGCGTTCAGATACGTTGGTGAGCATCATATTCATAATGCCGATACCGCCGACAAGCAGCGAGATGCTGGCGACAGCACCCATGATGAGCGAGAATGCGCCCATAAAGGAGTTGAGTGCATCGATAGCGCTTTTCATGGAGGTTGCCGATACACTGTCGTACTCGTCCTCCTCCTCGATGCCCTTCATCGCGCGCACCTTGGACTCGATGGTTTTGCAGAGCTCATCCATGTCCGTGCCCTCGGCGGCAAGTGCCGTCACGCTGGGGAATGAAGGATTCTCGTCGCCAAACAGTCCGGAGATAGTTTCGCGTGGCATATACAGCGTGAGCGAGCCCATGGAGTCGCTGCCGCCATCAATCACGCCTACAATCTGCACCTCGCCGTTGGACACCTTGATGGTTTTCCCCAGCGCATCCTGTTCGTTGCCGTAAAGCTGATCGGCGCCGTTGCGGCTGATGAGCGCCACGCGCGAGCCTGATTGGGACTCGGCCTGGAAATAGGTGCGCCCCGCAACGAGCTTGCTGGCCCCCACGGCGCCGAGCATGTCGCTATCGACACCCTGTGCCATGACGGTATAGCTTTTATCGCCGGTCTTATACTCGGTATACGCGCTGTCGACAATGCCGATCTGCTCTATCTGCGGCACCAGTTTTTGAAGCTTCTCGATGTCCGACTCGGTGAGTTCTTGCGACGAATAGATTTGCACCATGCGTGCCGCATTGAGGCCCAGACTGTTGACCAGGCTGTTTTGGATACCGCCGATGAGCGAAGTCATGGCGATAACCGAGGCGATGCCGATGACAATGCCCAGGATGGTGAGCAGGCTGCGCCCCTTGTTGGCTTCGAGCGAGTGAAGGGCTTCCTGGATGAGATCGCGGGCGCTCATGCCACCACTCCTTTCGGCGGGTTGGTGGAGGCGGAAATCATGGGCAGGCTATCTACGGCGCTGCGCAGGGTCCGCGGTGCATGTGGAATATACGCGCCGTCGTGAATGCGACCGTCGCGGATGGTCACGGCACGGTCGGCCTCGGCGGCGATGCTGGGGTCGTGTGTGATAAGCACGATGGTTTTGCCGCGCTCCTGAAGTCTATGGAAGGTCTCCATCACAAGCGCTCCGGTAGCGGAGTCCAGGTTTCCCGTCGGCTCATCGGCCAGGATGATGGGCGGGTCATTGACGAGGGCGCGCGCGATTGCGACGCGCTGCATCTGGCCGCCCGAGAGCTCGGATATGCGGTGGTCCCAGTGGTCGACGGGCAGCGTGACAGCCTGCAGCGCGTGAACGGCGCGCATTTCGCGCTGGCTACGGGGCACATTGGTGTAGGCCAGCGGCAGCATCACGTTTTCGATAACCGACAGGCGCGGCAGCAGGTTGAAGCTCTGAAAGACAAAGCCAATACTCAGGGCGCGGACTTCGGTGAGCTCGTCATCATCGAGCTCGGCCACGTTGAGCCCTTGCAGGTAATAGTCGCCCGCCGTCGGTTTGTCCAGGCAGCCCAGGATGTTCATGAGCGTTGACTTGCCCGAGCCCGAAGGGCCGGTAATAGCGACGAATTCGCCGGGATTTACTGCCAGACTCACGTTGTGCAGGATGTGGGCGCAACCTGCCTCGCTCTCAAAGATGCGGTGCACGTTGCGGATGTCGATAACGGGGCGCATTACATGCCCTCATCGGCAGACATGCTGCCCGACTCCGCGCTGTAGCCGCCGTCGGCCGTTGCGTCCGCTCCGGTGTCCATGACGAGGGTGTCGCCATCGCGCAGCTTGGTAACCGGCACGTTGGGGTTGATCTCGTTGCCCTGGTCGTCGCGCTTGACCTGTGTCTTGCCGACTACGGCTTCGTTGTCGTTTTGCGTCACGACGGCCACCTTCACGCGATGGGTTTGCTTGCCCTCGTCATCGGTTGCCACGTTGACGTAATAGTGTTCGCCGTCTTCGGTCATGAGCGCCATCGTCGGCACCATCACCACGTCGTCGAGTTGCTCGGTCACTACCGATACCTCGGCCGTCATGCCCGGCTTCAGGCGCGCGTCGGGCGCCTCGATGAGGATGTCGACGTTAAAGGTCACGCTGCCGCCGCCACCGTTGGCGGCGTCGGAGTTTGCCACCGACGCGATAGCCGTGACGGTGCCCTGGCTCACGATATCGGGAAACGCGGGATACGTGACGTTGGCGCTCTGCCCAACGGCGATCTTGGCGATGTCCTTTTCGCCCACCTGCACGGTCACCTTCATTTTGGACAGGTCGGCGATCTGCATGCACTGCTTTCCGCCGCTCGTGTCGCTTTCGCCCATGATCATGCCGCCTGTTACCGTGGCGCCCACCTTGGCGTTGAGCTCCACGATGCTGCCCGAGCTCGGGGCCGTGACCGTGCGACTGGCGGCCTTGGCGTTCGCCTGCTCGAGGTTTGCTTGGGCCGATGCGAGGCTGCGCTGCGCGGCCGATACGGCGTTCGTGTCCGTTGATGCGTCGGAGACGCCAGCCGCTGCGGAAGCTCCATCGACGTCCGTCGTTGGGGTGGCCTGTGCGGCAGCTGCGGCTTTCTGCGCGTTGGCGAGGTCTTCTTGAGCGGCAGCAACTGCACGCTGCGCCTCGGCAACGTTGCGATCGAGCTCGTCATTTTTAATGGTCATAAGCACGTCGCCCTCGTTGACGGATTGGCCCGCCTGCACGTTGATCGAATCGACCGTACCGTCGACAGAAGGGGAGACCACTGAGGACGAAATGGGTTTGAGCTGGCCTTTCGCCTCGACCGTTGTGGTAAACGTGCCCTCGGTCACCATGTCGGTCACAGGCCCGCTAGTGCCCTGTAGCTGCGCATTGATAACCAGGGTCACGACAACGGCGATGAGCACAATGGCGGCCACGACGCCGGCCGCAATGCCGCGTCGGATGAGCTTTTTGCGTCGACGTTCGGCACGTTTTGCCTTGAGCTTGGCATATGCCTCTTCATCGGAAATCTCGGTCGCATCGTTCGCGCGTCCGCTCTGCTTATCGGCATGTACGTTTGTAATCAGAGGAATCGTTTCGGTGACATCTTCGAGCGTGTGCTCGGTATCATCCGGGCCCGGGGTGGTCGTGGGGACATTCGGCATAGCGTCTCCTTTATAGAAAGTACCTCGATAAGTATATGCGCCCACCGGTTGGGGTGGGCGCATAGAACGGTTTCTTTCGGAACTGTTAGATTGGTCGCAGCGGTTCCACGTTGTAGGAATGCGCGCGTTGCACTACGAGTGGACAACCACGCATAGGCCGACTTTGATGCAGTCGTGCAGTGCCTTGGCGTCTGCCAGGCGCAGGTTGATGCAGCCGTGGCTGCCGCACCATTTGTACGACTCGGCGTTATCGAAGCTCTTGTCGTTTTGCCAGGTGGCATCATGGAAGCCGATCATGTTGCCCTCAAACGGCATCCAGTAGCTCACCGGACTCTCGTATTTGGGCTTGCCGGTCTCGGGGTCCTTGGCTCCGATCAGGGTGCTGCCGCCGTCGTTGCTGTTGATCTGCCAGACGCCCTCGGGCGTGGCGTCCTCGCCCGGCTTGCCCGAGATAAAGTTGGCCTCCCAAACGATATTTCCGCTCTCGTCATAGTAGCGCGCGTGCTGTTCGGACAAGTCGACGTCGATATACGCCTTCCAGTCGGGCTCTCCCTTTGCGGTAAAGGTGTCGGCCTTCTGGGAGTACTTGATCTCGATTTCGCCGGTCTGCTTGTTGTTAATGGCGTCCTCGACCTGCTTGGCGAGCGAGCTGCTGTCGATGGACCAACCAAAGTCGCCGCCTTCGACGGCGCACTGCTTGCCATCGGCGCGCGTCCACCAGCGAGTGGAGCCCACGGTATTCAAGCCGTTGGCGAGTTCGGCTGCCCAGTTGCTGATCTGCGACGTATCGAGCGTTGGGTTGGCGGGATCGGCAAAGCTGATCCACTGCAATACGGAGCTGCCATCAACCTTGCCGGCATCCTCGCCGTTGAGCTTGAGGGTCACGTTGACGCCCAAGAAGTTGTTGGCGGCATCGCATGCGGCCTGAATCTGATCATCGGTCAGCTTTCCATTGAGCGGCTCATAGGCATCGTTGCCGAGCTTGGAAAGATCTACGGTCTCGGCCAGCGAGGCGAGCTCGAGCTCGGCATATTTAATGACATGCTCGCGGTTGAGTTTTTCGTTGGAGCGCGCCTTCTCGACGGTAAACTTGCCGGCCTGCTCGTCATAGGAGCTATTGGCCTCGAACGTGCCCGAACGTCCTTCGTTAAACTCGTCGATGGCGGCGCCCAGATCCTTCTCAAACTTCTTTTGGTCAAAGGTATCGGAGAGCATGGACAGGTCGACGTCTTGATCAAGATCGACTTCGTTGGTGGTAGCGGTTGTTTTGGTCTTGCCGCTTAAGGATTCCACAAGGCGGACCGGCCATACAAAGGCTTCGTTGTGGCTGATGATCTCTTTTGCGGCAGCTTCACCGTCGACGATGGGTTCATCGGACTCGGGCTGATAGGACCAGCTAAAGTCATCGCCTGTCACGGTGAGCTTATAGTGCTTCCATGCCGAGTTGACCTTGGTGGCGGCAGACGAAGCGTTGGAGAACGAGACGTCGACGCCGGCAATGGTGGTGTTGGGGTATGCTAGCTGCGAAAACGCTACGATGCCTACGATATAGACAATGACGATTAGACCCAGGACGACAAAGAGCGTCGTCTTTTTGCCCGACTTATTGTTGCCGGCGGACTTGCGCGCGGGGCCACGATCGCCTCGAGCGTTCGTCGGGGGCTGCTTGGGCGCATTGCCGTTTGCCTGGCGCTGCTGACGTTGTTGACGCTGCTGTCGCTGTTGGTTCGGGCGTTGGGAAGCGTTTGCTGCACTACGCTGCTGACCGTGGCTCGGCGCGATAGGACGCGGCGACTGAACGCCGCCGGTGTGCCTGCTCGGCTGCTGCGGATCGGGAATCAGTTGAGTTCGATCGTTTTGCGACATCGTATGCATATCCTTCGATTTTCGCCTTGCGGTTCATCGTGTTTTTACTGGGCTTGCATTATAGCGATTGCCCTGCTGTTTGTGGTACGGAAACGGTGGCATTCAAAAGAGGTGGGACATTTGTCCCACCTTTGAGTCGTTCTTTGCCGCTATCCGCACACACCGCATTTTGCACAGGCCGAAAGTGCGGTCGGAGCCTGCGCGATGCCGCCCTTTGCCGTCTCGCGCAGCGTGGCCGGCAACGCGTGGCCCACCGAAAGCATGACATGTGCCATCTGGTCAAACGGCACCAAGCTCTTAATGCCTGCGAGGGCGAGTTGTGCCGAGCTAAAGGCCGCTGCCACGCCAATGGCGTTGCGGTTTTGGCAGGGCACCTCCACGAGGCCACCGACGGGGTCACAAACGAGGCCCAGCAGGTTACTCAGCGCGATGGAACTGGCGTCGAGCGCCTGCTCGGGCGTGCCGCCGAGCATCTGCACCAGCGCGGCGGCTGCCATGGCAGCGGCGCTTCCCACCTCGGCTTGGCAGCCGCCCTCGGCGCCGGCAACGCAGGCGCTTGTGGTGAGGTTGAGGCCGATGGCGGCTGCGCAGTAGAGCGCGTCCATGACCTGCTCGTCGTCGAGCTGCAGGCGATCGGCGAGCGCCAGCACGCAGCCGGGCACAACACCCGCGGAGCCTGCCGTGGGGGCGGCGACAATCACGCCCATGGTAGCGGAGCGCTCGAGCACGGCCATGGCGCGGGCAACGGCGTCGGTCTGGACGGCGCCCATCAGGCTTGCACTCAAATCGTTGCGGCTGGTGGCATCGACGAGTTTGGCCTCGCCGCCGATAAGACCGCCGAGCGAACGCTGCGGATTGGCGATGGGGGCCGTGGTCTCCTCGCGCATGACGTCGAGCACGCGGCGCATGGCGGCGACGGCGTGGGCCTCGCCGGTCAGACGCGCCTCGCGAACGGCCATGACGGCGCCGATGCTGAGCCCCAGTTCCTCGCACGCATCGAGCAGCTGCTCGCCGTCGTCGAAGATTTCCTTGGCCGAGACGCCGGGGGAGAGCGACGAGGCAGAACCGGGGAGCTCGATAAACGTTGCGTAATCGACATTGTCGAGCTTGCGCAGCATGGGGACGACGGTGTCGTCGGGCGCGCCGTCGGTCTCAAAGACGGAGTAGGCCTGGCCGCCCACTTCGGTTCGGTAGGTGCGGCAGAAGGCGATGTTCACGTGGGCGTAGGCGAGCAGGTTGGTGAGCGCGGCGAGTACACCGGGGACGTCCTTGTGTGCCACGAAGAGCGTGGAGTACATGCCCGAGATGTCGACGCCGACGCCGTTAATGCGGCTGATACGCATCTTGCCGCCGCCCAGGCTCTCGCCGCGGACCTGTGCCGTGGCGCCCGTGTCGTCGACCATGTCGATGTCGACGGTGTTGGGGTGGATGGAGGCGTCGTCGCCCTTGATGTCAAAGTGATATTCGAGGCCCTGCTCGTGCGCGAGGTCGAAGGCTTGCTTGATGTTCTCGTCATCGGTGTCAAGGCCTAGGATGCCCGCGACGAGCGCACGGTCTGTGCCGTGGCCGCGGTAGGTGTGGGCGAAGGAGTTCCACAGGCCAAAGGTGACTTTGGTGATGCGGCCTTCCAGCAGGCTGGCGGCAACTTGTGCGCAGCGCAGGGCGCCGGCGGTGTGCGATGAGCTGGGGCCGACCATGACGGGGCCCAAGATCTCGAATGCCGAGGTCGTAGCTAGTGTTTGCGGCTTGCCTGCCATGGCTGCTCCTTTTCTATCCCTTCGTCCCGAGGGCGGGGCATAAGGTCGCCTGCTCGGACAGTCCTGCTCGCACGGAGAGCACATTAAGTGCTCTCCGGCTCGTGCGGAACTCGCGATAAACTTTTCCCGCGGCCTCCGCCGGGAATAGCAAAAGGGCTGGTTGGTGCGGGTTGCGATTTTGTCAGATAGTCTATTCAGTTTTCTTATTATCTGAATTGTCGATAGCCGTGCTCTTGGCATATCCCCAGATAAAACCGACCAAAATAAACCTGTCCCTTTTTGGCAGGTCTGGGGCCATCGGGGGCCGGGGCGGGTTAAGTTTGTCGCGAGTTCCGCACGCAAAGGAAAGCACTTAATGTGCTTT
>UQVT01000070.1 GCA_900544465.1 uncultured Collinsella sp. | reverse complement strand
AAGCGCGCCTGACCGAGATGGACATCCCATTTGCCACGCTCGTCGATGGTTCCTGTGTTGTGGGCCTTGTCGGCGCCGGTGCCGGTGCGGCCGCTCAGGGCAATGGCACGTGCAAGGACGAGCAGGCCGGAACGGTCGTCATGCTCCGAGGCGATATGGATGCCCTTCCCGTTGCCGAGGAATCGGGCGAGCCTTTCGCTTCCACCAACGGTTGCATGCATGCCTGCGGCCACGATATGCACGCGACGGCCCTGCTCGGTGCGGCCCGTTTGCTCAAGGCCCGCGAGGCCGAGCTTGTGGAGGCCAGCGCCACGGTGAAGTTGCTGTTCCAGCCGGGCGAGGAGACCTTTGAGGGGGCACGCGCTGCCATCGCCGATGGCTTGCTCGAGAACCCGCGCCCCCAGGCTGCCTTTGCCATGCACGTTAACAGCCAGTCGCCGCTTGGCCTGGTGCTCTACGGCAGTCCGGCGCTCTCGGGCGTGTACGGTTTTCGCATCACGCTTCAGGGCAAGGGCGGCCATGGCTCGAGCCCCGAGATCTGCATCGACCCCATCACGGCAGGCGTGCATGTGCATCTGGCGCTCCAGGAGCTTATCTCCCGCGAGGTGCCGGCGGCCAAGGAAGTCGCACTTACCGTTGGTAAGTTTGCCGGCGGCTTGGCGGCCAACGTCATCCCCGACACCTGCGTGCTCGAGGGAACGCTGCGCGGCTTTGATGTTGAGCTCATGGCTCACCTCAAGACCCGCATCGCGGAGGTCGTTAACGGCGTTGCCACAACATATCGTACGCCGGCGACCATCGAGACGCTTTCGGATGTTCCGCCGCTTGTGCTCGACAGCGATATGACTCAGGCGTCGCTTGGCTACGTGGGCGCAGTGCTGCCCAAGGCGGCTTTCTTGCCGCTTTTCCATGCCATGGCGAGTGAGGACTTCGCGCTTATCTCGAGCGAGATTTCGAGTGCGTACTTTACCGTGGGCGCGGCCGTAACCGACACGGACGAGCATTTTGCCCAGCACCATCCCAAGGCACGTTTTAACGATGCCGAGCTTCCCCTCGGTGCCGCGGCTTATACCGCCGTCGCTTTGGGCTATATCGCCGACCACCGGTAGCACCCAACCTTGCCTTTCAAGCCTGCGGGCATGGCCGTAAGGCCTATGCCCTTGTCTTTCAAGGCAATATTGGGCACTACCGGCGCCATTGTCTCGGGCGTGCTGTTCGATGCCACGGGCTCCTTTGCGAGCACCTGGATCGTGTGCCTGGCGTGCTCCGTGGTCATGCTCGTGTTCCTGCTGGCATCCGAGCCCATCGCTGCCAAGCTGCGCGCGTGCGTGGCGGGGGAGTAGACGTCCGTCGCTCTTTTCTGTTCGCCCCGTTCTGTCCGTGGCCGCCTTGGAAGCCGAATGGATGCTCGTACCATCATTCGGTTTCCAAGGCGGCCACGGGCCTACGAAATGATCCCTT
This sequence comes from uncultured Collinsella sp., assembly GCA_900544465.1. Lineage (GTDB taxonomy): Bacteria > Actinomycetota > Coriobacteriia > Coriobacteriales > Coriobacteriaceae > Collinsella. Next base: position 7,499 of record UQVT01000070.1, on the reverse strand, counting down.
TTCCTCCGTCCCCAACAGATCACGTGATCCGAAGGGGACGGAGGAAAACGGATCACAAACAGCGACGGCGCGTCTGGCCGAACGAGTCCCCATACCCTCGTTCGGTCAGGCGCGCCGCCGCGTTGCTGCTTTGTGCCGTATAATGTCCACTACCTATGACGCGATACAAAAGAAAGGTGTTTGCCCATGCAGGCACAGAAGGCGGAGGGAACCCGCGACCTTATCGGCGCCGAGATGCGCGCCTGGCAAAAGATGCAGCAGATTGCGGCCGGCGTGTTCGAGCCGTTTGGTTTTAAACCCATCGAGACGCCCGCGATCGAGCAGGTGGACGTGTTTGTCCACGGTATCGGCCAGTCGACCGACGTCGTGCGCAAGGAAATGTTCCGCGTGTTCAGCGGTGCCAACCTGGAGCGCGTCTTTACCGAGGGCACCGACACCAAACTCAAGCCCAAGCAGCGCCTGGCGCTTCGCCCCGAGGGCACGGCCGGCGTGGTGCGCGCTGTCGTCGAGAACAATCTGGTGCCCCAGGGCTCCACGCCGTTTAAGGCGTACTACGCCGAGGCCATGTTCCGCGGCGAGCGTCCCCAGAAGGGCCGCCTGCGCCAGTTCCACCAGGTGGGCATCGAGTGGCTCGGCGCTCCCGATCCGGCGGCAGACGCCGAGTGCATCATCATGCTCATGGAGTTTTACAAGCGCCTGGGCTTCGATCTTTCCAAGCTTCGTCTGCTCATTAACTCGATGGGCGACGCTCAGTGCCGTCCGGCTTACCGCGAGCAGGTCAAGCAGTTTATCCTCGATCACGCCGACGAGATGTGCGATGAGTGCCGCGAGCGCGCCGAGCTCAACCCGCTGCGCGCCTTCGACTGCAAGAACGACCATTGCCGTGAGATCATGGCCGACGCCCCGCTGATGGGCGACAACCTGTGCGACGAGTGCCGCGAGCACTACGAGCAGGTCAAGCGCTATTTGGATGCGGCGGGTATCGAGTATGTCGAGGATCCCACCTTAGTGCGCGGCCTGGACTACTACACCCGTACTGTCTTTGAGGTCGAGGCTCCCGGCGCCGGTGTCGGCTCCATCGGTGGTGGCGGTCGCTACGATGGCCTCGTCGAGCTCGAGGGCGGCAAGCCCACGGCAGGCGTCGGCTTCGCCGTCGGTTTTGAGCGCGCCCTGCTGGCCCTGCAGGCCTTTGGCAGCGACCTGGGTGCCGAGGAGGTCCCGTGCGTCTACGTCGCCAATGCCGGCAAGGAGCTGCGTCAGAACGTCTTTGCCATTACGCAGCAGCTTCGCGCCGCAGGGATTGTGACCGAGGCCGACTATCAGGGCCGTTCGCTCAAGGCCCAGTTTAAGCAGGCCGATAAGGTAGGCGCCAAGCTCATCCTGGTCCTGGGCGGCGACGAGCTTGCCGCCGGCAAGGTCAAGGTGCGCGACATGGAGAGCCACGAAGAGATCCTTGCCGATCTGGCCAACGTCGTCGAGGCGGTTCGCGAGCGTCTGTAGCGCATGATTTTTGAGCTGCGGACCCGCTAACATGTCCCGCTCGCGACGAGCTATTGTTACGGGGGTGTTTCGCATTTATGCGGAATGCCCTCGTTTGCATATGCCGCCCACCGAGAAATACGACCATTTGGGGCAAAAACCCTTGCAATGCAGAAAATACTTTTGTGTGGTAAAGCGCAATCAGTGTCGAAAGTATTTCTCAAGCGCCTATAATGAATACCGCATGTTACGTGCATAGAAGGAGGAATGGGAGGAAACGTGGCTGAGAACCTAAGCAACCAGTCTGTACCCGAAGCCGCGGCGCGCGTCGCTGCCGTGGTCAACCGCCTCGTTAACCGAATCGGCTCGAATGCCGAGTCCAGGGAGCGTCTCGCCGAGATCGAGATCCCCGAGGAGCTGCGCGATAATCTGGCGCTGTTCCTGCGCCTGGAACGTCGTGTGCTTAGCGAGTATGATCCCGAGATCGCGGACCTGTTCGACAAGATTTTGACAGCCGAGATTGTGGCCAATGCTGGCAACCCCGGTAGCCGCGCTGCCGACGAGTCCGTTGACGAACAGGGCGTGCCCACTGCCGACGAGCCCACCGCCGTGGCGTTTCGCGAAGTCGTCGATTTGATTGACAGCCTGCCGCTTGATAAGCAGCAGGTCATCGTTCGCGCCTTTACGAGCTTCTTCCACTTGGCAAACCTGTCGGAGGAGAACTACCGTGTGGCGCAGCTGCGCGAGCGCGAGGCCGGCGCATCGACCGATACCGAGGTCGATCCCGCCAACGAACTCACCGTCGCCTATCACCAGTTGGTAAACGAGATGGGCGTCGAGGGTGCCAATGAGCTGCTCGGCAAGCTCGAGTTCCACCCTGTCTTTACCGCACATCCCACCGAGGCCCGTCGTAAGGCCGTCGAGGGCAAGATTCGCCGTATCTCCAACCTGCTGGAGGAGCGTCCGCGTTTGGGCGGCTCCGACCTGGTGGAGAACGAGCGCCATATGCTGCAGGAGATCGACGCCCTGGTGCGTACGAGCCCCATCGCGCTCAAGAAGCCCACGCCGGTCGAGGAAGCCGATACCATCATCGACATCTTTGATAACACGCTGTTCGACGTTATCCCCGTCATCTATCGTCGTTTTGACGACTGGGTGCTGGGCGACAAGGCCGGTACCGTGCCGCCGCTGTGCCCGGCGTTCTTCCATCCCGGCAGCTGGATCGGTTCCGACCGCGACGGTAACCCCAACGTCACCGCCAAGGTGAGCCGTGAGGTCGCCGCCAAGTACTTTACCCACATGGTGCTCAAGCTCGAGGACAAGTGCCGCCGCATCGGCCGCAACCTCACGCTCGAGGCCACCTACAGCAAGCCGTCTGCCGAGCTCATCAACCTGTGGAACCATCAGGTCGAGATGAGTACCCAGTACACGGCCCGCGCCGAGCTGATTTCCGAGCACGAGCCGCATCGCGCCGTCATGCTCGTCATGGCCGACCGTCTGAACGCCACCGTGCGCCGTATCACCGACACCATGTACCACAGCGCCGATGAGTTCCTGGATGACCTGCGCGTCGTCCAGCGTTCGCTTGCTGCCTGCGGTGCCGTCCGTGCCGCCTACGGTCCGGTCCAGACCATCATCTGGCAGGTCGAGTCCTTCGGCTTCCATATGGTCGAGATGGAGTTCCGTCAGCACTCCGTGGTGCACGCCCGCGCCCTCAAGGATATCCACGAGAACGGTATCCATGGCGACCTGCAGCCCATGACGCGCGAGGTCATCGATACCTTCCGCGCTATCGGCTCCATCCAAAAGCGCTACGGCAAGAAGATGGCGCACCGCTACATCATCTCGTTCACCAAGAGCGCCCAGCATGTGGCCGACGTCTTTGAGCTTGCCCACCTGTCCTTTGCACACGAGGAGGATGTCCCCGAGCTCGACGTGATCCCGCTGTTCGAGCAGCTCGAGGACCTCGAGGGCTGCATCGACGTGCTCGACCAGATGCTTACGCTGCCCGTGGTGCAAAAGCGCCTTGCCCAGACCAACCGCCGCATGGAGGTCATGCTGGGCTATTCCGACTCCTCCAAGGACGCCGGTCCTACCACGGCCATGCTCGCGCTGCACTCCGCGCAGGAGCGCATCGCCAAGTGGGCCGAGAAGAACGATATCGACCTGGTGCTCATGCACGGTCGCGGCGGTGCCGTGGGCCGTGGTGGCGGCCCGGCCAACAAGGCCGTGCTGGCGCAGCCCAAGGGTTCGGTCAACTGCTTCTTTAAGCTCACCGAGCAGGGCGAGGTCATCTTTGCCCGTTACGGCAACCGCACGCTGGCTCAGCGCCATGTTGAGTCCGTTGCTGCCGCAACGCTTTTGCAGTCGGCCCCGAGTGTCGAGAAGACCAACACCGAGACCACGCAGAAGTTCTGGGATATGGCCGAGAAGCTCAACACCGCAAGCCACGAGCGCTATCTGGACCTGCTGAACACCGAGGACTTTACACCGTGGTTCTCGACCGTGACGCCGCTGACCGAGGTCGGTCTGCTGCCGATCGGCTCGCGTCCGGCCAAGCGCGGTCTGGGTGCGAAGTCACTCGACGACCTGCGTACCATTCCGTGGATCTTCAGCTGGAGCCAGGCGCGCATTAACCTGGCCGCTTGGTACGGCCTGGGCACCGCCTGCGAGCAGCTTGGCGATCTTGACCAGCTCAAGGCTGCCTACCAGGAGTGGCCGTTCTTCCGCACCTTTATCGACAATATTGAGATGTCGATCGCCAAGACCGATCAGCGCATCGCCAAGATGTATCTGCACCTGGGCGATCGCCAGGATCTGTCCGAGAAGGTCTTTACCGAGATGCAGCTCACGCGTAAGTGGGTCCTTGCCATCGTCGGTGACGAGTGGCCGCTGCAGCGCCGCCGCGTGATCGGCTGCGCCGTCCGCGTGCGTAACCCCTATGTCGACGCCCTGTCCATCGCCCAGGTCCGCGCCCTTCGCGAGGTGCGCATGAATCAGGACGAGATGGCCGAGGAGAAGAAGGCCGAGTACATGAGCCTGATTCTTTCGACTGTGACCGGCGTCTCGGCAGGACTGCAGAACACGGGGTAATCGATAGCCCTGTAGTCGTCCGGGCCCGCCATCAGTTTACTTCTAGGCACGTCCTCGGACATGCAAGAAGCCCTCGCTGCGCACTTCGTGCGGCGAGGGCTTCTTGCGTCCTGCGGAGTGTGCCTAAAAGTAAACTAATGGCGGGCCCTGCGATGTCCGGTCTTCGGCGGATCAGCCGCTGGGTGAGGGTGGTGCTTGGGGCGACGTGCAAAAAACGGAGTTTTCAGCAGCCAAAGATTGATGCATAAGGCCATAGCCGGCTTTCGCTGCCTTTGTTGATGCTTTTGCACGACGATTGGGCTTTGGCGACGATCATATATGGCTGGTTTCTCGCCGCATGCTATCCAGATGGGTCGAGTCATGAGGACTATCTACCTTTTGAAAGATTTTTGGCACCAAAATCTTATCCCGCGATGCTGAATACTCGCAAAAATGCACGCTCCGGAGGGTACTACCCAGTTATGGCCAGAAATCCATGCGCCATCTTATGCAATTAATTAACGAATTTATGCAAAATGGCTTACGTGCGTACGTCTCGGACTAGATGTTTGCCTCGGCGCTGCGTAAATCATCCTGTCTATAGTGTCTTTGACAGGCGGCTGCGGTCCCGTTTGGGATCGTGGCCGTTTTGTTGTGGGTCAAATATGAACGTTGTGTTAATGAGTCGGTGGACGGTGGTGTTTTTCGGTGAGCGGCGTATCCTTCCAACGGTTTATCTAGTGTGTCAGTTGAAAGGAAGAGGGCGCTCGTCATTGTTTGAATGTGAACTGCCGTTTGACCACAAGACGTTGCATCTGGAGCTCGAGGATAAGAACTTCGCGGGTGTGATGGAAGGTCATCAAAACGAGTTTAAGACTACGAAATCGCAGGAAGAGCTGGTAGAGGAGTCGCTTGCCAACCCTTATGGCTCGCCTTCGCTCGAGGAGCTTTGTGCTGGCAAGAAGGATATTGTCATTATTAGCTCCGATCATACGCGTCCCGTTCCCTCGCGTGTGACGATGCCTATTCTGCTGCATCACATCCATTCCGCTGCGCCCGAGGCTCGAGTTCGTATTTTGGTTGCTACGGGTATGCACCGTCCGTCGACGCATGAGGAGCTCGTCAACAAGTATGGCGAGGAGATCGTTGCCAACGAGGAAATCGTTATGCACGTCGCGACTGACGACAGCATGATGAAAAAGATCGGCACCTTGCCTTCTGGTGGCGAGTGCATCATCAACAAGATTGCCGTCGATTGCGATCTGCTGCTTGCCGAGGGCTTTATTGAGCCGCACTTCTTTGCTGGTTTCTCCGGCAGCCGCAAGTCCGTCCTGCCTGGCATCGCCAGCTACAAGACCATCATGTACAACCACAACGGTCAGTTTGTGAATGATTCCCACTCGCGTGCCGGCAACCTGTGCCACAACCACGTGAGCGAGGACATGTTTGCCGCTGCCGAGATGGCTCACCTTGCCTTTGTGCTTAACGTGGTGCTCAACGGCAAGCACGAGGTCATCGGTTCCTTTGCCGGCGATATCCACAAGGCGCACGAGGCTGGCTGCGAGTTCGTGAAGAGCCTTGCCGGCGTTGAGCCCGTCGAGTGCGAGATTGCCATTACCACCAACGGCGGCTACCCGCTCGACCAGAACATCTACCAGGCCGTGAAGGGCATGTGCTCTGCCGAGGCCACGCTTCCCGAGGGCGGCGTGATTATCGATGTCGCCGGTTGTGCCGACGGTCACGGTGGCGAGGGCTTCTATCACAACATCGCCGACAACGATCCTGCGGAGTTTGAGCGCGCCTGCATCGACCGTCCTAAGGACGAGACCCTGCCCGACCAGTGGACGAGCCAGATTTTCGCCCGCATCCTGGCGCATCACCCTGCGATCATGGTTACCGACCTGTGCGATCACCGGATGATCAAGGATATGCACATGACGCCGGTCAACACCCTCGATGAGGCGCTCAAGCTCGCCTTTGAGATGAAGGGTGCCGATGCCAAGGTGGCCGTCATTCCCGATGGCCTGGGCGTTGTCGTCGCTCAGCACTAGTACGCGGCCTAAACGAATCGTTTATAACCGACAAGAAAGATAAGGTTTTATGCTTACCAAACTCCTCTGCGAATTCGGCGCAACGGCCCTCATGATCATCTTTGGCGTGGGCGTGCACTGCGATACCGTGCTTAAGGGCACCAAGTATCAGGGTTCCGGCCATATGTTTGCCATCACCACTTGGTCTTTTGGCATCTCGGTCTGCCTGTTTGTCTTTGGCGGCGCCGTGTGCATGAACCCGGCTATGGTGCTTGCCCAGTGCATCGTAGGCCTGGTGCCGTGGAGCAGCTGCATCCCCTTCATGATTGCCGATATGCTCGGCGGCTTTGTGGGCGCCGTAATCGCTTGGCTTATGTATGCCGATGAGTTCAAGGCTTCCGAGGGCGTCGTCGACCCCATTGCCCAGCGCAACATCTTCTCGACCAACCCCACCACCGAGGGTACGAACTATGCCCGTAACTTCTTCTGCGAGGCTATCTGCACCTTTGTGTTCATCAGCGCCATCCTTGCTGCCGCTAGCCGCGCCGGCGAGAACGTTCTGATGCTTGCCATCTGCGTCGGTCTGATCGTTTGGGCTGTTGGCATGGGCATGGGCGGTATCACCGGCTTCGCCATGAACCAGGCTCGTGACCTTGGTCCTCGCATGGCCTATCAGGTGCTGCCGATCAAGAACAAGGCTGACAACAACTGGAAGTACGGCCTGCTTGTTCCTGGCATCGCTCCGTTTATCGGTGCCGCTCTGGCCGCGCTGTTTGTGCATGGTTTCTTGGGCATGTTCTAGTCCAAGACAATTGATATAACGCCCGGGTCCGGCATAGGTTAACTTTTCGCCGCGTCCTCGGACATGCAAGAAGCCCTCGCTGCGCACTTCGTGCGGCGGGAGCTTCTTGCGTCCTG
>UQVT01000069.1 GCA_900544465.1 uncultured Collinsella sp. | reverse complement strand
TTGTCGCAGCCCCGACCCGCGGTCACGAGCGGGGGCTCCTGTCGTTTCCGTGCCCTCGGATTGGGTCATAGTGTCTGTCCGTCCTCTGCCTGCGGCGTTGTCTTGCTCCGGATGCGGCAGTTAGGGACGTTCCTTTTCTGCCGGCAGCTTGGGACACTCCTTGTAGTCATTGGGGACGTTCTTAAACGACTATATAGGATGAGAGTGGATAATCTCCCGGTTTGAGCCTGCATTCAAGCTCAAAGTGGGAGATTATCCACCCTCATTTGTTATGTGCACGATAATTAACGCTCGTTTCTGCTCCGCCTACATTTGTAGGAACAGTTCGTGGAGGCGGGTGTCTTCGTCGAGTTCGGGGTGGAAGGTTACGCCGAGCTGGTTGCCCTGACGGGCGGCGACAATACGACCGTCGACTTTCGCTAAGGCCTTGGCGTCGCCGTGGACCTCGACGATGCGGGGCGCGCGGATAAACGTCAGCGGCACTTCACCGTCGATGCCGGCTATTTGCCCCTTGGTTCGAAAGCTGCCGAGCTGCCTGCCGTAGGCATTGCGCTCGACAAGTACATCCATGGTTTCCAGACGCGGCGTGCCCTTATCGTCATGGGCGGCAAGGTCGTGAGCCAGTAGAATCAGGCCGGCGCAGGTGCCCAGGACGGGCATACCTTCAGCGATACGGGCACGAAGCTCCTCGAGCATGCCCAACTCATCAAGCAGCTTCCCTTGAACGGTAGACTCGCCGCCGGGAAGTACCAGACGGTCAAAGTCCTGCTTCAAATCAGCCGCCTGCCTCAGCTCAATACAGTGTGCGCCAAGCTCGAATAGTCTTGCCTCGTGCTCGGCAAAAGCGCCTTGGACCGCCAGCACGGCAACCGTTTGGTCTGCATAATCGCTCATGTGCGATCCTTTCTGCTGGACTAGCGCCCGCGCTCCTCCATGATGATTTCGATCTCGTCGGCGTTGATGCCCACCATGGCCTCGCCCAGGTCCTCCGAAAGCTCGGCGATGAGCCTGGCATCGGTGAAGTTTGCCACGGCCTTGACGATGGCGGCGGCGCGCTTGGCGGGGTCGCCGCTCTTAAAGATGCCCGAGCCGACAAAGACGCCCTCGGCGCCCAGTTGCATCATCAGCGCGGCGTCGGCAGGGGTCGCTACGCCGCCGGCGGCAAAGTTCACAACGGGAAGCTTGCCCGTGGCATGGACCTCGCGCACCAGCTCGACCGGAACCTGCAGTTGCTTGGCTGCCTCAAAGAGCTCATCATCGCGCAGGGCAACAACGTCGCGGATTTGCTTTTGGATCTTGCGCATGTGGCGCACGGCCTGGACCACGTCGCCCGTGCCCGGCTCGCCCTTGGTGCGAATCATCGTGGCGCCCTCGGCAACACGGCGCAGCGCCTCGCCCAGATCGCGGGCGCCGCAGACAAACGGGACGTCAAACTGGGTCTTGTCGATGTGATAGACGTCATCGGCAGGGGAGAGAACCTCGGACTCGTCGATGTAATCGATCTCGATAGCCTGCAGGACCTGCGCCTCGACAATGTGACCGATGCGGCACTTGGCCATAACAGGGATGGAGACGGCCTCTTGGATGCCCTTGATCATCTTGGGGTCGCTCATGCGCGAGACGCCGCCTGCGGCACGGATGTCGGCCGGGATGCGCTCGAGTGCCATGACGGCGCAGGCGCCTGCCTCCTCGGCGATGCGTGCCTGCTCGGGCGTGGTGACGTCCATGATGACGCCGCCCTTGAGCATCTGCGCGAGTTCGCGATTGAGTTTGACGCGATCGGCCTTGCTGGTCTGTTCTGCCATGGTTGCTCCCTTGGTTGGCATGTGCATTGCTTGACGGAACATCCTATCGGGGAGCTGGGTATGGCAAAATACTCAGTTTTCGAGATAATAATAAGGTCAGCCTAATACCAGATTGAACAGCTCGATAAGGTCAGGTGGCAAACTCATGCTTGACTACAATTTGGAAAAACGCGGCGAAGCATCGCTTTATGAGTATGTTTACCAGCAAATTCGAGATGATATTGTTGCTGGACGTATTGCGGCGGGGGAGCATCTTCCGTCTAAGCGCGCCTTTGCCAGTCATCTGGGAATCAGTGTCATTACCATCGAGAATGCATATAGCCAGTTACTTGCCGAGGGCTATATTTGCTCAATGCCGCGTCGTGGCTACTACGCTTGCAAGCTTCCGGATGCACCGGTTTTGCCTTTGGCTTCGCAGGGCATCGACCGAGATACCGTCTCTGTGGGCCTCAGCGCGCATGATGTCAACGGACAGGTCGAGCTGTTCGATGCACTTTCTCCTTCCGCTTTGGAGGCGGCGCGGCTTTGGCAAAGCGCACTACGGGCGACGTTGGCATCCGAAGATGAGCGCGAAATCTTTTCGCCCGCACCGGCGCAGGGCACCGCTCGGCTGCGACGCGCAATTGCTCACCATCTGCGTGGGACAAGGGGCATGAATGTCGATCCCAATAACATTGTTATCGGTGCAGGCGCCCAGCTGCTCGATACCATGTTGGTTCAGTTGCTTGGAGCCGACAAGGTGTATGCCGTTGAGGACCCGGGCTATTTGCGTCTGACGCGTATCTATCAGGCTATGGGCTGCAAAGTTCGACATATCTCGTTGGATGACGAGGGCGTGGACTTGAGCACTCTGCAGAAAAGCGGGACCGATGTCCTTCACCTGATGCCGTCCCATCAGTATCCGACTGGCCTTGTGACGAGCATTGCGCGTCGCTATGCGCTTCTGAGCTGGGCCGCCGAGCGACCAGGTCGGTATCTCATCGAAGATGACTTTGATTGTGAGTTTCGCCTTGCCGGGAAGCCGATTCCCGCGCTCGCATCGATCGATGCCGCCCAGTCGGTTATCTACACCAACACGTTTTCGAAGAGCCTTTCATCGGCGTTGCGTTTGGCGTATATGGTGTTGCCCGATGAGCTAATGGAGCGGTTTAGGCGCAACCTTGGTTTCTACGCCTCGTCGGTGAGCTCTGTTGACCAGGTCGCTTTGGCGCGTCTGCTGGAATCGGGTGATTACGAGCGACATGTGAACCGCGTGCGCGTTCGTGCTCGCGAGGCGCGTGATGGCCTGACGTCGCTTGTGCGGAAAGCGTTTCCGGCAGGGGAAGTCTCGATCGAGCAGGCAGATGCGGGCCTTTACTGTACCGTGGTTGCGGAGCGTGGAACGGGCGGAAGCACTTTTGCACGGGCCCTCACGCGCTCGAGCATCTCTTTTATCGATATCGGTGACTGTTTTTGGTGTGCCGATGGCGCATCTGTCCCTGAAAACTCAAGTCAAATTCTTGTTCAGTATGACGATTTGAGTCCAAAAGCGCTAAATACCTTGGAATCGCAGCTAATGGGAGCGCTCTGCAATCTAAGTGAGTAGGCTTTTGGAACTTTGGCGACCAGGCAGTTTTGTAACAAGCTATCTACCTGCGGTTTTGAAAAGCAGGATGACCGGGCTGCTCGGGATGTTCAAAAAAAGTCTACTCACTTGTCGCGCAAAGCTTCTGCATGAGAAAAAATGGGGTTTTCAACAGAACTTCGTCCAGCTCTCGGCAAGCTTTTGGCCAGTTGGGGAGGGCTGTTGAAAACTTGGCAGTCCGTTCGGCACCATTTTTGGCGCGTTCGCGCCAATGCGTGACTGACTGGGTTGAAATTCGTGTTTTCCTGTGCCTATGAAAGATCTACTTTGTGACATATCGGCTTTTAGGTACTGGCGTTTGCCCCCTCAGGTCCGCGCTCTGTGTCCGCCGCTTCCACGACCGGAAGAAGACCGGCAGCGATATGATCTCGCCCGCAACCCGACGGCTGCGGTCGCGCTCGGTTTTCCGTTGTATACATTGGTTCAGACGAGAAACAAACGGACTTGTCCTGCCAGCATTAGGCAGCGGCTGTTTCTTGGTGAGCTTCCCAGGGAATCCGTACTGGAAACGGAGCATGGGTTTTTGATTACGTCTCCTCTACTGACGGTATTCATCATGTCGCGGCATCTGACGGATCTTCAGCTTCTTTTGGTATTGGCGGAGATGTGTGGCTTGTTTGCGGTGTGCGCTCTGCCTGCGGCACTTGAGGCGGAGTTTTCGCGTGCAATTGATTCGGGCGCGATCTCGACAACGTTCGGTTGGGTGCGCTGCCCGTCCGAGGACGGCACCGCCTCAAATTTATGGCGTCGAGACGCTTTGGTTTTGGGCGGAGACCTTGACCGTTTTTGTTCAGATGTTTGCGGGATACGTTACGGCAATAGATTTAGGACGGTGTCGCAACTCGTTCCATTGGGTGCCGCGTCGCCTTTTGAGGTCGAGGCGTATTTGCTACTTGCACTGCCGCGATCCCTGGGAGGCGAAGGTTTTTGCGACATAGAGCTTAATGTTGAAGTGATGCTAAGCACAAGTGCTCGAGCGATTGTGGGAAAGTCCCGTGTATATATCGACATACTTCTGTCTTCGCCGGACGGCAGGCGACAGGTGGCCATTGAATGTCAGGGAAAGGCCTCGCACGGACGCGCAGGGGATGGCTTGCGTGACGCTGACCGCATGACGGCCCTTCAGGCCATGGGCTACGATGTGCTTCTCCTGACACACAGACAGATATCGGATGAGGATAGATTCCGCGCGATCGTTAAGGCCGTATGCAGGATGCTCGATGCTGAATATCGTGATAAAAGCTCAGATGAGCAAAGGGCTGAGACATTACTCAGGTCTGAACTATTCGTTGACTGGACAAAATTGGGAGTAATCGACGGAAAGATGCCCGTTAGACACAAAATGGCTCGATCGTGGACGGCTGCGAATCTAAGTGAGTAGACTTTTGGCACTTTGGCGACTAGGTCGTTTTGCAACAAGGCATTTACCTGCGGCTTTATAAAGTGATATGGATGGTCTGCTCGGCAAGTTCCAAAAAGTCTACTCACTTAGTTTTTGACGAGAAGCCGATGCCGAAGGCGGTCCTATTTCAGGTAGTTAACAAGTTTGTGAGGCACGAAAAAGGCCCGAACCATGCGGTCCGGGCCTCATCGAGCTAGAGGTTATGTCTCAGGTTGCTGGCTTAGCCGAAGTAGCGCTTGAGCAGGCCGGCGAAAGCCTTGCCGTGGCGAGCCTCGTCGCGAGCCATCTCGTGCACGGTGTCGTGGATGGCATCGAGGCCAGCGGCCTTGGCGCGCTTAGCAAGATCGGTCTTGCCGGCGGTGGCGCCGTTCTCGGCCTCAACGCGCATCTCGAGGTTCTTCTTGGTGGAGTCGGTTACGACCTCGCCCAGGAGCTCAGCGAACTTGGCAGCGTGCTCGGCCTCCTCGTGGGCAGCCTTCTCCCAGTACAGGCCGATCTCGGGATAGCCCTCGCGATGAGCGACGCGCGCCATGGCCAGGTACATACCGACCTCGGAGCACTCGCCCTCAAAGTTGGCGCGCAGGTCGGCAACGATGTCCTCGGAGACGCCCTCCATCTTGGCGACGCCCACGACGTGCTCGGCAGCCCACTCGAGCTGACCCTCCTCCTGCTTCAGGAAGCGAGAACCGGGAACGCCGCACTGGGGGCACTTGAAGTCCTCGGGCAGCTGGTCGCCGTCGAACTCTTCCACATAACCGCAAACGGGGCAAACAAACTTCATGATTCGATCCTTTCGATCGATGGCGATTGTGCGCTCGTCCGGTCCCGTAAGGGCCCTCTCCGGACGTGCGTCTTGACGAGTTCTATTATCCATAAATGCAACCAAATGTGAAGCCTATTAGGAATGATTTTTAATAAAACAATTTTGAGATATGAAGATGTTGATTGATTAACGATTGGCAGGCCGTCTTTGACCGCCGCTGAGTACAATCGGGCGAGCAAATGTTGACCTATCAACAAATGAAGGAGTTTCCTTTATGCATCTAGCCCGTCGTGCCTGGTGCCGAACATATCAGACGGTTTTTCGCATTGCATTGCCGATCCTGCCCTATACCGAGCCGCGCATTTTAGAGCATGCCGAGGATGTGCCCGCGGTGCTTCAAAAGCGCTCGATCCAGAAGGTCCTTATCGTGACGGATCCCGGCATTGCCCGTCTGGGGCTCACGGCACCGCTCGAGACGGCGCTCGCATGCAGGGGGATTGGCGTTACGGTCTATGCCGAAACGCGTGCAAACCCCACGGTTTCAAACGTGGAAGAAGCGGCGTCCCTGTATCGAGAGAGCGCCTGCCAGGCCATTATCGGTTTTGGCGGAGGATCGGCCATGGACTGCGCCAAGGGCGTGGGTGCACGCATCACGCAGCCAAGCAAGCCCATCAACAAGATGCGCGGCCTGCTGCGGATTCATCGTCGCCTGCCGCTGCTTATCGCCGTTCCCACTACGGCAGGCACGGGAAGCGAGGTCACGCTCGCGGCGGTTATCACCGATGACGGGACGCACTACAAGTACCCCATTAACGACTTTGTGCTTATTCCGCGCTTTGCGGTGCACGACCCCGAGTTTACGCGCGGTCTGCCCGCCTCCATTACGGGGCAGACGGGTATGGATGCCCTGACGCATGCCGTCGAGGCCTTTATCGGGCGAAGCACCACGCCCTATACGCGCAAGATGGCACGACAGGCGGTGCAGCTCATCCACGACAATTTGCTCGAGGCCTATGAGCATGGTGACGACATGCGCGCTCGTCGCAATATGCTTTCGGCGGCGTATAAGGCGGGCGTTGCGTTTACCCGCTCCTATGTCGGATATGTGCATGCCATCGCGCACAGTCTGGGCGGCCGATACGGAATTCCGCACGGTTTGGCCAACGCGATCATCCTGCCGCACATGCTTCGCGCTTATGGTGACGCTGCCGCCCCCAAGCTTGCCGATCTTGCTCGCATGGCGGGCATTGCGCCGACTACCGCGCAGGACAGTCTTGCGGCCGAGGCCTTTATCGATTGGGTCGACCGCATGAACGAGGCCCTGGGAATCCCCAAATATGTCTCGGGTATTCGCCGCTCCGATATTCCGCAAATGGCGGCCCATGCCGATGCCGAGGCCAATCCCCTGTACCCCGTTCCACTTTTGATGGACCGCTCGGAGCTCGAGCATATGTACGAGGTCGTCGCGGGTGGTATGTTTGAGGACGAGAACTAGGAGGGTGCCATGAACACCGAGGAAATTGCGCGCATCGTCGGCGATCAGCGCGCCTACTTTAAGACGCACGCCACGTTTGATGTCGATGCTCGACGTCGCGCGCTCGTGAGTTTACGCGATGCGGTGCGGGCCCACGAGGCCGATATCGCTCATGCGCTCAAGACCGATTTGGGAAAGTCGCATGACGAGGCCTATATGTGCGAGATTGGCACATCGCTTTCCGAGATTCGACATCAGATTGCGCATGTGGCCCGATGGAGTCGTCCGCGCCTGCGTCCGTGCGACCTCGCTAACGCCGTGAGCGTGTGCAAAACGCAAACCGTGCCCTATGGCGTCACGCTCATCATGGCGCCCTGGAACTATCCGTTTTTGCTGACGCTCGAGCCGCTCGCTGGCGCCCTTGCCGCGGGCAATACCGTGGTCATCAAGCCGAGCGCCTATGCTCCGGCATCGAGCGCGGTGCTCAGGCAAATCTGTGAAGAGGCATTTGATCCGCGCCTGGTGACGGTTGTCGAGGGCGGGCGCGCCGAGAACGAAGCGCTGCTCGATGAGCACTGGGACAAGATCTTCTTTACCGGTAGCGTTCCGGTTGGCAAGCTCGTCATGGAGCGCGCAAGTAAAAACCTTACGCCCGTGACGCTTGAGCTGGGCGGAAAGAGTCCCTGCATCGTGGATGCGACGGCAAACTTGAAGGTCGCGGCACGGCGCATCGCCTTTGGTAAATGGCTCAACGTGGGGCAGACCTGCGTGGCGCCCGACTACCTGCTGGTCGATGCGCGCGTGCACGACGAGCTGCTGGACCTCATCAGGGAAGAGGCCCGCCGTATGTTTGGCGAGCATCCGCTCGATAACGAGGACTACGGGCATATCGTCAACGCCAAGCATTTTGCGCGCGTGCGCGGGCAGATCGATCCCGATAAGGTCGTGCTGGGAGGCACGGCGCGCGAGTCGTCGCTCAAGATTGAGCCGACGATCCTAGACGGCGTGACCCCCGATGACGCCGTGATGCAGGAGGAGATCTTCGGTCCCATCTTGCCGGTGCTGACGTTTGAGAGCCTAGACGAGGCCGAGACGTTTATTACGGATCGTCCGACGCCGCTGGCCCTGTATATCTTTAGCCAGGACCGTTCGGTTCAGCAACGCTTTGTGCGCTACGTGCCCTTTGGCGGCGGCTGTGTCAACGACACGATCATGCACTTGGCTACGAGCCATATGGGCTTTGGCGGCATGGGCGCGAGCGGTATGGGGCAGTACCATGGACGCGAGAGCTTCGATACGTTTAGCCACAAGAAGAGCATCGTGAACAAGGCAACGTGGTTGGACGTGCCATTCCGCTATGCCCCTTATGCAAGCTGGAAGCACAAATTCGTGCGCATGTTTGTGCATTAGAATCAGATAAGGATGAATTTATGTCCGCACGGGCCCGTAGACTTCTCGATAAGGTCAAACGCTGGTTTATCCGGCCGTTAGAGGAGTTGCCATGTACGAGCCTTCACGTGTTCTTCTGTCGTTTCATATCGCAGGATTTCAATATGCCGACGGTCTTTGGTCCTAGGCGATCTTAAAGCGGGCGATAAACTGACGCTGTGTGCCGAGCACGATAATCCCCATGATCCCGAGGCGGTTGCGATCTATTACGGCAAGACCAAACTTGGCTACGTTCCGGGAAACGAGGTCGGCCCGCTGTCCTTGATGATGTATTACGGCCACGAGGACGTATTTGAGGCCCGCGTGCAACAGGTTGCCCCCGAGCGCAGCCCGTGGCACCAGGTGCGCGTTGGCCTCTATGTGGTGGATGCCCGCTAGTCGGCAATGGAGGCGGCCATGTTTGATGACGACGACCAGTTCGATCTGACAGACGATCCGTTTGAGTGGGATCTGCTACTCGACGACGATGAGTTGGAGCAGGATCGTAAGAAACGGCAGGACAAGAAAACTCAGAGTGACGCTTCGAAAAAGCAAGACAAACGCCGCC
>UQVT01000068.1 GCA_900544465.1 uncultured Collinsella sp. | reverse complement strand
CGTTTGTCTCCACCCGCGTAGCGGGTGGTTTAAAGCTGGCCGCTGCGCGGCCAGCAGACTAAAGTCTTGAATAAAAAAAACCGCCCCGTATGGAGCGGTTTTGCCCTTTATATATCGAGCGCCTCGGCCATCGCTGCCGTAGTGATTGCCGTGGTTCCACAGCAACTGCCCACCATTGCGGCACCGGCATGCCTCCATTCGATGCATGCGCGCGCGAAAGCTTCGGGGTTCTCGTGCCATACGGGGCCATCCTGAGTCTGGACCGGATCGCCCACGTTGGGACGCACCGTGACGGGAGTAGTCGCCGATGCAACCATCCTGGGCACCGCCGCGTTCGCGGCCGCAAGCGAACAGCAATTAACACCAACCGAGTTTGCGCCGTGTTTTTCGGCGTACAAAACGGCTGCCTCGATGTTGAGGCCATCGCCCAACAGGTCGCCTTTATCGTCAACGACAAAACTCACCAGAACAGGCATGCCGTCGGCGGCATCTCGAGCGCCGGCAAGCATGGGCTGCAAATTACGGATAGACGTCACCGTCTCGATCAGCAGACCGTCAACGCCGGCATTGAGCAAGGCGTGCGCCTGTTCGCGCGCAATGCCTCGGATTTCACGATACCCGGCAGAGTCCTCGGCAAACCATTCAATACCGATCGGGCCCATCGAGCCCAGCAGCAGCTGAGGGTGCGCCTGGCGGGCATCGTCGACGGCCCCGCGATTGACCTCCGCCACGGACGGCGCAATCTGGTCGTGCTTGAGGGCATAGCTCGATGCCTGAAAGGTGTTGGTAATGAGCACCTGTGCGCCGGCGGCGACATACAAGCGATGGATACGAGAAACGGTCTGCGGCTCTGCCAGATTCCAAAACGCCGGTGGAATGTCGGCGGCATCGTACTCACTCAACAGAACACTGCCCATGGGACCCTGCGCCAACAAGGTCTCGCTCGACAAGCGGCGCGTAAGTTCCTCGGCACCAAAGCGGTTGTAATAACTCGTATCCATATATATCCCGCTATTCCTCGACGCTGATTCCCTGCTTTTCGAGATAGGCGAGCCAGCGGTTCATCGTGTCCTCGGAAAGCGCATGCTCCATCATGCAGGCCTCGGAATCGGCTCGCTCAAATTCGACACCGAGCTCCTGAACCAAAAACGTGCGGATGAGGCGATGACGGTACCAGATAGCCGTGCCAACCTCGCGACCGCGATCGGTCAGGATTACCTTGCCGTAGTGCGATTGCTCGACAAGCTCGGATGCCTTGAGAGCCGAAACCGCTTTATTGACCGATGCCTTGGAGACGCCAAGGCGCTGCGCGATGTCGACCGATCGAACGCCGTTGGTTTCCCCCTCTTCGCTTTCAATGCGAACCATGCACTCCAAGTAGTCTTCGTTCGCCACCGTCAGATGTAGTTCGCGCGAGCTATTTGTCGTATCCATGATCTTCCGTCCCTTCTGCATTCAATGGCTGATTCTACCCCATCCAAGCGTCGTGGTATGCCGTGGCATACCGTGCTAGAGTTCTTGTTGCACACGACGACCAAGATTGGAGCGGTCTTTATGGAAAACACCACCACGAGCCCCGATGTCCTCGAGCGCTTTTTGCGCTACGTCCAGATCAACACGCAGTCCGAGGATGCAAACTGCGACCAGGTACCCTCGAGCGCCGTTCAGTTTGACCTTGCCAACGTGCTGGCTGAAGAGCTGCGCGAGCTTGGTGCGGAAGATGCCCACGTGACCGAGCACGCCTATGTCTGCGCGCATATCCCCGCAAGTGCGGGCGCTGAGGACAAGCCCGCCCTGGGCCTGATCGCCCATCTCGACACCACCGAAGTTGCACCGGGCGCCGGCGTGAAGCCGCACATCGTACACTACGAAGGCGGCGACCTGGTCTGCGGCACGGTTGACGGTAAGCCCGTTGCCATGAGTACCGCCAAGCTTCCCGCCCTGACTGACCTCGCGGGTGAGGACCTGGTCTGCAGCGATGGCACCACGCTGCTGGGCGCGGACGACAAGGCAGGCGTCGCCGAGATCATGTCGCTTGTCGCGCGTATCGCTCAGGACCCTTCTCTGCCCCATCCCGCACTCGGCATTTGCTTCTGCCCTGACGAGGAGATCGGCCATGGAGCCGAGCTGTTGGATATCGATACCTTTGGCTGCAAGTACGCCTACACGGTCGACGGCGGCCCCATCGGCGAGCTGGAGTGGGAGTGCTTTAACGCCGCCGAGGCGACCGTCCGCTTTGAGGGCCAGTCCATCCACCCGGGCGACGCTAAGGGCCGTATGGTCAACGCAAGCAATCTGTTCTGCGACTTCAACGCGTTGCTCCCCTACGTGCAGCGACCGGAGTATACGGAAGGCTACGAGGGCTTTTATCACCTTGAGGGTGTATCTGCGACCGTCGATCACGCCACAGCGCGCTATATCGTCCGCGACCATGACGCCGCCAAGTTCCAGCAGAAACTCGACCTTATTGATGCCGCCGCCTCGATGCTCAACCAGCGTCTAGGTGAGGAGCGCGTGACGGTCGAGATTAAGCAGCAGTATCGAAATATGGCCGAGATCGTTCGTGGCTATCCCGAGCTTATTGATGTTGCCAAGGAAGCCTATCTTGCCTGCGGCGTTGAGCCCCAAGTGCTGCCGATTCGTGGCGGCACCGACGGCGCTCAGCTGTCGTTCCGCGGTCTGCCCTGCCCCAACCTTTCCACCGGCGGCTATTGCTACCACGGCGTCAACGAGTTCGTCCCGGTCAGTTCGCTCGTCAAGATGACCGACGTGCTCCAGGAGCTCGTCGCCCGCTTTGCATAGGGAACTCGAACAATCCAGGTAAGCAAAACCGCCCCGTCCTCAAAACCGAGAACGGGGCGGTTTTTGGTGCAAGGGGAGTAGTCAGCACCGCAGGTTGAGCCAACGTCAGCGAGCGACGTCCAAGGCGAACAAGTTGGCATGAAAAAGGCAGGGCATTGACCTTCTGGTCATGCCCTGCCTTTTGAATGACAAATTGTCGCCTTGGGCGGCGCGCAGCGTCGAGCCGTTACGGCGTTTGGTAAAACGCCGTAACTTAGTAGTTGGCTTCGTAGCCGTTGCCGTCGCCGGTGGGCTCTTCGTAGTAGTCCGAATCGCTCGAATCGCTTGAGTCATCGGAATCGTCAGAGCTGACCGATGAGGTTGCGGTACCGTTTGCGTAGTCGTCAGACGTGTTGTTGTTCAGGTCGCCGATCGTAGAGCTGGAACCGTCGGAAAGGCCCATGGTGTTGGGACCCTTGGGGTCCTTGCCGGCGTCGACGCGCTCCATCATTTCCTTGAGCTCGTCCTCGTAGACAAAGACGTAGCTCACACCGTCGATCATGGTGCTGTCGTCGGCGTACGAGGGCAGGTTGGCCGAGTAGATACCGTCGACATCCATACCGCGCATGGCATTGACCGTAGCCACGATATCCTGAACGCTCATATCGGTTACGAGCATATCGGACAGCGAATTAACCAGGCCAAAGATCTTCGTGGCATCGAAGTTATTGAGAATCTGGTTGGCAAGGGCGCCAAGCACCTGACGCTGGTGGCGCATGCGCGTGTAATCGCCGTCGGCATAGGTGTAGCGGCAGCGGGCATAGGTAAGGGCAGTGGCACCGTCCATATGCTGCTGGCCAGCGGTAATCTTAATATCCAGGTGCTCGGGGTCGTCAACATCATCGGTTGCGTTAATGTCGATACCGCCAACCGAATCAATCAGCGCCTGCATACCGTCGAAGCTGACCTCGGCATAGTGGGAAATCTGAACACCGCACAGCTCGTTGACCGCCTCGACCATGGCCTCGGCGCCGCCAACGGTATGGCAGGCGTTGATCTTCATGGTCTCGCCCTTGTACTCGACCTTGGTGTCGCGCGGAACGGAAATGAGCGTCGCCTGCTTTTGCGTGGGGTCGATTCGTGCCAGGATAATCGAGTCGGCGCGATACGTATCCTCGCCCGGACGGCCGTCGGTGCCAAGAAGCAGCACGTAGAACGGATCCTTTGCCTCATCGGTGTCAACCAGGACCCGACGCAGATTGTCGGTAATGACATTAGAATCGCCGAGCTTGCCCATAATGGTGGCAAACCACAGGCCGGCGGCAGTCGTAGCACTCAGCAGCACACCGAGCACAGCAATGAGCGCAACGCGGCGAACCGTATGACCGCGACGGCGCTGACGGGCGCGCTCGGAATAGCGGGCAACGTTATCGCGGCTATAGATTTTTGCCTGAGCGCCGGTCGAAGGTCTTCGAGATTCCGTAATGGGCTTTTTCTTAAACATAGGCAACCTGCATTAGTAGATGACGGGATCGGGAACAGTGGCGTGCTCGACATGAGCGCCAAGCGCCTGCAGCTTTTCAACAAACTGCTCGTAGCCGCGCTTAATGTGATGGATGGCCGAGACCTCGGTCGTGCCGTCGGCAATTAGGCCGGCAACGACGAGTGCCGCGCCACCACGAAGATCCGGTGAGGTTACCTGAGCGCCGGAGAAGCCCTTGACGCCGTGAATCATAGCGTGATGGCTCTCGATGCGAATATCGGCGCCCATGCGCACCAGCTCGGATGCAAACATAAAGCGATTCTCGAAGATGTTCTCGGTGATAACGGAGCTGCCGTCGGCCAGGGCGGAGAGCACCATGATCTGCGCCTGCATATCCGTGGGGAAACCGGGGAACGGGAGCGTCTGGATATCGACCGGCTTGATGCGCTCGGCACGGTTCACATGGACGCCATCCTCGACGCGCTCGCAGTCGATGCCCATGAGCTCCATCTTCTTGAGCACCATGCCCAAGTGAATGGGGCAAAAGCCTGTGACGTCGACACCGCAATCGTCGGCCATCAACGCACCGGCAACGATAAAGGTACCGGCCTCGATACGGTCGCCCACCACGCGATGGGTAACGGGATGCAGCTCCTCCACGCCCTCGATGGTCACGACAGGCGTACCGGCGCCGACAATCTTGGCGCCCATTTCGTTGAGCAAGTTGGCGAGATCGACGATCTCGGGCTCGCGGGCGGCATTGTCGATTACCGTGGTACCCTGCGCGCGCACGGAGGCCATGATGAGGTTCTCGGTCGCACCGACACTGGCAAACTCGAGCGTGACGGTGGTACCGTGCAGGCCCTGGGGCGCGTTGGCGTTGATATAGCCGTGGGCGGTATCGAACTCAACGCCCAAGGCCTCAAGACCCAAGATATGCATATCGATCTTGCGAGCACCCAGGTTGCAGCCGCCGGGCATGGCGATCTTGGCGCGATGGAAACGGCCCAGCAGGGGTCCCATCACGGCAGTGGAAGCGCGCATCTTGGCAACGAGCTCGTAGGGCGCCTCCCAAGAATCAACCTGGGAGGTATCGATCTCGAGCGTGTGCTCGTCGAGAACATCGATCGTAGCGCCCATACCCTTGAGCACCTTGCCCATCACGTGGACATCGGAAATATCAGGCACGTTCTGCAGCGTCGTCTTGCCCGGCGCCAGAAGCGTTGCCGCCATAAGTTTGAGCGCGGAGTTCTTGGCACCCGAAACAGGCACGGAACCTCCGATGGCGTGGCCACCCTCAACGCGGATAATATCCAAGGTCTACCCTTTCAAAAAGCATGCCCGGGGTGGCTGGGCCATCCCGGGCATGATGTGTTCGCAAATGGTCGAACGCCAAAACGTTTGACTATTGGGCAAGCTTGAGCTTACACCATGCGATTTCATTATAGAGGTAGGCGCGGCGTGCATCATCCTCCGACAAATTACCCAGCTTCTCTTCAAAACCTTGAATATCAGCTTTAACCTTGTCGGCATCGACGGTCGCCAAATCGCAAGCGCGCTCGGCGAGGACGGTCACGACATCGTCCGCAACCTGGGCATAGCCGCCGGCCACGGCAAACGTGTGGTCGACAGTGCCCATGGCCTTATCGGAAACGCGAACGTAACCGCGGTCGATCGTGCAGATTTCGCTGGAGTGAGCAGGCAGAACGCCAAACTCGCCATCCGTGGACGGAATCGACACAAACGCAGCGTCGCCCTCATAGGCGCAGCTCACGGGGCACACGATGCGGATACGCATAACCTACTTCTCCCCCATCTTGCGGGCGCGCTCGCGCACGTCCTCAATCGTGGAAGCATAGCGGAATGCCTGCTCGGGCAGGTCATCGGCCTTGCCGTCGACAATCTCGGCGAAGGAGCGGACGGTATCCTCGACGCGGACGTAGACACCGGGGTTGCCGGTGAACTTCTCGGCGACGTGGAAGGACTGGGAGAGGAACTGCTGGATCTTACGGGCACGGTTGACCGTAAGGCGCTGCTCCTCGGACAGCTCGTCCATACCCAGAATGGCGATGATGTCCTGAAGGTCGGAGTACTCCTGCAGGAGCTCCTGGACCTTGACGGCGACACGGTAGTGCTCCTCGCCGACAATCGAGGGATCGAGGGCGTCGGAGGAAGACGCGAGCGGGTCGATGGCCGGGAACAGACCGAGCGACGAAATGCTACGCGAAAGAACTGTGGTGGCGTCGAGGTGCGTAAACGTCGTGGCAGGCGCCGGGTCGGTCAGGTCGTCTGCAGGGACGTAGACAGCCTGGACGGAGGTAATGGAACCCGTCTTGGTCGAGGTAATGCGCTCCTGGAGGTCGCCCATCTCGGTAGCCAGCGTAGGCTGGTAACCGACGGCGGACGGCATACGACCCAGCAGTGCGGAAACCTCGGAACCGGCCTGGGAGAAGCGGAAGATGTTGTCGATGAACAGCAGAACGTCCTGGCCGCGATCGCGGAAATACTCAGCGGTGGTAAGGCCGGCCAGACCGATGCGCAGACGTGCTCCAGGCGGCTCGTTCATCTGACCATAGACCAAGCAGGTCTTGTCGATAACGCCAGACTCGCTCATCTCGAGGAACAGGTCGGTGCCCTCACGAGTACGCTCGCCGACACCGGTGAACACCGAGGTGCCACCGTGCTCCTGGGCGAGGTTGTTGATGAGCTCCTGAATCAGAACGGTCTTGCCGACGCCGGCGCCGCCGAACAGACCCGTTTTGCCGCCACGGATGTAGGGCTCAAGCAGGTCAACGGCCTTGATGCCGGTTTCGAAAATCTCGGTCTTGGTGGTGAGCTCGTCGAAGCGGGGCGCTGCATGGTGGATGGGATAAAACTCCTCCACCTCGGGCATGGGCTTACCGTCGACAGGCTTGCCCATGACGTTCCAAATGCGGCCGAGCGTCTTGGGGCCAACGGGCATCTTCATGGGCTCACCGGTATCGGTGGCGATGAGACCACGCTGCAGGCCGTCGGTCGAGGACATGGCGACCGTGCGGACGACGCCGCCCGGAAGCTGGCTCTCGACCTCGAGGATCGTGCTCAGGTGACCGATCGGGGTCTCGGCCTCGACCGTGAGCGCGTTGTAGATCGGGGGCACCGCGCCGTCAAACTTGACGTCGACGACAGGGCCGATGATACGCACGATGCGGCCATCACCGGCAGTCGTCTTCTTGGTGGCTTCCTCGACCGCAAGCTTTACGGTGTTATTAGCCATTACTGTTCCTCCAATGCTGAGGCTCCGCCGACGATCTCGTTGATCTCGGTCGTGATCGAAGCCTGGCGCACGCGACTATACGTGCGGGTAAGGGTCGAGATGATCGCGGTGGCGTTTTCCGTCGCGGAGTGCATGGCCTTGCGGCGCGCACCCTGCTCGGCGGCCGCCGAATCGATCAGGGCCTGGTAGATGACCGTCAGGATATAAGACGGTACAAGCTTGCCGAGAACATGCTCGGGAGAGGGCACGAACTCGAACGTGGACGAGATGCGCTTAGGGGCGTCGGTCTCGTTCTTACGCGGACCGTGGGCCATAGCGATCATCTCGGGATCGAGCGGCAGCAAGTGCTCGACGCGAAGCTCCTGATCCACGCGGTTCTTGGCGTGGTGGTAGACAAGCTCGACACGGTCAAGCTCACCGGCACGATACGCATCGCAGATATGAGAGGAGATCATGCGAGCCTGATTGAAATCGGGCTCGGAGGAATTGCCCTCAAAATGCATGATGACATTTGCGCGGTCACGGAAATACGTGGCCGGCTTACGCCCACACGCGATGATCTCGCACTCGATGCCATCGTTCGCCCAAGAAGCGGCGAGCTTTTCGGCCGTGCGCTCCACCGTCGTATTGAAACCGCCGGCAAGGCCGCGGTCCGAAGCAATGACGACAATCAGGCCATGCTTGACGCTCTCATGCTTCTGCAGCATGGGATCGGTGCCCGAGCAGGAGGCGTCGCCGGCAACCGTCAGCATGACGTCGGTCAGCGCCTCCTTATAGGGCTCGGCCTGCTTGGAGCGATCGAGGGCACGACGGATCTTGGCCGTAGAGACCATCTCCATCGTGCGCGTGATCTGCTTGGTCGTGGTAACCGAGGAGATTCGCTTCTTAATGTCGCGAAGGTTGGCCATAGGGCTTAGTTCTCCTCTGATCCAGTCGTGTCGGCATGGTGTTTGGCCATGAACTGCTGCTTGAAGTCACCAATGACACGCAAGAGCTCGGCCTTGGTGTCGTCGTCGATCTTCTTGGCGCGAACCTTGTCGAGCAGCGAGCCAAAGCCATTGTCCATATACTCGATAAGCTCGGCACGGAAAGGCAGCACGTCGGCGATCTCCAGGTCATCCAGGAAGCCCTCGTTGCCGGCAAACAGCGTAACGATCTGCTCGCCAACCTCAAACGGTTTATAACGCGGCTGCTTCAGGAGCTCGGTCATGCGAGCGCCGTGGGTAAGCTGCTTTTGCGTGGCCTCGTCGAGGTCGGAGCCGAACTGCGTAAAGCCGGCGAGCTCCTGGTACGAAGCAAGGTCCAGACGGAGGTTGCCGGCGACCTGCTTCATGGCCTTGGTCTGTGCATCGCCACCGACGCGGGACACGGAGATACCCACGTCGACTGCCGGGCGCTGACCCTGGAAGAAGAGCTCGGACTGCAGGTAGATCTGACCATCGGTAATGGAAATAACGTTGGTCGGAATGTAGGCCGAGACGTCGCCGTCCTGGGTCTCGATGATCGGCAGAGCCGTCATGGAGCCGTAACCGTTCTTCTTGGACATCTTGACGGCACGCTCGAGCA
>UQVT01000067.1 GCA_900544465.1 uncultured Collinsella sp. | reverse complement strand
ACCCGTTTTTGCTGGACATATGTTGCGCAAATGACCTTGCTACAGCCTTCCGTGGGCTCATCCGATTTTTGGGCCGGTTCGGGCTTTGAGGACAAGTTGCTGCAGGCCCAAGGCGATTATTCGCTCAACGCGGGCCAGCACAGCGTGACGTATCTGCCGAGTTCTGACACGGCAACGACCGGTCGCTACCAAGTGCTGCTGTACGACAACAACTTTGGTGCGGCCGAAAGCTATCCCAAGTTCGACTGGGGCCAGCTGGGCGTCGCGGTGGTGACCGACTACGACCGCGGCACACATTCGTTTGGGCGCATCTTTACGGTGGACGAGACCGCGCACACCTACGAGCTTGAGGACCAGATCGCCGTGCCGTTTTCGGGCTATGTGAGCAGTGCGCAGCGCGTCGGCAATTCGAATAGCATGCTCGTGGCTTCGGGCATGGCCAAGACCTTTGCCGAGTACGATCGCTATGGACTGCCCATCGCCACCTACGAAATGGAAGCCGAGAAGTACATCTACCGTGTGTACAAGTACGAGCTGTAGGGCCGCGCTTGGCTGTGCCTGTGCCCCGTGGTTGCGCGCGCTCGCGCCGGGCCCACCTCGCGTCCCGCATCACTTCACATCGAACTCCACGCGATCGAGTTCGGGCACATTGAGGTCGATGAGCTTGCGGGCAACGCGACGGTCGTGTGCCCCAAGCGCCTCGCTTGTCGTCACATGGGCGACAATCTCGCGCTCGACGATGCCCTCCTCGTCGCCTTCGGTGGCCGAGGTCTCGACGGCGACGGTGTAATCCTTAAAGCCCGGCAGCACCGCGGCAAGCTCGCGCGTGGTTTCGGTGACACCGTAGCCGTCCTGCACGCCGGACTGCGCCGATCCAATGGAGCCTGCGGTCATAACGATGCAGGGGATGGCAAAGATGGCCGTTCCCACGATGATGCGGCGGCGCACTTTGCGTGACAGCTCGTCGACCTCGGCGTCTTCCTCAGCGGTCACAATACCGTCGCCGTTCAGGTCGCGCTTGAGCGGCACGCGCAAAAGAAGCAGCACGGCTTCGGCAGCCAGTGCGATAAAGACCACGTTGATGCCAAACTCATAAAGCGCCGAGAGAAACAGTGACCCGCTTGCGATGGCGATGCCGTAGCCCGCCGCGCACAGGGGCGGCATGAGCGCGGTCGCCACGGCCACGCCGGCGATGAGCGTGGCGGGTTCCTGGTCGCGCGAGTTGCCCAGCCCGCCCGCAAAGCCGCCCGCGAGTGCGACGGCAAGGTCCCATATGGTGGGTGTCGAGTTGTCGATGATGGCGGCCGTGGTGGTGCCAAGGGGCGAGAGCTTAAAATACAGCGTGGACGTGACCAGGCAAAAGACCATCTGCAGTGCGAGGCTGGCAATGGCCTCGACGGTGATCTCGCGGTCGAGCGTGGCAATGCCGTATGCCATGGCAAGAACCGAGCCCATGAGCGGGCAGATGAGCATGGCGCCCACGATGGCGATGTCCGAGTCGATATCGAGGCCGATGCTCGCGATGAGCATGGCGATGATGAGGATGCATAGGTGGGAGCCGGTCAGGCGTGCCCCGTTTACAAAGCGCTTGCGGATTACGTGGTAGGGCGCGCGACCCTCGCGAATGTTGAATGCGCGCTTTAAAAAGCGACCAGCCTGTTCGGCAGCCTCACTATGGGCAGGGCGGATGCCGTGACGCCGATGATGACGCTCGCGCAGTCGCTTGATCTGTTGTTTGTCGAGCTCCATGTCCACCTCGTTCCAGCGCGGTCCGCGCAACGCGCCCGTTGTCTTAACTCTACACCGTGGCGGGCGGGGTGTCTGTTGGATGCGGAATCCGATAGGGCGGATGACGCGGGAGCAAATGCAAATCACAGGCTCAATTCGATCCCGCAAGAATATGATGCACCAGCTCCTACATATGTGACGAAATTGTGAAGCACGAGAGCACGAATTTCAAAAAATCCGCTGGTGACCAATGTTGCGCAACAGAATTCAAAAATCAGCTCCTACATTTTGAGGCGTATGGATACATCCGTGTCAAAGGGAGAAAGCCATGGCAAACTATATCCCACAGCACTTTGAGCCTCGGGCCAAGGCCGTCAACGTCAAGGGCGTTGCCAACCGCGCCGTCGCAACCGTTTTGACGGCGGGCCTCATCGCTCAGCCGCTCATGTCGCCACTGGCGGCAATCGCCGCACCGACGGCAGATAACGGTGACGCCACGAAGGGCGACAGCGCTATCGAGAACACCGTTGCCACCGGTAACCAGGCGGTCGTAAAGACGGCTGCCCAGTTGGCCGAGGAGTCGGCAAAGCAGCTCAAGGACGCTCAGACCGCCTACGATGCCGCCCAGAAGAAAGCCGACGCGGCGGGCCAGTCTCAAAAGCAGGCGCAGCAGCAAAAGAATCAGGCCTCGCAGGCCGTGACCGATAACGCCGCCGAGCAGAACGAGGCCGAGGCAGCCGCGCTTCAGGAGAAGATCGACGAGCTTAAGGCGGCTGTTGACAAGGCCGAGCAGCAGCAGAAGAAGCTGGGCGACCTGAACGATCAGCTCGATCAGGCCAACAAGAGTGTCGAGGATAAGACCCAGGCGCTCAAGGACGCCAAGGCAAAGCAGGATGAGGCCAAGAAGGCCCTCGACGATGCGCAGGCCAAGCTCGAGGCCATGGGTATGGACGAGTACGAGGCCGCCAAGAAGGCCGTCGAGGACGCGCAAGCCAAGCTCAATGCGGCGAATGCCGATGTGAAGACGGCCGAGGGTGAGCTCGATGCCGCTAAGACCGCCGCCGACAATGCTGAGCAGGCAAAGAGTGATGCCGAGTCTGCTCTGACGACTGCCCAGGCCAAGAAGCAGGAGACCGCCAATGCCCTTGCCGCTGCGACCACCGCGTGCGGCAACGCCCAGGATAAGCTGAACGACGCCCAGAAAGCGCTCGATGCCGCCATCTCGGGCACGGGCATCGATCTAAAAGCGCTTGAGGCCGCCAAGAACGCTGCTGCCGGTGAGCTCAAGGACGCGCAGACCGAGCTTGATGCCGCGAAGGCTGCCGACGCCACCGCACAAACGAACCTCCAGGCCGCACAGACTGATGCCAGCGCCGCGCAGGAAAAGGTCAACGCCGCCAACGCTGCCGTTTCGTCAGCGCAGACTGCATACGACGAAGCCAACGGCAAACTTGGTGATTTGACCAGCAAATACAACACCGCCAAGGCTGCTTACGAGCAAGCTCAGCAGACCGAGGCCGACAAGAAGACAGAGTACGACCGTCTGGCAGAGGTCGCAAAGCAGAAGAAAAGCGCTCTTGAGAATGCTACCAGCGACTACAACAAAGCGAATGATGAATACAACACGGCCAGCGCAAACGTCAAAGCTCTTGAGCAGCAGATTTCTGAGCTAAAAGCAAACATGACGGTGGATACGGATGCTGTCAAGGCTGGCCTGCTTGGCTTTATGAATCACATCGCAAGTAGTACGTCGTTTACTGCTGCTCAGCGTGCCAACGCGAGCGATGCGGCGAAGTTACTTGATGGGTCTGCTAGCAAGGCGGCATGGTATGACGACTATGTCAACTTGGATGCATCTGACGCTGACAATGCTATTTCGCTCGTGAATCTGCAGAATACCTTGACCTACATGAATGCGGTCAATGGAATTCGTCGCGCAAATGGCTTGAGTGACATGAAGGTCAGCATTGTCTCTATGGCGCAGTCGGCGCTCGATGTTTGCTATTCGTCGAATGTTTGGGACCACGCAGGGAACAGCGGCGAGGGCTTTTATATGTCCTATAACGAAAACCTTGCCGGACGTGCTGGCGCCTACAAGGGGTCAGATAATCCTAAAGATTGGGAAACATCCTTCGATAACGGCGACAAATACGGCGATGATTGGCCGTTTATCGGTTGGTATACTGCGGAAAAGCGCGACTATGACAGGGGTGACTATAGCAACACCGGTCACTATGAGAACTTTATTGATTCAGGTGCTAATTCCTTTGGGTTCGCCGTCGGCTACGGTAAGGATGGCAACCGCTCAACGCCCGAGGATGACGGTGCACCCAGTCCTGTTTCAATTTATCAGGGAAACTGGGCCGAAGGCGATTTTACGGTTGACGAGTTCAAGAACCTGGTAAACACGTACGTAGACTCCGTTTATCATGCCGGTGGTACCGCCGCGCAGAAGGCGCAGCTGGCGCAGCTGCAAGATCAACTTGCGGCAGCACGGAAGGCGCGCGATGTGAAAAACGATGCGCTTGGCTCTGCGGAGTCATCCCTCGCTGCTGCCAAGAGTGCCGCGAATGAAGCGAACGGTAACGTTGCTGCTGCCAAGAGCGACTATGAAGCTGCGCAAGAGGCCACCGCTATCGCGAAGGCGGCATATGGCGCTGCCGATGTCAATTTGAAGAATGTTGACATCGAAACTCCTAGGGCAAATCTCAACGCCGCCAAGGACGAGGCGACCGTCGCGCAGGCCGCGCTTGACGACGCTAACTTCAAGCTCACCGAATGCCAGACGAACGCCTCCAAGGCTTCCGCCCGCAAGGCGAAGGCACAGGGCGATTACGATACCGCCAAGACAAAGTCCGATAAGGCCAATGAGGCGTATGACAACGCCACTGCTTCGGTCAAGGACCTTACCGCTAAGTACGATGCCGCCAAGACGGACCTTGCGAACAAGCAGGGCACGCTTAACGATGCCAAGAAGGCTGACGGCGCTGCCCAGGCTGGCGTTGACAAGGCTCAGGCCGCAGATGCGCACGCCGCGACCGCTCTTTCGGACGCCAAGCAGGTAGTTGCCGCCAAGAAGCAGGCCCTGTCCGACGCACAGGAGAAGGTCAAGGCCGCTGAGGGCGAGCTGGCCACCGCAAACAATGCCTTCGAGCGCTTCGCCGGCGCCCAGAAGGCGGTCGACGACGCCAAGGTCGCCTATGACGCTGCCGTCGCCGGTGTCGCCGATGCCCAGAAGCAGCTCGAGGCCGCCAACGAAGCCGTCGTCGATGCGAACCTCGATATCGTCAAGGCCAAGGCAGAGCTTGCCAACGACGAGGCACTCAAGGCTGATCTTGAGGCTGTCGACCACAAGGCATCCCTTTTCGCGGGCACGACGGGCAACGAGAAGCTGGTCAAGCTGAACGCTGCCTACGCTCGCTATAAGGCTGCCGTCGATGCCGCCGCTGGTCTCAAGGCTGCTCTGAGCGATGCCGATGCCAAGCTGTCCGATGCCAACGACGCCTATGCCGCCGCGCTGGCTGAGCTTGGCGATGCCAAGGATGCCCTGGCTGCCGCGCAGGCCGAGTACGACAAGTATCATCCCAAGGCTGAGCCGCAGGCCAAGCCTCAGGTTGCACAGGCTGCTGCAAAGGCTCCTGTCGCCAAGAAGAAGGCCATGTCGGCCGCGCTCGCCCAGACTGGCGATGACTCCGCTCTTGCGGGCGAGGTGTTCGTCATCGGCGGTATCACCCTCGTGGCCGCTGGTGTGACGCTGAGCGATCGTCGTCGCAAGCAGATGTAGCGTTTCGAGCGTAGATTCTGCAACGAACTTCGGTTCATAGCAGAAACGCTTCGATAGCTTAACCGATAAGGCCGGCGCGCTGTTAAACGCAGCACGTCGGCCTTTCTTTGCGTTGGTATCAAAAAGCCCGGTCGGTAGCCGCGAAAGCTACCGACCGGGCAAATCGTAGGTAATATGGTCGCTGTCGAGCAGCTGCTCAGCTTAGCCCAGCAGGCTTAAGCCCACGGAGACAAACGCCAGGATAACGCCGACGATAGACTCGCCACCGAGCAGGCCGCTGGCGACAACCAGACCCTGCTCCTGGAAGGCGGCATCCTTGGCGGCCTTCTCCTCGTCCGAAAGACCGGCGGCGGCGTCGCGGTGTGCAGCCCACTTGTCGTAGGCGAGCTTGACGCAGGAGCCCAAGAAGGCCGTGAGCGACATGTAGAACGGCAGGTACACGCCCAGACCGATCATCATGGCCGGAATGCCGAGCCAGTACATGACGATGCCGGCGATAAAACCGCCCGCAAACCACGGCACGCTCGGGATGCCCGAGACCATGGTGGCGACGACGCTTGCCTGCGCGGCCACAAAGCTCTTGTCGGGGCCAAAGGCGTCCGGGCCATAGGCGGTGACGAGCGCGACCATGACGGCTGCGGCGACCAGGGCGCCCACGATGCCGCCAATGGCTTGGCCGATCCACTGCGCACGCGGGTTGGTGCCCAGCACGGCGCCGGCCTTAAAATCGTTCATGACGTCGCCCGCAAGGCCGCACGCCACGGCTACGATGCCGGCGATAAAGAACAGCTTGACCTGAGCGATCTGTGCGAAGGCAGCCACGATGAGCATAACGATGAGGCCAAAGATCTCCATGGGGTCGATGCCCGTCTGGCCGCAGCTCTGTGCGCTCATGATGGTGGTGACAAAGGTGAACAGCGTCACGATGACGGCCGGAACGGGGCCAAGGTCAAGCACGATGGCGATGATCACGGCGATGGCTGCGGTGCCCAGACCGATGATACCGGCGTCGAGTTTAAGGGAGCCCGAGATGAGCGACTGCTCGTCGGTGTCGGTGGAGCTGTCGGCGGCGAGGCCGCGGACGATACCGGCGACCTGCGGAAGGATGTCCTTGAGGACGACGGCGACGCCAAAGCCCATCATGAGGCCCATACCCAGGGACTTGACGATGCCCTGTGCGGTCATAACGTCAAACAGACCGGCAGCGGTGCCGCCGACGATGATGCCAAAATTGCCCAGCAGCGCGCCGGCAAACCAGAACGCGACGGGGGCGAAGCCCACCAAAAAGCCGATGGACAGCAACATGGGCGAGTTGTAGATGGCAAAGGTCACGCCGGGGATATTGAGCGTGCACAGCATGCTGGGCACAATGCCCAGAGCGTCGCGCAGCACGCTGTAGATGCCGGCGATGGCCATGGAGCCAAAGAGCTGCTTGCCGGTCTTGCCGCCGGCCTCGGTCGCGCGCAGGGTCTGAGCTGCGGCGTTGCCGGTGGGGAACTCAAGCGCGGCGTCCACGATAAAGTGACGGTGGATGAGTGCCGTGGCCAGCAGGCCTAGGATAGTGCCGGCGAGTGCCACGATAAACATGTCGAGCCAACTGATCTGGTCGGCATAGCCCAGCATCCAGGCGCCCGGGATGGTAAACGCCAGACCGCCAGCGACCATGGCGCCTGCGGACATGATGGTGTGGGTGACGTTGGCCTCGTTGAGGCTGGCGTTGCCCATGAGCTTCAGGAAGAACAGCGAAATGACGGCAGCGAAAATGATCGGCCAGGGGAGGGCGCCCATCTTGAGGGCGGTGTAGGCCGAGCTTGCCGTGATGATCACGCAGCCAAGGACGCCGATGACGACGCCGCGCAGCGTGAGTTGCCCGCGCATCGAAGCGCGGTTCGAGGGATTGCTCATATAAAACTCCTTTGCGTATATCCGCTTCCCCCGGGAGCGCCGTTACGGATACGGCGCGGGAAGTCGGGTTACCAAGGGCCGCCGCGTGAGCTCGCGCGCGACCGCGCACCAGTATAGCCGCAAGCTAGTCATTTTGGGATGACTGGTTTAGGTAGGCGATATACTGCTGGGCAGACGAAAGGAGCGCCGACGATGCTTAATGGGTGCGCATATATATTGACGGTCGATGTGGGCAACACGTTCATTCGCTTTGGCCTGTTTGCAGAGGATTCGGCCGCGGCGCAGGAATGTCCGCTTGCGACGTGCGAGATCACCACGCCGTCGAGCATCACAGCAGACGAGGCGCGCATGCGTCTCGTGCAGGTCATGGCCGCACTGGCGGCCGATGCGGGCATGCCCGGCGCGCTCGTTCCTGCAGCTGCAGTGCTGAGCTGCGTGGTCCCGGCGCTCGAGCGCCCGTGGAAGGTAGCGCTTTCCCGTACCTGTACGGGGCGCGTGCTCACCGTAGGGCCGGGACTTAAGACCGGCATGCCCGTGCACTACGATGACCCGGCCGAGATCGGCCCCGACCGCATCGCCGATGCCGTGGCGGCCCGCGCCGTCTACGGCTCGCCGTGCATCGTGATCGACCTGGGCACGACGACCAATATCGAGGTCATCGACGCGCGCGGCACCTTTGTCGGCGGCGTTATCGCGCCGGGGCTGGCCCTCGGCGCCCGCTCGCTCTCGGCGGCAGCAGCGCGCCTACCCCAGGTTGAGCCCTCGGCGCCGACGCACGTCATCGGCCGCAACACGCGCGAGGCCATGCGCTCGGGTGTGGTTTTGGGCGAGGTGGCGCGCATCGACGGCATGCTCGACATGGTGCTTGCCGAGATGCGTGCGACCAAGGCCGCGGGGGAAGGCAGCGTGCCCATCGTCATTACTGGCGACGATGCCGAGGCGCTTGCGGCGCTGGTCGGCCATAGCCTGACGGTCGACGATGCGCTGACGCTGCGGGGTCTCGCCGAGCTCTACCACATCAATCAAAAGCCCCGCCGCGCGTAGGGCGAGGGGCTGGTGGGATAAGCGCCCCTACCTTCCACCTGCTACAATGGGTCAAACTATTGCGATTTCGGAGGTGTCTGCCATGTCGGACGATCTTCATCAAACTGCGTCGGGCAAGCGCCGCGACGTTATTAGCTGGGATGAGTTCTTTATGAGCGTGGCCATCGCCGCGCAGCGCCGCAGTAAGGACCCCAACACGCAGGTGGGCGCGTGCATCGCCAACACCAACCACCGCATCCTTTCGGTGGGCTACAACGGTACGCCCTCGGCGCTCAACGACGACTTTTTCCCGTGGGGTACGAGCGACGACCCGCTGCAGGACAAGCACAACTACGTGGTGCATGCCGAGGCAAACGCCGTGCTTAACTACCGCGGCTCGCTCAAAGACCTCGAGGGTTCCACAGTCTATGTCACGCTATTCCCGTGCCACGACTGCGCCAAGATCTTGGCGCAGGCGGGCGTGGGCGAGGTCGTCTACCTGGACAATAAGTATGCCGACACCGATGACGGTCGTATCAGCCGCCGCATTCTCGATTCCTGCGGCATCAGCTACCGCCAGGTTATCGTCGATGTCCAGATTGGTACCGGGGGACAGGCTCAGCAGTAGCGCGTGCCAACGCCAGCTGGCGGCAAAACAGCCAAAAGAGCCCCGTCCCAAATTGACTACTCGTGAAAGTCGCGTCTGCGCGCATGGAC
>UQVT01000066.1 GCA_900544465.1 uncultured Collinsella sp. | reverse complement strand
CTCCGGCGCCGTTATCGAGCCCTTCCTCGAAATCTTCGATGACCGACTCGCGACCAATGAGCATCGGAGGCCGCTTGCCTGCCGTTGGCTTAAAGGGATTTGGATTCATGTCGGCCTCCTCGGATTGGCAAACCTTGGTAATAGTTATACCAACTTATACCGAGTTATACCAACTGAATCTGCCAAAGGGGCTGCCCCTCTGTCACATGTGGCCGAAAAACTCGGCGTCTGCTGCTCGCCAGGGGCGGAAGGTGGAGGGATCGACCTTTACGTGGGCTGCCTCGGGGACGTCGTACCATTTGACCGTGTAACCGGCGCCGTGGGAGCAAAAGACCGAATCGGGCGTGTTGGGCAGATCGGCCTCGGGCTCATAGGCGGCCGTCTCGATGACGCGCTCGGCATCATGGCAAGCCGCATAGCCGGCGAACTCTAGGTACAGATGCCCACGACCACTCGTATAGGCGGCCACCTCCAGCGCGTAATCCTGCACCTCAGATGCCGGCACGCGACCCACAAGCTTCGCCCGGTCTCCCGCCATCGTCGGCGGCTCGTACTCGGCACCCATGCGCGTGGCATCCGAGAGTGCCCGGCCCACGCACTCCCCCGGCACCTCGAGCTCAAAGCGATACCACGGCTCCAACAGCACCGCCGCGCCAGCCTCACGCGCCTGCATGAGCCCCTGGCGAATCGCGCGGTACGTGGCCTGGCGAAAATCGCCGCCCTCGGTGTGTTTGGCATGCGCACGGCCGCCCGTGAGCGTAATGCACACATCGGTGATGGGCGAGCCGGTCAGCGCGCCCAGGTGATCGCGCTCCATGGCGTTGGTGAGTGCCAAACGCTGCCAGTTAAGATCGAGTTCGTCGGTCGAGGTCACGGTGCCAAACTGCACGCCCGAACCCGCTGGCAACGGCTCCAGGCGCAGATGTACCTCGGCATAGTGGCGCAGCGGCTCAAAATGGCCCACGCCCTCGACCGGCTGCGAAATAGTCTCCTTATAGAGAATGCCGCCAGACTCAAACGCAACCGAAAGGCCAAAGCGATCGGCCAACACCCGCTGCACGACCTCGAGTTGCACGGCGCCCATCAGCTGTAAATGAATCTGCTCAAGATGAGTGTTCCAGCTTACGCCGAGCATGGGATCTTCGTCCGCCAACTCTGTCAGTGCTTTGAACACCGCGTGGACATCGTGTTCGCCCGGAAGCACCGTATAGGTGAGGACCGGAGCGATGACAGGCGCATCGCCCACGGGCTCCGCCCCCAAGGCATCCCCTGGGCGAACGTGCGCAAGGCCCGTCACGGCACAAATACCGCCAGCAGCAACTTCTTGGGCAAGCTCATACTTCTCGCCGTTATAGATGCGCACCTGGTCGATCTTTTGCTCCCAAGTGGAGGCGCCAGAGCATCCCTCGACAACTTGCTTTGCACGCAGTACACCGCCCGTCACCTTGACCCAGGCAAGACGCTCGCCACGGTCTCCACGACTCACGCGGTAGACTCGCGCGGCGAACTCCTGGGGCCATGTTCGCTCGCGCATCAAAGCGCATATGCCGTCGAGTAGCTCTGCCACACCCTGGTCCTTGAGCGCCGAGCCCGCAAAGCAGGGAAACAACTTTCGCTCTGCGACCAGCCGCGAAAGCGTGGCAGTCGAAAGCTCCCCTGCGTCGAGAAACTCCTCGAGCGCCGCCTCGTCCAACGCAGCAGCGTCCTCCTGAACGGCACCACCCACCAACAGTTCGCTGGCATCCAGGCAGCCCTCGGAAAGACGTTGCCCAAGCTGTGCCAGCAAAACATCGCGGCCGGGATTCTCCAAATCGATTTTGTTGATAAAGATGAACGTCGGAATGTCATAGCGCGCAAGCAGGCGCCACAGGGTTTCGGTGTGCCCCTGCACGCCGTCGTTGGCACCCACAACCAAAATCGCATAGTCGAGCGCGCGCAGCGTGCGCTCCGCCTCGGCCGAAAAATCGACGTGGCCGGGCGCATCCACAAGCATGACGTGGGTATCGCCGTGGTCGAGCACGGCCTGCGACGAGAAGATCGTAATGCCGCGCTCGCGCTCGATCGCGTTAGTGTCCAGATGCGAATCGCCATCGTCCACGCGGCCGCGCTTGCGAATGCGACCCACGTTGAACAACATGGCCTCGGCCAACGTGGTCTTGCCGGCATCGACATGCGCCAAGATTCCAACGACTGCCTGCTTCGACATGGCTCTCCTCTTATTACAAGCTACAAGCCCATCGCACGCGGCAACGGGCGTCCTCGTTCCACACTGGATGATACAATTTACGAGCCGGCGGGCGAAGCGGGCCCTATCCCCCGACCAAGCTCATCGCCCTGCGTTGCCGCGCGGCGATTTTCGTAGGTTCGCGCCTTGCGAAAGCCGGCTTGCAAATCAGCGCAGCGAACGAAAATGGCCCCACCCGGGACCATTTTCGTTCGTGCGAATTGTTGACACGTGCCCCTACTCTTACGCCTCACGCAGCCAGTCGAACGCAACACGCGGCGTGCCGTCCGACACATACACGACGCCGGCACGCTCGAACCCCGCCTTAATACTCGCGCCCTGCATGGGCAGGTTGTCCTGATGCGTGTCGATGCGCAGGTGATCGGCACGCTCCTTGGCAAAGGCAAACATCGCAGCCGCGATACCGTGCACGGTGCCATCGGACGCCACACGGTGCAGCACGGCGTACGGAGTGTCGCTGCGCCATTGACCATCCTCAATTACGTCATAGCACTCGTCCGGGCCCGGCAAAAAGGCAAACGTCGCCACCACGCGGCCATCGACTTCGCACACATAGCTGCCACCGGCGGCGATATCGGCAGCCAGTTGCTCGGCAGAAGGCGTGCCCTCGGGCCACTGTGTGGCGTTGCCATGCGCGCGCATAAAGGCGCGGGCCGCGTCATAGATAGCCATGACAGCGGGAATGTCGGTATCGAGGGTTTTTCTGATCATCACGCGGCGACCTCACGTTTATTGGTATCACTTTGATTGAGCAATGATACCAACGTTTGGAGAGGGGCGCGATGCAGATGGGGAGCAAAAAGCGAGCCGCCTGGTCAAAAGCAAAAAGCGAGTTTTTGAGCACTGCCACCGGCGGCGATATGAGCGACCTGTTTGCACGCGAGGACGAGCGCCGCGACGCCCTGGACGCCGAGCGCAATGAGGCCTGGCGCTACAAATCGTGCGAGCGCAAAAACCGTTACGACACGCGCGTCGAGGCCGAGGCAGTTATGGCCGACTGCGAAAGCCGCGGGCGGCGCGGTTTGGCCTGCTACAAATGCGAATACTGCGGCGGCTGGCACCTGACATCGCACCCTTGGAAATAGGCACCGCATCGGCACGGCACTGACGGAGCGCCAACCGTCGCACGCAAGCTATGGACGCGGCGGTACCAAAACGTCGTAGCGAACGGCCTTGCCCGCAAGTTGATAGCTCGGCTTAACGCCGGCAAGCAGTGGCCCCTTCACCGGTCGCTTGATAACGACCTTGCGCGGGCGCACCGCAAGCGCAGCTTCAACCAGCGTCTCCTCATCGGCGCACGGCTGTTCCAGATGATGCAAGAGTTGGAACTTCTTTTTGACCGCCGCGCTCTTGGTGCGTTCGGGAAACATGGGGTCCAGATATACCACGTCGGGAGTCGCGAGCTCGCCCTGCTCGATTAGCTCAGTTACATGGTGAAGGCCGGCAATGCTGTCCTCGCCGGCATGTAAGCGCATGCGCGCCACAGCTGTCGCAAGCGCCGGATCATCTGCCGCGCGATCCAAGGCATCCTTGAGGAGCGCCGCGATCACGCAATCCTGTTCATATAGATCGACGGAAAAGCCCGCGGCAGCCAGCAGCAGCGAATCCTCGCCAAAGCCTGCCGTGGCGTCAATCGCCCATGGGCTCTCGATGCCTTTTGTGCGCGCGGCCTTTACCAGCAGCTCTTGCTGCAGACGGCCCCGCTTGAGCCGCGGAAGCATGCGGCCAAAATCGGCACGCAGCTCCATCGTGCCGTCGGTGAGCGTGAGGCCCTCGGGCTTCCCGGTCAGCTCAAGCCCCGCGGCCCGAGCAACAGAAAAGGGATCGACGACACCCATGGACACTCCTTAACAAGCAAAACGAATACGTGAGCGCCGTTCATGTCGGCACCCAACCGTCCGCTATTGTCCCACATGCGACATGGCCCACAGCATCCCAATGCAAAGCACCGCCATCAATCCCGTGCACACGGCAGCGATCGCAGAATCACTTATGCGCCTTCCCAACGACCGCGGTTCACGCACTTGCCCTGCTCCGTACATCATGGCTCCTCCTTGAGACCAGCTCTTACCATGGACCCATCATCGCAGCGCCGCGCATACGCTGCCATCGATTTGACTTACGCCCAGCTTTCTTTTTTGAAAGGTTGGACCGTGCGGGCAAGAGACGCTTTCAAACGCATGCATCGCCGCGTTGAACTACAATGTGCTTCACCATATGTGCAGTACATTGGGTGCGCCAAGTTGGCGTACTCGTATCGAAAGGACCAGCCATGAGCTTCACTCGCAAGACTCTCAAAATCCTTGCTCTCATCTACTTTGTTTTGGGCATCGCCAGCCTCGTCACCGCCGGCGTCGGTATCGCCACGGGCGGTCTCGATTCCACGTACGGTTCGTACGCCACGCTCGCAGCGGTCGTGCTTATCGCCAAGGGTCTCGTCGACCTTGCCGCAGGCGTCGCCGGTATCAAGGGCGCCAACAAGCCTTCGCAGGTGGACGGCGCGTTTAAGCTCGGTATTGTTGCCGCGGTCGCCACGCTTGCCCAAGCGGTGCTCACGCTTCCCGCGTTTGGCGGCGACGCCATCAACTTTGGCGCCTTTGTCATCGTGGTGTACGACCTGTTCTTTGTTCAGCAGGCACACGCCGTTAAGGCCGAGAACAAGGACCGCCTATAAGCGCTCGCTTCTCATAACCTCTGCAGCCAAGCAACTAAAAAGGGCCGATCGCGCATCTCCGCGGTCGGCCCTTTACGTTTGCCCAGATAAAACCTACCAAAATAAACCTGTCCCTTTTTGGCAGGTTGTTAGCTGTGGCGGTACTCGGCGATGATGAAGTCGATGTCGGTCTGAAGGGTATCCAAATTTGCCAGGCGCTCTTTGTCGGCGGGGCGCGTGCGGTAGTAGTACGGCGTCATCTGGAACACCGCCTCGATGTCCGCCTGGGTCTGAAGCGTAATATTCGCAGACACCCGCTGCGTTCCGACCAACTCGAGCTCGGTGGTCTTCGGCAGCTTCTCATCGTTAAGGTACGGCGTGTCGTAGAGTACCTCCTTGAGCCCAAAGAGGTGACGAGCACCCGGCACCACGGTGTAGAGCGAACCCTCCGGCGCCAGCACGCGGGCAAACTCGCGCTCGTTAAAGGGGGCAAAGAGCTCGGTCACCATATCGAAGGCGCCATCGGCCACGGGGATGTCCTTCATGTTGGCCACGAAGTAGGTCGCATCGCCGCGCTTGGCGGCCAGGCGCACCATCTCCTTGCCCAGGTCAAAACCGTAAGCATCTACGCCCGGCACCGCGCCCATGGCACTGGTGTAATAGCCCTCGCCACAGCAAATATCGAGCAGCGTCATGGGGCCGTTCGCAGACGTGGCGCGCCCAGACACCTGCTTGCGCACCAGCTCGACCATCGCATCGCGCAACGGCGCGTAGTATCCACGGTTCAAAAAGTCACGACGGCTGCGCGCCTGCGACTTGGGATCGCCCATGGAGTCGCCGCTCTTGGACGAGCGCAGTAGATATAGATAACCCTCGCGCGCACGGTCAAACCGGTGTCCGCCCGCGCATGCGGCCCCACGCTCATCGTCCACCAACGGTTCATGGCAAACGGGACACAACAACATGGCAACTCCTTAGCGCGGACTACACAACGCCCACCATTGTCGCACGCCTTCCCCACCTAGTCATTGGGGACGTTCTTGAATGACTAGTTAGAAGAGATAAGGAGTGTCCCCAGCTGCCGACAGAAAAGGAACGTCCCTAAGTGCCGATAGGAACACCCAATGACTAGTCGATTAGGAGTATCATCATCTGCGCAAATAAGCACGAAAGAGCATGTTAGAGATTGAGAGCGTATGGCTGACACCGTATCTAAGCACATTGACATGACCACCGGCTCGCTGTGGCGTAACATTCCCCTGTTCGCCTTCCCCGTGGCCGCCACAAGCATCTTGGAGCAGCTGTCGAACCTCATCGCCACGGTCATCATCGGTAATTTCTCGGGCGACCAGGGAACCCTCGCCATGGCGGCGGTCGGCTCCAATGTTCCGCTTACCAGTCTTATGCTCAACCTGTTTATCGGCATGTCACTTGGCTCCAACGTGGTCATCGCCAACGCTATCGGCCGCAACGATCAGAACATGGTCAAACGCGCTGTCCATACCTCGATTTTAATGGCGCTCGTGGGCTTTGTCGTCATAGCGCTGGGCGAGATCTTTGCCGAGCCCATGCTCGCCGCGCTCAACGTTCCCGCCGAGACCATGCCGCTCGCCTCACTCTATCTGCGCGTCTTTTTGCTCAGCATGCCCTCGATCTTGCTCTACAACTTTGAGGCCGCGATCTTCCGCTCCGTCGGCATCACCCGCATGCCGCTACAGGCGCTTGCCGTGTCCACCGTCCTCAACATTGGCCTGGACCTCATCTTTGTCCCCGTACTCCACTGGGGCGTCGCGGGCGTCGCTATCGCCACCGCCATCGCTTACACCGTCAGCGCCGCTACGCTCTTTATCCGCCTACTCAAGACCGACTCCGTCGTCCGCGTCACCCCGCGCGACCTGGCTATCGACCCCGTCGCCCTCAAGCGCATCGTCAAGATCGGCCTGCCCGCCGGCATCCAAAGCGCCGTCTTTGCCGTCGCCAACATCATCATCCAGTCTGCCATCAACAGCCTGGGCACCGAGGTCATGGCAGCCTCGAGCGCCGCTATGAGCCTGGAGTATGTGTGCTACAACCTGCTCAACAGCTTTAGCCAGGCTTGCACCACCTTTGTGGGACAAAACCACGGTGCCCGCCAGATCGACCGCTGCACCAAGACGCTCAAGGTCTGCCTGGTCGAAGGCGGTATCGTCGCGCTCACCACAATTATCGTTATTGTCGGCCTGGGGCGTGAGATCTTGTCGCTGTTCAACAGCGATCCCAACATCGTCTCGATCGGCTATATCCGCGTGTGCTCGATCTTCCCGGCGTACGCCTTTAGCATGTTCTACGAAAACATGTCAGGCTACCTGCGCGGCTTTGGTATCTCGCTCACACCCGCCCTCATCACCATGATCTGCGTCTGCGGCATCCGCTTCTATTGGGTGTTCTGCGTGTTCCCGCACTTCCGCACCTTTGCGAACATCATGATGGTCTACCCCATCAGCCTGGGCACCACGGCGTTCTTTATGGTCGTAGCGGTACTACTTTGCCACCCGGCACGCACCTATCGCGCCACCCAAGCCAAAGCGACAGCCCGCTAAACACCGCACTCAACGCCACGCCAGTCATTAATTGACAATATGTGAGCTCATATAGTCGATAAAGCGCCTCGTGGCGATAGGCATGGTGTCCCAGCTGCGCCAGGCCGCCACTACGTCGCGCGAGGGGGCGTGCACGATGGGACGTACGCGAATATCGGCACGCATGCCCTCCACAGTACGACGGTAGAGCATACTCACGCCTAGGCCCTCCTCCACCATCGCCATGATGGTGTAGTCGTCGGTGACCTCGCTCGTCACGTGTGGCGACAGTCCATGCGCCGCGAATGCATCGAGCACCAGGCTCTGTTCGCCCTCATCCAGCAGCACAAACGGCTCGGACGCCAGATCGGCGAGCGTCACCTTTTCCTTTGCCGTCAGCGGATGCGCAGCCGGCAACAGTGCCACCAACTCGTCGTGATAGACCACGCGCTTCTCGAGCCCCGCGGTAAACCCGCGTGCCGTAAAGCAAAAATCAACCACGCCATCGTGCACCCACTGGGCGTTGCGCGTGTAATCTCCCTGCTTGAGGGTAAAGTGCACGCCCGGGTGCAGCGCTCCAAAGTCGCGGATCACACGCGGCAGCACGGTACGACTCACGTTGGTAAACGTCGCAATGCGAATATCAGTCGACGAAAGCCCCAGTAGCTCCTGGCGCTTGCCCTCGAGCTCGGCCTCGGCGGTCACGATCTGGCGCAGGTACGGCAGGTATTGTTTACCGTCGCGCGTAAGCGAAACGCCCTGCTTTCCGCGCTCGATAAGCGTGGTACCCAGCTCGCGCTCGAGCGCCTTGACGGCCTGGCTCACCGCACTTTGCGTATAGCCCAGCTCGTCCGCCGCGCCTTTAAGGCTGCCGCAATCGACCACCATACAAACAATCTGATACCGCGATGCCATCGTGCCTCCACATCAATGCAGCCGTAAAACGTTTTGCCAGGGCTTTTTCTGCCAACATTAGCGTTTCTTAATCATACTGAAGATACATTCGCTTTACTACATCCAATTCTGGGAGCAGAATCCTTTTTGCGAAACCGTTCTGTAACAAAAGGAGTCCCATGGATCGCAAAAAAGCAATCGCGCTCTCATTTTCCGTTCCCGTCGCATGGGGCTTTTCGTATCCCCTCATGAAAATCGGCATGGACAGCATGAACGCCACGAGCATCGTCGCGCTACGCTGCATCATCGCCTTTGTGGTCTGCCTGTTGCTCTTCCACAAGCACGCGTTGCGCATCAACCGCGACCTTATGGTCCGTGCCGCCATCATCGGCGCCATTATGGCAACCGAGCTCACCTGCATGTGCCTGGGCTCTAGCCTCACCTCCGCCTCCACCGCCGGCTTTTTGCAGAGCCTGACGGTCGTGATCGTGCCGTTTGCCAATGCCGCCCTGCTGCGCCGCGCCCCCGAGCGCAAAGTGCTCGTCGGCACCGCCATCGTCACCTGCGGTATGTTGCTGCTCTCGGGCGCCGACTTCACCAGCCTGAACCCGGGCGCGATCATCATGCTGCTCTCCGCCTTTGTCTATGCCGGGCACATTATCGTGGCCAAGCGCTTTGTCGAAGAAGTCGATCCGCTTGCTCTGGGCGTTTGGCAGCTGGGCTTCGGCGGCCTGTTCTCGGGCATTGCCGCATGCGTCTTTGGCGGCTTCACGCTTCCCAGCACGCCCAGCGAGATCGTCGTTGTCGTCGCGCTCGCACTCATCTGCTCTGCCTACGGCTTTATCACCCAAACACTCGTGCAGCCCCACGTGCCCGCCGAGACCACCGGCTTCGCCTTCTCGCTCGAGC
>UQVT01000065.1 GCA_900544465.1 uncultured Collinsella sp. | reverse complement strand
ACCGCAGGAAGCTTGGATACGCCTAGGCGCGGTCCAAGAAATCGTCCGCACCCCCTTTTGCCTATTTGAGGGGCTATTCAGTCCCTATTTCACCGCAACTGCGGGCGTCTCATCTTTCTTACTGTTCTGACACATATGTCTCAAAGGCGGCGTCCGTTATGGGCGTCGCCTTTTTTGTGGGTACATACATCCATGAGGTTCCAACCCGAGCTAGGGGAGTGATCGTTATGGACAAAACTGCGTTCTTTACCATGCCGAGTGGCCTGTACGTGGTGAGCGCCGCGGCGGACGGGCTGCGTGCCGGCTGCGTCATCAACACAGCGGTGCAGGTGACATCCGCCCCGCCGCGCATCTCGATTGCCGTGAACAAGGAAAATGTCACGTCCGGCGTAATCGCATCGGCTAAGGCTTTTGCGCTGACCGTGATTGACCAGACCGCCGACATGCTCTACATCGGTAACTTTGGGTTCCGCACCAGCAGCGATTATGACAAGTTTGCCAAATACGAGACCCGCGAGACGGCTCTGGGCATGCCCTATGTGCCCGAGCACGCGGCGGCCC
The DNA here is from genome assembly GCA_900544465.1 of uncultured Collinsella sp. Taxonomy (GTDB): domain Bacteria; phylum Actinomycetota; class Coriobacteriia; order Coriobacteriales; family Coriobacteriaceae; genus Collinsella. The sequence goes on along the minus strand of UQVT01000065.1, from coordinate 8,801 downwards.
TGTTTAGCTGCCGTTTGATCGACACTGTGGATGTGGGCACGCATCTGCTGTTTATTGGCGAGGTCGAGGATGCCGAGCGCCTGAGCGACGAGACGCCGCTGACGTACGACTACTATCACAAGGTGCTAAAGGGCAAGACGCCGCCCAAAGCCTCGTCGTATCAAGGCTAGAAATGTTCTAAAAATACTTGCATTATGTTATTGAGAATATATACTAATAAGTAAGTACACCAGCAGTCACGTTCGAGAGGAGAACATCATGGCTGAGGAGAAGAAGACGTATAAGTTTGTGTGCACCGTTTGCGGTTACGAGGTTGAGGTCGACACGCCCGAGCTGCCCGAGGACTACGTGTGCCCGGTGTGCGGCGTCGGTCCCGATCAGTTTGAGCTCGTCGAGGAGTAACTCGCAGGCACACGGCGAAAGCCGAACATAGCTCTGTCCAAGGGTCCCGGTCGAATTCTCGGCCGGGACCCTTTTGATTTATCTGACGGTTTAAAACGGTCTCACGTGTTACAGATTAAGACGTTATATCTGGACAGTCACGCCATCCCAATTACATCCCCGTTAGCAGCACGATGTCGAGAATCGTCACGATGACGCCGATCCCTACGAGCAGCGCGTTGAGCGGGCGCGAGTTGGCGTATTTGCCCATGACGCGGGGCGAACTGGTGAGTCGTATGAGCACAAAGACCGTAATCGGCAGCTGAAGCGACAGCAGCGCCTGACTCCAAATGAGACCCTCAAAAGGATTCGGGACGACCAGGCACGCCGCCACTGCGCCGACGAAACAGGCCGCCACCCCGATCGAGGAATGTCGGTCGTGGATGTCGTATTCCTCGTCGAACATGCCCGCGGTGATGGTGCCCGCCGCCATGCCCGCCGTCACGCTACTCGATATGCCCGCAAACAGCAGTGCCGCCGAAAAGATGATTGAGCTTGCCGGGCCCAGAATGGGGGAGAGCGTGGCCGCTGCGACGGCGAGGTCGTCTACGACAATGCCGTGCGCAAAGAAGGTCGTTGCGGCCAGGATGACCATGGCCGAGTTGATTGCCCAGCCCACGCCCATCGAAAAGAGCGTGTCGAAGAGCTCGTAGCGCAGACGTTCTTCGATAACTCGCTCGCCTTGGCCTTCGAAGTGCATGGATTGGATGACTTCGGAGTGCAGGAAGAGGTTGTGGGGCATAACGACCGCGCCTAGGACGCTTACGATAATCGCGGCCGAGCCGGTGGGCATACTGGGTGTGATCCAGCTTGTGGCGGCTTGCGGCCAGTCGACCTTGACTAGTGCAAGCTCGGCTAAAAACGAGAGTCCCACCACGCCCACGAAGGCGATGATCCGTCGCTCGGCGCGTTTGTAGGAGCTTGTCATGAGCATGGCAATCGATACTGCCGCGACGATGATGCAGCCGGCGCGTACGGGCAGGCCAAAGAGCATTTGAAGCGCGATCGCACCGCCCAGGACTTCGGCCATGGCGGTGGCGATGGTCGCGAGATAGGCACTGGCGAGCACCGTGCGCCCAACGAAGCGGGGGAGATAACGTGTCGTGGCCTCGGCAAGACACATGCCCGTGGCGATGCCCAGGTGTGCCGCGTTGTGCTGCAGCACAATGAGCATAATTGTGGACAGCGTGACGATCCACAGCAGTGCGTAGCCAAACTGCGAGCCCGCGGCCATATTGGAGGCCCAGTTGCCCGGGTCGATAAAGCCGACGGTCACGAGTAGCCCGGGGCCGATATTCCGCGCAATGTTTAGGCCTCCGTGACCGCCGGTGCGTCGGGAGCCAAAATGATGTTTGAGATGGTTGAGCATGGTGAGCTCCTGCGTGCCGTTTGCTTGACGCCGCAAAGGATACCCGTTTTAGGCTAAGAAGTTAACCAAGACTAACAAAATTGTTGTATTTGAATAGGATGGTGGAAGGGGATTGCTGAAATGTCTTGATCTGTAACAACTAGGGATGGAAATTGGATCTTACTGTTACAGATTGAGATGTTTGAAGCGGTGAGCATACGGGCCGAACTTGGGGCCCTTGTCGTCGTCCTTGAGGTCGGCGGTGTCCACTCGTAGGGCGTGCGTTACGCGATTGTTTCGAAACGGGCGGGAAACACAACGGGCCGGCGATGCTCCTAGTATGCCTATTCAACTGACTGTCTAATATCTAGGGGAGGATCGCGATGCAGGCAGATTCCGCTCAGCAGCAGGGCCTTTATCGCCCCGAATTCGACCACGACGCATGTGGCATCGGCGCGCTTGCCGATATCAACGGTGAACGCCATCACCAGATTCTGGACGATGCGCTGTCCATTCTGGTCAACTTGGAGCACCGCGGCGGCACGGGACTCGAGAAGAACACCGGCGACGGCGCTGGCATCCTGCTCCAGGTTCCGCATCACTTTTTCCGTAAAGAGGCTCAAAAGTGCGGCCAGATTCTGCCGGCAGAGGGCGACTATGGCGTGGCCATGCTGTTCTTTCCGCAGGACGACAAGGGCGTAGAGGATGCCCGCCGCGTGTTTGAGGAGGGCTGCGCCGAGGCCGGCGTGCCGCTGCTCTTTTGGCGCGAGGTGCCGGTCGACCCGCACGACCTGGGCGAGACGGCCCGCGCCTGCATGCCCACTATCCTGCAGGCCTTCCTGGGCCGTCCGGACGACACGCCCGCCGGCGATGCCTTCGAGCGCCGCCTGTACGTGTGCCGCCGCACCATCGAAAAGAAGGCCGACGCCGAGTTTGCCCTGCGCGACAAGATCTTCTACGTGTGCTCCATGAGCTCGCGCACCATCGTGTACAAGGGCATGCTGGTCGCCACGCAGATGCGCCGCTTCTTCATCGACCTCAACGACGCCGCCGTCAAGACAGCCGTGGCGCTCGTCCACTCGCGCTACTCCACCAACACCACGCCCAGCTGGGAGCGCGCGCACCCCAACCGCTTTATCATCCACAACGGCGAGATCAATACCCTCAAGGGCAACGTCAACTGGATCCGCGCCCGCGAGCCCAACCTGTACAGCCCCGTGCTGCAGCATGATCTTGAGCGCGTGATGCCCATCATCAACCGCGAGGGTTCCGACTCCGCGATTCTGGACAACGTGCTCGAGTTTTTGGTTATGAACGGTCGCCCGCTTACGCGTGCCGCGTCCATGTTGCTGCCCGAGCCGTGGGACCATAACGACAGCCTGAGTGAGGAGCGCCGCGCCTACGACGCTTACCAGTCCATGCTCATGGAGCCGTGGGACGGCCCTGCCGCCATCGCCTTTACCGACGGCCGTACCCTGGGTGCTGCTCTCGACCGCAACGGCCTGCGTCCCGCCCGCTACTATGTGACGCGCGACGGTCGCTTTATGCTGGCAAGCGAGGTGGGTACCATCGAGGTGCGCCCCGAGAACATCCTGACGAGCGGCTGTCTGGGACCGGGCCAGATGCTCGAGGTCGATTTTGCCCGCGGTCGCGTGATCTACAACGACGAACTGCGCGCCCGCTATGCCAAGGAAAAGCCCTACCGTGATTGGATTGCCGAGGAGACGCTGACCGTTGACGCGCTCGATGAGCCCGTTGCGACAATGCCCGCCGAGGACGCCGAGGTGCCCGCCGCCGTGCGTATGGCCAAGCTCGGCTACCACTGGGATGACGTTGACGAGGTCGTGCGTCCCATGGCCCGGCAGGGCAAGGCGCCGCTCGCCTCGATGGGCATCGATGCGCCGCTGGCCTGCCTGTCCAAGAAGACGCGTTCGTTCTTTGACTATTTCTATCAGCTGTTCGCCCAGGTCACGAATCCGCCGATCGATGCCCTGCGCGAGCACATGGTGACTTCGACCACGCTCTATCTGGGCAACCACGGCAACCTGCTCGAGGATTCCCGCACGGCCTGTCAGCTGGTGCGCTTGGAGCGCCCGTTGCTGAGCGAGGAGGAGTTCGACCGCATCTGCGCCATCGACCGCGTGGGCTTTAAGACCCGTCGCTTCCGTGCCGTCTACCGCCGCGACGCCGGCGAGGGCGCGCTGCAGGCTGCGCTTAAGCAGCTTGCCGAGGACGTTGAGGCTGCGGTCCGCGACGGCGTGAACATCGTGGTGTTGAGCGACCGTGCTGCGGCGGGCGAGGTCCCTGTGCCGTCACTGCTCGCTGTGGGCTGCGTGCACAACCACCTGATCCGCGCCGGCGTGCGTACTTTTGCCGACATCGTGGTGGAGTGCGGCGACGCCGTGTCCCCGCACGACTTTGCGGCACTGGTGGGCTACTCCGCGAGCGGCATCTATCCGTACAACGCACATGCGTGCATTCGCGACTTGGCGGCACGCGGCGACCTGGACGTGACGGCCGAGCAGGGCATCGCCAACTACAACAAGGCTGCGACCGCCGGCATCGTCTCCATCATGTCCAAGATGGGCATCTCCACGGTGCAGAGCTACCACTCCGCGCAGATCTTCGAGGCCGTGGGCTTCACTCCGGAGTTCGTCAACGCGTACTTCGCCGGCACGGTGAGCCGTGTGGGCGGTATGGGTGTCGAGGACGTCGAGCGCGAGCAAAACGAGCACTACGACGCCGCGCTCGCTATCCTTAAGAGCCCGGCTTCCGATCAGCTGCCTACGTTGGGCCTGACCAAGTGGCGCCCGCTCGGCGGCGAGGATCACCTCATCGATCCGCAGACCATCTACTTGCTGCAGACTGCCTGCCGTGAGGACAGCTACGACACCTTTAAGGAGTACAGCGCCCGCCTGCACCGCACCGGCCGTGCCGTGCGCCTGCGCGACCTGCTGGACTTTGATGCCAGCGGCCGCACTCCGGTGGCACTCGACGAGGTCGAGCCCGCGCTCAACATCGTCCGCCGCTTTAACACCGGCGCCATGTCGTACGGCTCCATCAGCAAGGAAGCACATGAGTGCATGGCCATCGCCATGAACCGCCTGCATGGCCGTTCCAACTCCGGCGAGGGCGGCGAGGACCCGCGTCGCGAGACCCCGCTGGCTAACGGTGACTCCAAGAACTCCGCGATCAAGCAGGTAGCAAGCGCGCGCTTTGGCGTGACGAGCCGCTATCTGTGCAGTGCCTTCGAGATTCAGATCAAGATGGCCCAGGGCGCCAAGCCCGGCGAGGGTGGCCACCTGCCCGGTAAGAAGGTCTATCCCTGGATCGCCGAGGTCCGTCAGTCCACGCCCGGCATCGGCCTGATCTCACCTCCGCCGCACCACGACATCTACTCCATCGAGGACCTGGCGGAGCTTATCTTCGATCTTAAGAACGCCAACCCCGGCGCTCGCGTGTCGGTCAAGCTGGTCAGCGAGGCCGGTGTCGGCACCATCGCCACCGGTGTGGCCAAGGGTGCCGCCGACAAGATTTTGATCAGCGGCCACAACGGCGGCTCGGGTGCCGCTGCTCGCGATTCCATTTGGCACGCCGGTCTGCCGCTGGAGCTCGGTCTTGCCGAGGCCCAGCAGACGCTGCTGCAAAACGGCCTGCGCTCGCGCGTGGTGCTCGAGGCCGACGGCAAGCTCATGGACGGCACCGATGTTGCCGTCGCCTGCCTGCTGGGTGCCGAGGAGTTTGGCTTTGCGACCATGCCGCTCATCTCGATGGGATGCCTCATGCAGCGCGACTGCCAGCAGGATACCTGCCCGGCCGGCATCGCGACGCAAAACTGCCGCCTGCGTCGCGGCTTCCGCGGCAAGCCCGAGCACGTTGAGCACTTTATGCTCTTTGTTGCCGAGCAGCTGCGCGAGGTCATGGCGAGCCTGGGCTTCCGCACCGTCGACGAGATGGTCGGCCATCCCGAGTGCCTGCGCCAGATTGAGGTCCCGGGCAACCGCAAGGCTAACCTGCTGGATCTGTCGCCCGTGCTGGCGAGCGCGACCTGTGAGTTTGGTGCCCACATCCCGGGTGCCGACGGCCGTCACTTCCTGCCCCAGATGGCTGCGGACAGCGAGCTCGAAAAGACGCTCGACTCCACGTTGTTTGTGCCCTATACGGCCGATGCCCGTGCGCACCTGCGTCCGATTCGCTTCCGCGCCGATATCGCCAACGTCAACCGCTGCGTGGGCACCATCTTGGGCAACGCGGTGACCAAGGCGCATCCCGAGGGCCTGCCCGCCGGCTCCATCACCATCGATTGCGATGGTTCGGCCGGTCAGAGCTTTGGCGCCTTCCTGCCGCGCGGCATTACGCTCAACGTGTGCGGCGACGCCAACGACTACTTTGGCAAGGGCCTTTCGGGCGGCGAGGTGTCGGTGCGCCCCAACCCGCATGCGACCTACAAGTTCGACGAGAACATCATCGTGGGCAACGTTGCGTTCTTTGGCGCTACGAGTGGCCGCGGCTTCATTAACGGCCTGGCCGGCCAGCGCTTTGGCGTACGCAACTCCGGTGCCACGGTGGTGGTCGAGGGCTGCGGCAACCATGGCTGCGAGTACATGACGGGAGGTCTGGCGCTCATCCTGGGCGAGGTCGGGCAGAACTTCGCCGCCGGCATGACGGGCGGCGTGGCTTACGTCTTTGACCAGTACGGCACCCTCGATGCCCGTGTGAACCACGAGAGCGTTGAGCTCAAGGCCCCGACGGCCGGTGAGCTGGCACAGATTCGCGAGCTCATCCAGGAGCACGTGGACGCGACGCAGAGCCCGCGCGGCATTAAGCTGCTCTACAGCTTTGAGACGATGAGCAAGCACTTTGTGAAGGTCATTCCGACCGAGTACGAGCGCGTGCTGGCGATTGTCGCCGCCGCCGAGGCCGTCGGCAAGACGCATGCGCAGGCCGAGGAGCTGGCGTTTGACATTGTGACCGGTCGCGCCGACGCCGCTGATGTCGCTCGCTTTGATGTGGCGGGTGGTGTCGCTGGCGCTGTGCCCGCCGCCGCCAGCTCTGTTGCTTCGACCAAGAAGGAGGCGTAAGTGCCATGGGTAAGCCCGGTGCTTTTCTTGATATCGATCGCGTGACCCACGAGCTGCGCCCCGTGGAGGAGCGCAGCCGCGATTTCGATCCGCTGTACGTGGAGCTCGACGACGATGCGCGCCGTGCCCAGGCGAGCCGCTGCATGATGTGCGGTGTGGCGTTTTGCCAAATGGGCGCGAGCTTTGGCAAGGCGCGTCCGAGTGGCTGCCCACTGCACAATCTGATTCCCGAGTGGAACGAGCTAGTGTATCGCGGCCGCTGGGACGAGGCTGCCGAGCGTCTGTCACTCACCTCGCCTATGCCCGAGTTTACGAGCCGTGTGTGCCCGGCGCTGTGCGAGGCCGCGTGCAACCTGGGCTCGGTCGACGGTCAGCCCACGACGATTCACGACAACGAGCGCGCGATCAGCGACCATGAGTGGGCAAATGGCGGTCCGCGCCGCTTTGAGCCGGCGGGGGAGGGCGCACCCACGGTTGCCGTGGTGGGCTCCGGTCCTGCTGGTCTGGTGGCAGCATGGGAGCTTGCACGTCGCGGTGCCTGTGTGACGGTATTTGAGCGTGATGACCGCCCGGGCGGCCTGCTCATGTACGGCATTCCCAACATGAAGCTCGAGAAGTCCGTTGTCGAGCGTCGCGTGGCACTTATGCGCGAGCTGGGTATCGTCTTTGAGCTGGGCGCTGACGTTACGAACCCTGCGGTGGCGGCCAAGCTCAATGGCTTTGACGCCGTCGTGGTGGCTGCCGGTGCTCGCGCCCCGCGTGGACTGGCTGCTGAGAATATTGACGCACCCGGCGTGGTGTATGCCGTGGACTACCTGACGGCCTCGACCGTCTCGATACTCGATGGCGGCGAGCCTGTCGTCGATGCATGCGGCCTGGACGTCGTGGTCATTGGCGGCGGCGATACCGGTAACGACTGCGTGGGCACCGCGGTACGTCAGGGTGCGCGCAGCGTGCGCCAGTTTGAGTTCTTGCCGGCGGCGCCTGATGCGCGCGCGGCGAGCAACCCCTGGCCGCAGTGGCCCAACGTGAAGAAGACCGATTACGGCCAGCAGGAGGCCATCGCTGCCATGGGCGGCGAGATGCGCGCTTGGGGCGTGGATACGCTCGAGGTGCTGCTGGATAAGAAGGGCGCTGCCGCGGGCCTGCGCGTGGTCGATCTGGACTGGTCGGCGGGAAAGCCCGAGCGCATCGCGGGCTCCGAGCACGAGGTGCCGACGCAGCTGGTGCTCATCGCCTGCGGCTTCACGGGCCCGGAGCACAGTGTGTTCGACGCCGTTGGCGTGCCCGTTGCCACCGCTGGTCGTCCGCTGCCTGTGATGGCCGCCGAGGGCTCGCATCTTGCGGCGCGTGGCGAGGGCGTCGCCGCGGATGCCGCGCCGGTGTATGTTGCCGGTGACGCTCGCAACGGCAGCTCGCTCGTGGTGAGCGCCATGGCCGACGCCCTGGCCTGCTCAGCCGAAGTCGCCGACGCGCTGGAGCTGTAAAGTAGTCATTTAAGAACGTCCCCAATGACTAGTCATTTTTTGTCTAGTCGTTGGGGACACTCTTTGCGAGCGATTTGCTCGTTTGTCGACGTACGGGTGTTCATTTGTCGACTTCTTGGGCTGTGGTCACCTGTTGTTTCTGTGGTGGCTGTGGGTATCTGGCTCAAAAGGACGGGCTGGCTGTCTATGTTTACCTGCGATTTTGTTGCGGTGCGCATTTTCGGTCAAGCATCCCGTCAAGTGTTTGGTCAGCAGTTGGTTTGCAGCCGGAGGCCTATTTTGTCCGTGCTGACAGTGGCTGCCCACCCTCCCCGTAAGCTCAAATTGAGGTTCATCAGTTTGAGGAGGATGCCGTGACTGACCACGTTTTAGACCGAGCGCATCTGGCTGAAGCCGTCGGCAACGATATTGCCGACATGGCCCATTTTTGGATGCTGCGGAAGT
>UQVT01000064.1 GCA_900544465.1 uncultured Collinsella sp. | reverse complement strand
TGTCCGATCACCTCGTTCATCTCTTGAATCGCTTCCTCCATGCGGCTGTTCAGACGGTTCCTGTCAGTTTCCCGAAGAAGCAGGAAGAAATGATCCATGCTGCTCCGGCTGACCAGCTCTCCCTTCTGCTTCAAATCCTTCTGAAACTGATGAAAAATAAACTGCAGCGTCCTGTTTCCATCCTCCTCGCCCCAGCTCTCATTAATAATTCTGAAATCGATCACATTTAAGTAAACAATCGCGTATTCTTTGAAATTTCGATTATCTATGACTTCTTCACACTGTTTTAAAAAGCCCTCCCTGTTCCAGCCGCCTGTGAGCGGATCTGTGAGAAACAGCTGTTCCTTTCTCTGATTCTCCTTCAGGAGATGACGGATCAGGAACATAAACAGAATCATAACCGTAAAGGTAAAGACGGAGTAGATATCCATGTACCGTTCAATCTGAGACATCAGAAAATCCGACGGAATAATGGCCGCCTGCTCCCAGTCTGTCCCCTCCACCTTATAGGCGGAAATAAATACCTGGCGTCCCGAGGAAAGCGTCTGCTTATCGATCCCGTAGGGCATATCCCTGTGCTTTAATATCTCCTTAAGCTCCTCCCACTCCTCGTCCGTTATGGCGGACTCGCTTCCTCTTTTCCTTATAATCCGCTCGCCTGTTTTTCCGTCCATGAGAACGCTGATGCCCTGATTCTGGTAGTCGGCCTGGCTCACCAGCCTTTGGATGCCCTGATAGCTCTGCATTCCTATGACAAGAGAAGCCGCCTGCCCCTCCTTCACCACAGGCGCGGTAAAAAGCATCAGCTGATCCTTGATATAGGAAATCTGCGGCTCCTCCCAGGCCTCCGGATGAGCGGAAAGCCACGTCTCCAGCTCCTCGGTCTCCTCCGCCTCGGGGAAAAAACCGTTTTCCCTGGAAACCACACAGATGCCGTCCAGCTCCGTAGCCTCCTCTTTCCTGGACAGCAGATCCTCTGTCATCAGAAACTCCGGCATCCTGCTCAGCGAATCTGCCAGATCCTTGATAAACTCCTGTCCCGTCTTCAGACGGTAGGAAATGTGGGAAGCCAGCTCATAGTTATTGTCTGACACATACCGCTCCACAATCTTTCCCATCATCCGCTCAAAAGCTACCGTATTGCTGAAAAATCCAACCAGCACGGCAAACGCAGCCAGCACCTCGTCGTTTTCCTGCGGGGTACCCACGGTAATGCGTAGGCAGTCCGCGAGCCCCGGCGCGTAGCTAAAGTCGCGCACCAAAATCGAATACTCGTCGCGCAGACGCTCGCGCACGTGCGTGGCATGCGGCGTGCGCACGAGCACAAAGTTCGCCGCGCTCGGCCACGCCTCCACGGGCAGACCCTCGGCAGCCATTGCGTGCAGGGCACACAGTTCGCGCTCCCGCTCGGATGCAACCTGTGCCACCACGGGTGCGTAGGCATCGCGGGCACGCACGCAGGCAAGCGCGGCGGCCTGGCTCAGCACGTTAACCGAGTAGATCTGGCGAATCGCCGCAAACGCATCGATGACCTCGGGCGCCGCGATCACATAGCCCAGACGCGTGCCGGCGGCGCCAAACGCCTTGGACAGCGTATGCAGAATCACCAGGTTGGGATGCTCGGCGATAAGCCCCTGCGCCGTGGTAGCCGCGCCAAACGAATCGTCCGCAAACTCAACGTAGGCCTCGTCGACCATGACCATGCCGGGGCACGCATCGCACAGGGCCGCGACAAAGTCGAGCGGTGCCACGTCGCCCGTGGGGTTGTTGGGCGAGGTCACTATCGCCAGATTGCACTCGGGAGCCGCCGCAAGCACCGCCGCCTGGTCGAGCTCAAAGGTCGCCGGGTCGCGCCACACATCGCGCACCTCAGTCTGACAAAGCGACGCAAAGAACGCATACTCGCTAAAGCACGGCGGGCAGTTGAGCAGGGTCCGCCCCGCGCCGCCAAACGCCAGCAGGTAGTTATAGAGCAGCTCGTCGCCGCCGTTTCCCACGCAAGTATTCTCGCGCGTCACGCCATGCCAAGCAGCCAGCTCGTCGCGCAGCTCGTTGGACATGGGATCGGGATAGCGGTTGAGCGGTGTGGCAGCCAAGGCCGCGTCGATCGCCTCGCGCACGCCAGCGGGCACGGAATAGGTGTTCTCGTTGGCCGAAAGGTTGATGCGCGTGGGCGTAAAGTTGGGATCGTAGGGCTCAATGCCGGCCAAGTAGGGCTGGACGAGCTCCTTCATGCGGGGCGTGAGTTCAGCCATGTTAGGCCTCCTCGCCAGTCGGACCAGCGCCATCCGCACTTGCAGCCACCAGGTCCACACCCTCGGCAACCGTCGCCACGGCGTCGCCCGGCCAGGCGACCTTGGTCAGGTCGGCCGCGGCCAGCGACGCGGCGCTCACGGCATCCTCGCCCTGCTCCAGCACGCGGCGGCGCAGAGCGGCCGAAAGCGCGTGCGCCCACAGGCCCTCGGCCTCGGCCAGGCGCTGCGTAGCGGGAGCGTCCGAGAGCAGGCCCTCGGGTGTATAGCAAATGACACTCGAGCGCTTGACGAACTCCTCCACCGAAAGCGGGTTGGAGAACATGGCCGTGCCGCCGGTCGGCAGCGTGTGGTTGGGGCCGGCAACATAATCGCCGAGCGGCTCGGAGCTCCAAGCGCCCACAAAGATGGCGCCGGCGTTGCGAATGCCGCCGAGCAGACCCATCGCATCCTTGCAGTGCAGCTCCAGGTGCTCGGGCGCCACGGTGTTCACCGCCTCGACGGCGGCAGCCATATCGGCGGCCACCACGATGGTGCCCTCATTGTCGAGCGAGGCACGCGTGATCTCGGCACGCGGCGACTGCGCGACCAGGATATCGATGCCGGCCTCGACCTCGCGCGCAAACTGCTCATCGCAGGTCACCAGATAGCAGGCTGCCAGCGGATCGTGCTCGGCCTGAGCCATCAGGTCGGCCGCGACCACCATAGGCTTGGCCGTGGCATCGGCCAGCACGCAGACCTCGGAGGGACCGGCGACCATGTCGATACCCACGTCGCCCGAGACAATCTGCTTGGCAGCGGCGACAAAGGCGTTGCCCGGGCCGGTGATTTTGTCGACGCGCGGAATGGTCTCGGTACCGTACGCCAGTGCGGCCACGGCCTGGGCGCCGCCCACCATATAGATCTCGTCCACGCCGCCGAGTTTAGCGGCCGCGAGCGTATACGGGCTAATCAGTCCATCCTTTTGCGGCGGGGTCACCATAACCACGCGTTTGACGCCGGCCACCTTGGCGGGAATGGCGTTCATAAGCACGGTGGAAGGGTACTGCGCGCGACCGCCCGGCACATAGATGCCGGCCGCCGCGAGCGGGGTCGCCTTAACGCCGAGCATGGTGCCGTCCGCACGCGTGGTAAACCAGCTCTGCTCGACCTCGCGCTGGTGGAACTCGCGAATCTGGCGTGCAGCCTTTTCGAGCGCCGCGACAAAGGCGGGATCAAGGCCTTCGAGCGCGGCATCGATCTGCTCTTGCGGCAAACGGAAGCTCTGCAGTTCAACGCCGTCAAAACGCTGACAGTAGTCGCGCACCGCGGCATCGCCATTGGCGCGCACGTTGGCCACGATATCGCGGGCGGCGTCGACGATGTTTTGCGGCAGCACGCCCTTGCGGTTGAGCTGGTTGGTAACGAGGCGCTCACCGGGAGCAAGCTTGATGGTCTTCATTTCGGTATCCCCTATCGGTCGAGGTTGTGTTCGAAAAACGAGAGGCCGGACGGCGGCGCCAGTCGGCCCGCAGCCCGGACGTTGGGGCGCCCGTGAGTGCTCGCGCTATTGTGCCGAGCCCGCAACGGGCTCAAAATGCTTGCCCTTCACGGCTGCCGCCAAGCGATCTGCCAGATTGCGTACGCGCGGATCCAGACGTGCGGCGCCCGGATTGACAAAGAAGCGGGCCGTGCAGTCCATGATGCGGCCGGTGATGACCAGGTCGTTATCGCGCAGCGTGGCGCCCGTGGCGGTAATATCCACGATGCGATCGGTCATGCCGACGATGGGGCCCAGCTCGATGTTGCCATGCAGTGAGACGATATCGGCGTTCACGCCGCGCTCGGCATACCAGGCACTCGCGATGCGCGGATACTTGGTGGCCACGCGAAGCGACCCGCGGCGGGCATAGTTGCGCTCGGCCTGGCCGGCGCGCCACGCGGGCTCTGCCTCGATAAACGTGCACAGGCCGTAGCCCAGATCGACCAGCTGCAGCAAGTTGAGGTCTGCCTCGATGAGCGAGTCCCAGCCACAGATGCCGCAATCGGCACCACCACAGCCCACAAAAGCGGGCGCGTCGCTGGGACGCACGATGACAAACTCGATATCGCCGACCGTGCCCTCGCCGGCACGCGTGTCGCGACCGCGCACAATCAGGTGACGGCCGGGGTCGCGCAGCTCAGAGACGTCCAGGCCCGCGGCCTCGAGCACGTCGAGCGTGTCGGCCTTAAGCGAGCCCTTGGGCACGGCGATGCGTAGCGGGCCTTCGGCGCCGCGGCCCACGGCGTGGTCACCATCGGAGGCGGCGTCCTCGGCAGAGGTGCACGCGGCCTCCAGACGCTCGAGCGAAAAGGCGAAGCCCGCCGCCGGCACCTCGATGCCGTCGCCGAACGCGCCGGTAAAGATAGAGTCGTAGCGACCGCCCGAGCCCACCGGATCGGGCAGGCCACCGGCATAGGCCTTAAAGACCAGGCCCGTGTAGTAATCGAAAGAATTCATAATGGAAAAGTCGAAGGACAGCACCTGAGCGTCCTCGGGCGCCAGGCCCTCGACCAGCGCGCGCAGCTCACGCGTGAGCGGCGCGACAATACCGGCAGCCGCCAGCAGCGCATCCACGCGATCGAGCACTTCGGCCCCACCATGCAGGCGCGGCAGTTCGCTGACGGCGGCCTTAACGGCATCGGTCTCGGCGCTTGCCGCCACGCGGGCATCGAGGCCCACAAAGTCGTTGGCGTGCACGCAGCGCAGAGCCTCGGCAGCCAGCTCGCGATCCTCGCACGCCGCGAGCAGCTCCTTAAACGGGCGCACGCTACCTGCGATAATGCGCGCATCGGGCAGCGCCAACTTGCGAACGGCCTCGGCCACCAGCGAGACGATCTCGACATCGCCCGCGGTATCGCCCGCGCCGATGAGCTCAAAACCCAGCTGGGTAAATTGACGCGAACCGCCGGCATTGCGCTGGCATTCGCGAACCACCGGCGCCTCATAGCGCAGGCGCAGCGGCAAGTCGGCCGCGCGCATGCGGGTCGAGACCAAACGCACGATCGGCAACGTATTGTCGGGACGAACCACCAACAAGCGGCCGTCATCGTCAAAAAGCTTAAACGGCGTGTCCGCGATACGGCCGCCCTCCTCGAGCGAGCCCTTGTCCTCGAGCAGCGGCGTCTCAACCGGCAGATAATGATGCTCCCTAAAGCAGCCCTTCACCGTCAGCGCAATCTCCTCGCGCGCCTGAGCCTCCTCGGGCAATATGTCCCGGAATCCCCACGGTGTGGCCGTCATCTGGTGAGCCTCCTCATGCTGTGTTTCGTATGGAACAGAAGACCGGCATAGCTCCGCCGGTTTTCTGGGTACTTTAGCATACTAGAGTGTTTGCGGGGAGAATCGTCCTCCTCGGCTCACACCGTATTCATTTGGAAACATAGGAGCGGATTGTCGCAACCCAACCCCACCTAGACGCCAATCGCACGACGATACTCTGCCATTACCTGCGCATCGGCAGCTGCGGGGTCGGCAAAATAGCGCCAGTCATAGGTCTCGGCCGAAACAACTCCGCGATAGCCGCGCGCCACCAGCCTATCCAGGTCGGCGCGCATATCGCGGTCGCCGTCACCCCAGGCAAGATGCGTCGTGCCATCTGCCGCAACATCGACAAAATGCACGTGGGCGACATCATCGCCAAGCAGATCGAAATAATCGTCGATGGTATCCCCTGCCACCGCCATAGCGCCCAAATCCAGACACGCCTTAAGTGCCGGATGATCAACTGCCTCGATCATGCGCTTCGTATCGGCCGCCGAGTTCACGATCATCGACTCAACCGGCTGTAGGGCCTCGAGCACCAGTCGCACACCGCACTCTCCCGCATGCTCGGCAATCGCACGCAGCATCGAGGCGCTGCGACCCCACGCGTCCTCGATCGGCTCGTTCAAAAATGCCCAGCCGCTCGAGACCATGACCTGCTCGGCTCCAAGTTCCGCCGCGATATCTACAACGTTCTTAAAGTACGCGAGCGTGCGGGCACGCGCCTCATTCCCGCGCGCCGCGATATTCCACGGCTTGGGGTTGTTCTGTTCGGGACAAAGTCCCACAATCCGAACCCCATACCGCTGCGACAGCTCCCGTACCCGCTCGAGCGAATCGTATCCATGGCAATCGACATACAGATGCATCGCCCCGGTCCAAAGCTCGCAACACGTGTAGCCCGAAGCCGACGCCGAAGAAAAGAACTCCTCAAGATCAAAGTAGCGATGGCTGATATTCATAACGGCAAGCTGCGGATACTCCATCTTGTCCACCTTTCGGCAAAAGGGCGCCGCAGCACAGTGTGCGCGACGCCCCCTCTTACATTGTTCTCATTATGACGGATACTCTACTGGACACCAAGCACTCCAAAGAACGCGCCAGCGATACTCACGAGCAGGATCACGAGCATGATGACCAGCGGATTCATCTTCTTTTTGAGCATGAGATAGACGATTCCAAACAGCCCCATCGTGACAAAGCCCGGGAAGATTCCGTTGAGCAGCTCGGCCAGCGTCTGAGCACCATCGCCCGCACCGACCATGAGCGGAATGTCCACGGTGACCATCTCCATGGTCATAGCGCCGATCACCATGGCGCCCATGATAGAGGCCATCTTGACGATCGTGTCCATAATGCCCGATTCCTGGACCTTGCTGATCATGTCCGAGCCAAAGCGATACCCCACAAACGTCAGCAGGTAACGGATGATGTAGTGAGGGACATTGAACACGAGCAGGAACAAAATCGGGCCAAGAATAGAGCCCTGTAGCGCCAGCGACGTGCCGACACCCGTTGCCAAAATTCGCAGCGTGCCCCAGTAGAAGGCATCGCCCACGCCGGACAGCGGCCCCATCAAAGCAAGCTTGACATTAGAGATCGCGCTCGTGTCAAAGCTATCGTCAGTAGCGTTGACCTCCTCCATTGCAGCGGCGATGGACATGGGGAGCGTCGAGATGTACGGCGTGACGTTATAGAGCTCCATATGGCGCTTGAGGGCGGCCTTAAAGTCCGCATCCTGCGGATACAGCTTGCGAAGGATCGGCATAAGGGCCCACATAAAGCCGATATGGCCCATACGCTCGTAGTTCCAGGAATGCTCATAGGGAATCGAGCGCCAGAACAGCTTCTTAAGGTCTGCGCGGGAAATCAGCCCGTCGTAAGAAGACTCAAACTTAAAACTCATCGAACCCACTCCCAATCGCAGGATCATCGGTTGCCACTGCGGGCTGCTCCGCCTTTTTCTTGTCACCCAAAACCGTCATCGCGACGACGATGATCGCGGCAAAGATCGCCACGCCCGTCGTGCTAATGCCAAAGTAGGCGACGAGGAAGAAGCCAGCGAAGAAGAACGGCGCCACCGTCTTGTTCATAATCATCTGAGCCAGCATTGCAAAACCGAGTGCGGGCAAGAAGGCGGCGGCGACATCCATACCGGTCTGAACGAAATCGGGGATGATGTTGAGCAGGCTGGCAACAGCATCGGCGCCAAAGAAGAATGCCAGGGGAATAATCAGCAGGCCGCACCAGCTCTGCGCGTAGCCGGCGATGAGCATGTTGCGCGTGATGGCCTTGGTGTCTCCGTCCTCGACGTTTTTGTCGATACGGTGCACCAGCAGCAGCATCACCGGCTGGCCCAGGGCAGTATCGAGCGCCAGGACGATCGTTGCGATGGGAATGCCCAGGGTCAGGGCCGCCGAAGCGTCCGCGCCGGCCTGCATGGCAAGAGATACGCCCAGGATAGTGCCGGAAATCGTATCGGGCGGGTTATAGGCGCCGACCGAGATGGCGCCGACCATGGCAAGCTCCATCGTGGCGCCCATGATCGTACCGGTCACCATGTCGCCCATGACAAGGCCAACCAGAGGTCCGAGCACGATCGGGCGCTGGAGGTAGCTCGTGCCCGTCAGCCACTCGGAATAGCCCAAAAGGGCAATCAGGAAAATCAGGATTGTCTTGATAACCATGACAGCCCCTAACCGATAACCTTCGCGGCGTCAGTCTTCGCATCTGCCGGAATCATCTGAATGAACAGTTCATAGCCCTCGCCGAGCAGCTCTTTGACGTATGCCTCGTTTTCGGGCGTAAGGAACACGCTCGTCGAGACCTGGCGGGCATTCTCGCTAAAGGCAACGTTGCCGAGGTTGATCTTCTTGACTCCCATCGCCTTGGCGACGGCACCGGCCTGCTGGATCGTCTCGCAAACCACGAAGAGCTTGTACTTGTCGGTCACTCCGCTCTGGAGCGCCTTGACGGCATCCTCGGTGTTTTTGACAACGACCTTGCAGCCCTCCGGCTTTGCAAGGGACAGGGCCTGCAGACGAAGCTTGTCATTGAGGACCGTGTCGCTCACCAACAAGATGCAGTCGGCACCCAGAGCCGAGGTCCAGCTAACGGCAACCTGGCCGTGAAGCAGTCGATAGTCCACGCGAATCATCTGAATCATGATGTGCTCCCTAGTGGTTAAAACTCATCGAGTTCGGCCTGCCCCAGCAGGTCGTTGACGTACTTGACCTTGGTGTCGTCCGCCTCGACGATCTGGCGAATGGCCTCATCGATCGGGGTGGATTCGGGCACGAACAGCAGCTGAATAAGGAGCGGCAGGTTCATGTTGGTCACGAGGTGCGTGTTAGGACGCGTCTGGACGATCTTGGTGAACTCGTTGTTGACGCTGCCGCCAAAGAGGTCGGTGCACACGACGACCTCATCGTCCGCGGCAAAGCCGTCCAGAATCGCTGCGGCCTCCTTGGTCAGGTCCTCGTTTCCGTCGACATACATAGAGAGCGCATGGACGTTTTCGCGCTCGCCGGAAAGCAGGCCGATGCTCTCGACGATTCCAGACGCAAAATGAGCATGGGACGCCACGATAAACTGCCTCATTCGATTCCCCTTCCTTGCGAATTTCGGCATAAAAATGCCCGGACGCATGCGCCCGGGCAGGGTGCTTCTTAAATGAGTGGTCAACTATTAGTAGTCGAACTGGTGATAGTAACGACGGTAGTTGAGGTTGTGCTTGGTGACCGTCTCGTAGTAAGCGGCAAGGCGATCGGTGATCAGCGAGGAGAGAATCCACGGAGACACGATGACGCGGAACTCGTCGTCAAGGCCGGGGATCGCGA
>UQVT01000063.1 GCA_900544465.1 uncultured Collinsella sp. | reverse complement strand
TCTTAACAACCTGCATCGATAATAAACGAACGGCTGTTCGTGGTCAACCGTTCAGATAAATCATATGCAGCCGACCTTTCCAAAACCCAACCAAACGCAGACCAAAAACTGACCAAAAACTTGACCGCAGGTGAACCAAGCAAGGCATGACGAGCAAGATTACGACTACTACCTGCACAAAGATCAAATTCGCCGGAGGTCCCTATCTCCACAATTAAGGGGCCCGGAGGCCCCTTAAAACACGTCTATTCCATAGAATCGAGCACACAGACAATGCGACCCAGTGCCTCCGCGACCGCATGGGCACGAACACACGAACGATCGCCCTCATAGTGACAACGAATGGAGTTCACGACCGGCACTCCCCCATCGGCCGAGCGATACGCCCAACCAATATAAAAAGTGCCAGCCGGATCGTCTTCGGTGCCTCCACCGGGGCCGGCATAGCCCGTCGCGCTCACGGCAATATCGCTCTGATACAGCTCCAGCGAACCGGCAGCCATCTCTCGCGCCGTCTGATACGACACCGCGGTATAGTGGTCGAGCGTCTCTTGCTTAACGCCGAGCACGCGATGCTTAATCTCGTCGCAGTACGTCACCGCACCGCCGCGCAGCACCGCCGAGGCACCGGGGATATCGGCGATCGTCGAGGCGATCATGCCCGCTGTTAGAGATTCAGCCGTCGATACCGTCACACCACGAACGCTTGCACGCTCGACGATATCGGCTGCGAGCTCTTCATTGTGCGCGGCAATCTGCTCAAATGATTTCGTCATGCCCACCAGGACCTAGACCGAAAAGACGATCTTGCGGCAGTTCCAGAAGTACTGAGCGCCCGAGATAACGGTCAGGATAACGGCCACGGCGTACAGGAAGCGTGAGACGCCATAGAGACCGAGCAACAGCTCAGCAGGCCCCAACTGGAGGCCGGTCATCGCAAAGACGCACAGGTAGCCGCAGATGGAGACCATCGTGGTCGCCGTCTTGTACTTGCCGAGCTTATCGGCGGCAACGACCACACCGGCCGCACTCGCGACCATGCGCAGGGCGCTCACCAGCAGCTCGCGGAACAGGATGATGAACACCGACCACACAGTAACGGCACCAAAGTCCAAGAACAGCAGCAGGGCCGAGAACACGAGCAACTTATCGGCGATGGGATCCAGGAACTTACCGAAGTCGGTGATCTCGTTGCGCGAACGAGCCAGGTAGCCATCAACCTTATCTGTGCACGACAGGATGACGTACAGAATAAAGGCGGCGGCGGCGAGCGGGCCATCGAAGGTGCTCCAATCCGTACCGGCAACACTCGTGTGAGAAAGCGCCGACACGATCATGAACACTGGGATAAAGACGATGCGAACGCACGTCACGATGTTGGCGGGCGTCCAGACACTCGTCAGTTCCTTATTGCTCTCGTTAGCCACGACGCTCTCCTACTCCACAACATGACCGATAAGCTCATAGCAGAAGCTATCGGTAAACTCGACGGTCAGAATATCGCCCACGGACGCCTCGCTGGCGTCCAGATGCACCGCGCCATCGGAATCGGGCGCCTGGAACCAGGCATGGCCGATCAGCTCGGCGCCATCCTCGGTCTCTTCGATACCGTCGACGATTATCTGGGCGCGCTCGCCCACATGTGCGGCGGTGGCGGCAAAACCGAGCGACTCGGCCAGGTCCATGGCCTCCTGGGCGCGCTCGAGCTTGACCTCTTCGTCGACCTGACCCTCCATCTTAGCGGCCAGGCTGCCCTCCTCCTGCGAGTAGGCAAAGACACTCGTGTAATCAAAGCCGACGGTGTCCATAAAGTCGATAAGATCGCGGAACTCGTCGTCGGTCTCGGTCGGGAAGCCGACCATGGCCGTGGAACGAATCACGATGCCGGGGATGCGCTCGCGAAGGTCGCGGAACAGATCCTCGAGCTCCTGGCGCGAACCGGAGCGACGCATGGCCTTGAGAATGCGCGCGTCGCAGTGCTGCACGGGGATATCGATATAGGGCAGCACCTCGGGCGTATCGCGAATCGTCTCGATGAGTTCGTCAGTCATGCCCTCGGGCTGCAGATAGAGCACGCGGACCCAGACGTTGTGCGGGCGCACGGCCTCGGCGACGGCACACAGCAGCTGCGCCAGATTGCGCGGCGAGCCATCGGCGACGTCCTCGTCGGCAAAGTCGGTACCCCAGATGCCCGTGTCCTGGCCGATCAGCACGATCTCGCGCACACCGCCGGCAACCAGGTCGCGCACCTCGGAGATGATGCTCTCGGCATTGCGCGAATGATAGCGGCCGCGGATGTAGGGAATCATGCAGAAGCTGCAGAAGCGGTTGCAGCCATCGGAAATCTTGACGTAGGCGACAGCACCCTCGACGGTACGTTTGACCTGCGGGATATAGGCTGCAATCTCGCGCTCGACACCCAGCACGCCATCGATGACCGCCACGATGCCGTCTTCCTCGTCGGCCTTCACAAAGGCAGCGACCTCGGGCAGCTCGTCAGGCAGGTCATCGCCATAGCGCGACGGCACGCAGCCGCACATGACGATGGGGCAAGAACGAACGCCGTCCTGAACCTCGTTGGCGAGCTCGAGCGTGGTCTCGATGCTCTCGGACGTTGCGGAGGCGAGGAACGAGCAAGTATTGACGATGGCGATATCGGCATCCTGCGGGTCGAATGCCTCCTCGTAGCCCGCGGCGGTCAAAAGAGAACGCATGCGGTCGGTGTCAACCTCGTTCTTAGCGCACCCGAGGGTGATGTAGAGCACGGAGCCCAACGGTGTATCCATGTTGGAGAGCAGTCCTTTCGATTGAAATTAGCGGTAGTTGGTGAACTGCAGCGGCTGGCCGTAGTCCTGGTCGCGCAGGAACTGGATCACGGTCTGCAACGCGTCCTTCGAAGCAGAGGAAACACGCAGCTTGTCGGCCTCGATGGTCACCTTGACCTTGAGCTTTTGATCCTTGATGTCCTTGTTGATCTTCTTGGCGGTCGCCTGGTCAATACCCTCGACGATATGGCCGAGCACGCGCACGGTGCCGCCCGATGCCGCCTGCGGAGCATCCCACGAGACGGCCTTGAGGTCGATGCCGCGCTTGATGAGCTTGGAGCTCAGCACGTCGACAATCTGTTTGGAGACAAAGTCGGCCGGGGCGTTTATCGTAAAGAGCTTGTCGCCCTTCGAAAGCTCGATCGTGGCGCCGGAATCCTTAAGGTCATAGCGCTGGGAAATCTCGCGCGTGGTCTGCTGGAAGGCGTTGTCGACCTCTTGCATGTTGACCTCGGACACGACGTCGAAGCTGGAATCTTTAGCCATGATGTTTCCTTTCGCGTACGAGCGGCCTAGTAGCTATCGTACGAATTGTCGGTAGAATCGGTGGGTGTCTGACCGTCAGTTGCGGTATCGGCGCCATCCGTGGACTGGGCATCGGTACCGTCGGTGGTATCGGTACCATCGGTGGTGTCGGTACTATCAGAACTTTCACCATTCTCGGAATCAGTCGTCTCCTTCTTAGGAACGGTGATCGTCACACGAGCCACGCCCGAGGTCTTGGTATCGTAACGGACCTTTTCACCGTTCTTGGTAACGGTGACATCGGAAGGCTTGGACGTGGTGATCTCGATCGAGGACTCGGGCGTATACTCCTGCTCAAAGGGGCCAGTCGCCTGGGCGCCATAGACCGACTTGCCGTCGACCTTGACCTCAATCCACGCGGTCTTTCCCTTGGCAACGGAGACCTTGACCTTCGTGACCTCGCTCTCTTCCTTCTTGGCCGTCGTCTTGGTAGCGTCCGAATCAGTCGACTCATCCGTCGCCTCATCGGTGTCTTCGTCCTCGTCGACCGTTTCGGTCTTCTTAGAAGACTTCTTGGTCGAAGTCTTGGTAGCAGTGGGCGTCTCGGGCGTGTTCTCGGGCGCCGAAGAAGCGCAGCCGCGCAGAAGCACCACGATGAGCACAATCAGCAGCAACACCACGGCACCGATGCCGGCGTAGACGATACGCGGATCGAGCCCGTTGTTTTGAGGAGTACGTGATCCGCCGCGTCCACGACTGGAACTGTTGCGGCCGCCTCCCTGAGGCATACGACCACGATTGCTATCGGAACGGCCGCGATAGCCGCCCTGGCCCTGAAGGCTGCGCTGACCCGAGCGGGGCGCAAGTTCACCGCGGCCTTGATAGCCACGTTGGCCCGAACGCGGAGCCGAAGAGCGCTGGCCATACGGCTGTGATTGAGAGCGAAGACGCGGCGTCACCTGCGTGGTATCGGCATCCGCATAGCCACCGCGAGAGCGTCCGGTGGAGACACCACGGTGACCGCGATCGGAATAGCCGCCGTCGCCGTAGCCGGCACGAGGGTCACGCGCCACGCCGCGGGCAGCGGGAAGTGCACGGTCCTCGGGCATCGGCGTACTGCGGAACCGGTCACGCTGTGAGCGAATCTCCTCGCCCGAACCCGTCTCAGTAATATAACCGGCCTGCTGAGGACGCTGTCCATAGCGGGTCGAACGACCGCCCTGAACCATCAGGAAGCGCCCGTTATCGACCGACGAACGCGAGTTAACGTAGCCGGCAGCATCCTGAAAACGACCGCCCTGCTGCGAGGTCTCGCGTTCATATGCCATGAGGTCATCAAAATAAGCGTTGACGACCTCGCGCGGGTTAAGCCCCAAAAAGCGAGCATAGCTCGAAATCATGCCCTGCGCATAGCCGCGCGGAGGCATCGATGCAAAGTTACCGGTCTCGAAAAACTCGATGATCTGCGGCCTGATTTTGATGGTGTTGGCGACCTGCTGGATGGAAAGGCCCATCCGGCGACGCTGCTCGAGCAGCATGTCACCAAAGCGTGCAGCCATCAGAATCCTCCAAACTCACGATCTTCACGTGCCATCTCGGCGTCGACAGACTCCAACGCGGCGAGCCCCTCCTCGTCCAGCAGGACCTCGCGCGGCTTGGAACCATCGGGCGGGCCGACGACACCCTTTTCTTCCAGCATGTCCATAATACGCCCGGCGCGCGCATAGCCAACCTTGAGGCGGCGTTGCAGCCCAGATGTGGAGCCCAGCTGCGATTCCACCACAATATGGGCGGCCTCCCAGATAAGAGGGTCGTCATCTTGCGGCTCGGCAACGCCCGTGCGAACAACGCCGCCACCAGCCATGGACATGGAAGCGGGCGCCACGGCAGAGAGAATCTCCTCATGGTAGTCGGGCTCGCTTTGCGACTTAACGAACTCGACGATCTCGTTGATCTCGTCGTCCGAAACAAAGCAGCCCTGGATACGGCGGGGCTTACCCCAGTCGACTTTGGAGAACAGCATGTCGCCCAAACCAGTAAGCTTTTCGGCGCCCATCTGGTCGATAATGACGCGGGAATCGATGCCCGTAGCCACGTTAAAGGCAATACGATTGGTGATGTTGGCCTTGATAAGGCCCGTCACCACGTTGGAGCTGGGGCGCTGCGTAGCCACGATAAGGTGAATACCAGCGGCACGGCCCAGCTGGGCGATACGGACGATCGAGGCCTCGACATCCTTGCCGGCTACCATCATCAGGTCCGAAAGCTCGTCGATGATGATGACCAGATAGGGCATCTTTTGCGGCGGGTTATCGTAATGCTCGAACTCGCCGGCGGCCTGCTTTTCGTTATAGGTCGAAATCTTGCGAACGTTGAGGCGCTCGAAGACCTTCAGGCGACGCTCCATCTCGGACACGGCCCACTGCAGCGCACTGGCAGCCTGCTTGGGCTCGGTCACCACGGGCACATAGAGATGCGGCAGGCCGTTATAGCCCGCAAGCTCGACGCGCTTGGGGTCGACCATGATAAGGCGAACGTCCTCGGGAAGGGCGCGCATGAGCAAGGTCGTGATGATGGAGTTGATCATGACCGACTTACCCGAACCGGTGGTGCCGGCGATCAGCAGATGGGGCATCTTGGCGAGGTCGGCGACAACCGGCGTGCCCTCGGCATCGCGACCGATGGCAAGCTCGAGCGGACCGCCCTTCACATAGGGAAGCACGTCGCCCAGGTTGACGTTCTGACGCTTGCGATTGGGGATCTCGATACCCACAAGCGAGGTGCCGGGAATCGGCGCAAAAATGCGCACCGACTGGGCGGCAAGCGAAAGCGCGATATCGTCCTCGAGGCTCGAGATCTTACTCACGCGCTCGCCCTCACCGGGCTGCAGCTTAAAGGTCGTGACCGTGGGGCCGGCAATCCAGCCGACGACGCGGGCGCTACGGCCAAACTCAAGCAAGGTGGACTGCAGCGACTCGGCAGTCTGTTCCAGCTCCTTGTCAGAAGACGCGGAGGACGCCGACTGCGGGTTGGCATGCAGGATTTCGAGCGGCGGGAGCTTGAGGCCGTCCTCTTGGTCGCCCTCGGCATCGGCATTGGTACCGTCCGCTCCCCCATCGCCGGTTGCAACAGAAGCAGCGGAAGCCGTGGGGGCGGAGGCATCGGAAACCTTGGGATGCTTTAGGAAGTCAGGGATCTGCGGAGCTGCCGAAACGGGATTCACGGCAAACGGCGGCTCGGACTCGTCAGCCTTGTCCGGATCGTCTTCCATCGAAAACTGTCCGGTGACCTGTCCTGCCTTGGCACGGCGACGCGGCAGTAAGGTTGTCTTGGCGGTTTCGAGCGGAGCCTCGTCGTCCTCGTCATCGCCCTCGGTGAGTTCGATTTCGCTATCGGACCAAGACGGGTCGGGCTCGCTCGTGTTGAGCTTGGGCGCGGCCTTGCCCTTCTTGGTATGGCGGCGCGGCAGCAACGTGGTCTTGGCTCGCTCGGCCTCCACGGTCTCGGACACATCGACAAACGGGTCATCGTCCTCGTCGTCATCCAAAACCGAATCGACATCGCCACCCATGACCGTGGTCACGGCGGCGTCAGTTCCCTTCTGACGCAGGATGCTCAGGTGCGGACGGGCGACGCCGGGAACCGACAGGGCCTCTTCGTCGCCCCACGGGCTCGCATTGACATCGGCACGACGGCGCTCGGCAAAATCGGCGGCGCGATCGCGTGCGGAGCGCAAAACGCCGCCCACCGAGAAGCCGATAATGACCAGGCCAACGACGACAAGGCCCAGCAAGACAACCATGGCAATAGGTTTACCCAGGGCGTTTTGCAAGGTACTTGCGATAAAGGCGCCAATGTAGCCGCCCGAGGCGGAAAGGTTCTGCGGCGTAAACATGAGGTCACACGAATCGCTCGTGCCCGGCACCATCAGCGACAGGATAGAGACAATGGGCACAAAGACCACGGCGCCGCCCGCGACCGAGCGAATGTTGAGCGGCGAGTCCTCACCCAAAAAGAGCGTGGCGGCGAACAGCAAGATGACGATCGGCAGCACGTAAGCGCCCAGGCCAAAGCCAAGGTGATAGAAGCCGGCGACAGCAGCCGTCACGGGCGCCGTTGCCGGCGAAATCACGGCAATGAAGGATGCAATCGCCAAAACGGCAATGACCACGCCGGCGATATCGCGATTGGCCGAAGGCTCGACCAGGGGCTCGAACTCATCGAACTCGGACTCGTGGCCCTTATTGGCACGCAGATGGGAACCGGCACCCTTCGCAGATGCCGGTTGGTTGTTGGCCTTATTGCCTTTGGCGTTTTGTGCAGATCCGCGCGCCAAACTAAACCTCCATGACGACCGGGATGATCATCGGGCGAGTGCGCGTACGGCTCCAGATAAAGTTGGAGAGCGAATCGCGCACGGCTTTGCGAATGGCATCGGAGCCGCTGCTGGTAAAGCTAAACTTGCCCTTCTCGATCGTCTTCATGATGGCTGCGGAGGCATCCTCGGAGAACTGATCGTCGATGGCAAACGAAACGCCGCGGCCCGAGAACTCGATAGCCTCGATCTTCTTGTGCTTGAGCGAGACGATGGCAACGGCCGTGACCATACCGTCGTTGGCGAGCTTTTGGCGATCGCGCAGGACGATGGGATCGGTGTCACCGATGCGCAGACCGTCGACATAGACGACGCCGGACTCGACGGGCGTACCGCGCTTTACGATACCACCGCGCATCTCGAGCGTGTCACCGTTGTCGAGGATAAAGATGTGATCGTCCTTGATGCCCATCTTACGGGCAAGCTGGGCATGGGCGCGCAGATGCACGGCTTCGCCGTGAACCGGCATAAAGTAGGTAGGCTTGGCCATGGCCATCAGAAGCTTGAGCTCCTCCTGGCTGCCGTGGCCCGAGACATGAACGAGTGCGCGATTCTTATCCCAGACGTCGCAGCCGAGCTTGGCCAGGCTGTTGACGACCTGCTGGACGGCCTTCTCGTTGCCGGGAACGGGAGTTGCCGAAAGAATGACGGTATCGCCCTCGTGGATGGAGAGCGTCTTGTGCTCGCCGTTAGCCATGCGGGACAGGGCCGACAGCGGCTCGCCCTGCGAACCGGTGCACATGACGACGATCTTATCGTCAGGCAGGTTATCGATATCGAAGGCATCGAGGATATCGGCATCGTCGATGTTGAGGTAGCCCAGCTCGCGCGCCACGCGGGTGTTGGTGAGCATGGAGCGTCCGGTCACGACGACCTTGCGGCCGCACTTGCGAGCGGCGTCGCAAATCTGCTGTAGGCGATGGATGTGGCTCGAGAACGACGCGACGAACACGCGGCCCGGGGCGTTCTTGATGGCGTGCAGCAGGTTGGGGCCGACTTCGGCCTCGGACTTGGTAAAGCCCGGAACCGTGGCGTTGGTGGAGTCGGAAAGCAGCAGGTCGATGCCCTGTTTAGCAAAGCGGCTGATGGCGGCATAGTCGGGCGTGACGCCATCGATGGGCGTCTGGTCGAGCTTAAAATCGCCCGTGTGCATGACGGTGCCCTGATTGGTGCGAATGAACACGCCCAGAGCGCCGGGGATGGAGTGCGTCATGGAGAAGAAATCGAGCGAGATGCCACCGAGATTGACGTGGCTGCCGCCCTTGACCTCACGGAACTTGGGCGCGCGAATGCGGAACTCGGAGAGCTTACCCTCGATAAAACCGAGCGTCAGCTTGCTCGAGAAGATGGGCACCTTGTTGTTGAGGTCCTGCAGCAGGTACGGAAGCGAACCGGTGTGGTCCTCGTGGCCATGGGTGACGATGATGCCGCGGAGCTTCTCCTCGTTCTCCAGGACATAGGTGTAGTCGGGAAGCACCAGGTCGATACCGGGCTGGGAGTCGTCGGGGAACATGAGGCCGGCGTCGACAAGCACCATGTCGTCGCCGCACTCGAAGACCGTCATGTTCTTGCCGATGCCGTCAAGGCCGCCGAGCGGAATGATCTTCAAGGGAGATGATTTTTTAGCTGCCATAGGTTCGTGTGGTTTCCTTTCTTCGAAACGGGTCTGGAACAACCGACGGGGCGCTTCTGGCAAACCGACCGCCGGGAACGTACAAACATGCATCACAGAGTCGATGCAGTAACTACAGCATCATACCCATTTGCCCACCAACAGACCACCCATGCATCAAAGCCCCATCTGAACGGTCTATCCCGTCGGTCTGGGGCCATCGGGAGCCGGGGCGGGTTAAGTTTGCTGCTCTACAGTCCTGCGCAAGACGGAAAGCACATTAAGTGCTTTC
>UQVT01000062.1 GCA_900544465.1 uncultured Collinsella sp. | reverse complement strand
CCGTCCTCGTCCTTTTCGATCGCAAGCGTGGCGGGAACGTTTTCCAGCGCACGCGTGATGCGCTCGGCCTCATCGGTCGAGCGATCGATGCGAAAATCGAGCTCGGGCGTGACACGCCAATCGAGCGAGCGAGCCAACAGGCTGCGAATACGGCCCTTGGCGCTTGCGAGCGCCTCCATGACCTCGTCATAGCGGCTCGCATCGCACGACACGTACACACGCGCGAACGAACGGTCCACCGCGACCTCGACCGCAGTCAAAGTAACCAGGTCGAGACGCGGATCGGAAACCTCAAAGAGCAGGATATAACCGAGCTTCTCGCGAAGCTGCTCGCCCAGACGGCGGGTTGCCTGCGTTTGCTTCATAGCGCTACCCCCTACTCGGTACGGGCAACCTGGTCGATGCGGTAACCCTCGATCTGGTCGCCGGGCTTGATGTCCTGGAAGTTCTCCAGGCCAATGCCGCCCTCGGAACCGCTCTTGAGGCTCTTGGCCTCGTCCTTGTAGTGGCGCATCGAGGCGATCTTGCCGTTGAAGACCACGATGCCGTCGCGCACCAGGCGCACGGAATCGGTCGCGGCGATCTCGCCCTCTTCGACGCGGACACCGGCGGCGATACCGACTTTTGGCACCTTGAAGGTGTCCAGGACAGTCGCGGTACCCGTGGCGACCTCGACCTCGGTGGGCTTGAGCATGCCGATACGGGCAGCGTCGAGCTCCTCGAGGCACTTGTAGATGACGTCGTAGCAACGGATCTCGACGCCCTCGCGCTCGGCGGCGGAGCGGGCCTTACCGTCGGGACGGACGCCAAAGCCGATGATGATGGCGTTAGAGGCGTCGGCCAGGACGACGTCGGTCTCGTTGATGGCGCCGACCGCGGAGTGAATCGTGTTGATGCGCACCTCGGACTGATCCATCTTGTCGAGCGAGTCCTGAAGAGCCTCGATAGAGCCCTGGACGTCGGCCTTGATGATCAGGTTGAGCTCCTTGACCTCGGCGTCGGCAATGGTCTCGAAGAGGTTCTCGAGCGTGACGTGCTTGACGCGGCTCTGCTCCTCGATACGGGCCTTCAGCGAACGCTCGTCGGCCAGGGCACGAGCCTCGCGCTCGTCCTCGAACACGCGGAACTCATCACCGGCGTTGGGCACGGACTGCAGGCCCAAAATCTCGACGGCGTCGGAGGGACCGGCCTCGGTGACGGCACGACCCTTGGGGTCGAGCATGGCACGGACGCGGCCATAGGTAAGGCCGGCGACCAGCGTATCGCCCACGTGCAGGGTACCGCGGGTCACGAGCACGGTAGCAACCGAGCCGCGGCCCTTGTCGAGCTTGGCCTCGAGGACGTTGCCGGAGGCAAAGGTGTCCGGGTTGGCCTTGAGCTCGAGCACGTCGGCCTGGAGCAGCACGGTCTCCAGAAGGTCGTCGATACCGATCTTCTGCTTGGCCGAGATGTTGACGAACATGTTCTGTCCGCCCCACTCCTCGGGGATGACGCCGTACTCGGTGAGCTCCTGACGCACACGGTCGGGGTTGGCTCCCGGCTTATCGATCTTGTTGACGGCGACGACGATGGGTACGCCGGCGGCCTTGGCGTGGTTGATCGACTCGACGGTCTGGGGCATGACGCCGTCGTCGGCAGCCACGATCAGAATGACGATGTCGGTCACCTTGGCACCACGGGCACGCATAGCCGTAAAGGTGGCGTGACCCGGGGTATCGATAAAGGTGATCTTGCGGTCGTTGATCATGACCTGCGAAGCGCCGATGGCCTGCGTAATGCCGCCCGCCTCGCCGGCAGCGACGCCGGTGTGACGGATGGCGTCAAGCAGGCTCGTCTTGCCGTGGTCGACGTGGCCCATGACGGTGACGACCGGGGCACGCGGCTTAAGGTCGGCGGGATCGTCGTAGAACGAGAAGGTGTTCTCCTCCTCGGGGGTGATGATCTTGATCTGACGGCCCAGGTCGTCGGCAACGAGCTCAACGAGGTCGTCGGACATGGACTGCGTCATGGTGAGCGGCGTACCCAGCAGGAACAGGCGCTTGATGATGTCGTTGGCCGGAACGTCGAGCGCCTCGGCAAGCTCCTGGACGGTAACGCCCTGGGAGACCTTGATGGCGTCGAGGTCCTCGGGGTTCACGCCCTGGGCCAGCGCCTCCTCTATCTTGCGCTCCTCCTGAGCCTTGGCAGCCTCGCGCTCGCGCTTCTCCTTGCGCTTCTTGCGGCGACCGGTGGACTCGCGAGAGGCCTCCTCGACGGCAGCACGAGCCTCCTCGAGCACCTTCTCGCGGCTGTACTCCTCGGCCTCGCGAGCCATGCGGCTGTAGTGGTCCTCTTCGTTGTTGTGACCGCCCTTGCGCTTCTTGCCCTTGCCCTGCTTATCGGGGTTGGGGAAGTCCATGCCGGCAGCGACGTTGTTGCTGGCGTTGGTGCGATGGCTGTGCGGACGGCTCTCGGAGGCGTTGCGATCGGAATTGTTGTCGGAGGCGTTGCGATCGTTACGACGGCCACCGCGGCGGTCGTTGTTGCCGCCACGACGGTTACCGCGCTCGGCGGCGCGCTCGGCCTTGGCCTTGTCCTCGGCGTCCTTCTTCTCCTTGAGCACGGTCTCCTGTGCGGCGATCTGGTCGAGCAGCGAACGGAAGCGGGAACCGGAGTCGGAAGCGGGAACGGCGCGGCGCTGGGCCTCGCGGGCAGCCTCCTCCTTCTCGCGGGCAAGGCGCTCCTGCTCGGCTTTCTTCTTGGCCTCGGCCTCGGCGCGGGCAGCCTCCTCGGCAGCCTGGGCTGCGGCAAACTGGCGGCGCTCCTCCTCGCGGGCCTTCTCGGCGGCGATGCGCTCGCGCTCGGCCTCGGCAGCGCGTGCGGCCTCCTCGGCGGCAGCTGCCTGCTCCTCGGCCTGCTTGGCGGCCTCGACTTCCTGGGCGCGGGCCTCGATCACCGAGGCGAGCTGCTTGCGGACCATGGCGACATAGGCGTCCTCCAAGGTGGAGGAAGCGGACTTAGCGGGAATCTTCATATCGGCGAGATGACCCATCAGTTCCTTGGAGGTCATGCCGAACTCTTTGGCCAGGGTGGACACACGGACTTTTGCCATATGACTTCACCTACCCTTTCTGGCACCTTGGGTGCCTAGAGACTGAACGAGCGTGGGAGACGCGCCGGGACCCGCCCGGCGCGACCGCGCGCTAGATCAGGTCCTCCGCATCATCGAAGGCGTCGGTGTCATGGACACCGCAGAAACGGGAGCCGGGACGAGCCTGGTTGCGGCACTGGATGCCGTCCTCGGACACGTACTCGCAGCGGCGGACGTCCTCGTCCTCCTCGTCACCGATCAGGTCGGCGGCGGGCTCCTCGTGAACGGGAACGTTCTTGAGGATGTCGGCGGCAAGGGTCTCGGACTTGATGTCGATGTGCCAGCCGGTCAGGCGCGCGGCGAGGCGGGCGTTCTGGCCCTCCTTGCCGATGGCGAGGGACAACTGGTCGTCGGGCACGATGACGCCGGCGTAGGCCTTCTCCTCGTCGATGAGGACGCGGGTGACCTTAGCGGGCGAAAGGGCGTTGGCAACGTAGACGGCAGGATCGGCATCCCACAGGATGACGTCGACGCGCTCGCCACGGAGCTCGCCCACGACAGCGCGAACACGGCTGCCCTTGGGGCCGACGCAGGCGCCCACGGGATCCAGACGGTCGTCGAGCGAGTGGACGGCGACCTTGGAGCGCTGGCCGGGCTCGCGGGCGATCGACTTGATCTGGACGGTGCCCTCATAGATCTCGGGCACCTCCTGCTCAAACAGACGACGCATGAGCTCGGGGTGGGTACGGGAGATGACAATCGGCGGACGGCTGTGCTCGCCGCGAACCGGCTGCAGGTTGGAGTTAGGGTCGCGAACGTCGATGATCACGGCCTTGATGTGCTGGTTATGCAGGTAGCGCTCGCCCATCGGACGCTCGTTGCGCTCGTTCTCGTAACGACGCTGATCGAAGTGTGGCAGCTCGGCCTCGACGCCCTCGCGGATCTTGACGATCGTAAAGTCGGGCGTGGACTGCAGCACGGTACCGCTGATGAGGTCACCGATGCGGCCGGAGAACTCCTCGTAGATCTGCTCGCGGGCGGAGTTGCGCACGATGGCGTTGATCTCGGCCTTGGCGTGCTGGGCGGCGATGCGGCTCGTGTTCTTGGGGGTGACGTCAATCTCCTCGAACTCGGTGAAGTTGCCCTCCTCGTCCATGGAATCGTCAATCGGCTCCAGACGGTAGACGTAGATCTTGCCGGTGGTGCGGTCGATGGTCACCTTGGCGCCCCACTCAAGATGCAGGATCTCGGCATAGCTCTTGGCAAGCGACTGCTCCAGGCGGTCAATCAGGTAGAGCTGGTCGATGTGCTTCTCCTGGCAAAGCTCCATCAGGGCGGACATCATGTCGGATGCTGCCATCTTACTATCCTTCCTTCACGGGCTTGAAGTCGTAGGTGGGCTTCAACTTGCACTTTTTAACATCAGAGAAATCGAGGGTGACGGACTCGCCGCCCTCGAGCTCGAGGGTCACGTTCGTCTCGGTGGCGGCGGCAATCTTGCCGGCGTACTTGCGACGGCCCTCGGTGGCGGTGGAGGTGAGCTCACAGTTCTCGCCCACAAAGCGGGCAAAGTCGCACGGGCGGCGCATCGGGCGCGCCATACCCGGGCTCGACACCTCGAGCGTATAGCTCGAAGAGATGGGGTCGAGCTCCTCAATCACATCGCCGACCCACTTGGTGTTGGCCGTGACGTCGTTGAGCGAAAGACTCTGACCCTCGGCACCCTCGATACGCACGCGCACGCAGGGGGCCTTGGTGGCACCCACGAGCTCGACGTCGACGATGTCGATATCGTGCTGGGGAGCGACAGCCTCGAGCGCGTCGATGATCGCCTGCTCGGTCTTGGTCTTGACCATTGCGGCACCTCCATCCATACAAAAAAGAAGCGGGGCCGAAACCCCACTTCTTTCAATTACAACTTCATTTGCAAGCAAACTATACCAATAGCTGCGGAAACGTGCAAGCACAGTACGAACCTGCAGGTCAGCGTGCGCACAGCTTCTCCATAAGAATAGGACAATTGGCCGAAGGCAACTAGGCAGATACATGCAAAACGAGGGACGACCCAACCGGATCGCCCCTCGTCTTTTATGCGTCAGTTAAGCGCGCAATGCTTACTTGACCACCAGGTTGACCAGCTTGCCAGGCACGCAGATGGCCTTGACGACCGTCTTGCCCTCAAGCCACTTGGCGACGGCGGCCTCGGCGGCAGCCTGCATATCCTCATTAGAGGCATCGCGGGCAACGTCGACACGACCGCGGACCTTACCGAGCACCTGGACCACGATCTGCACCGTGTCCTCAACGGACTCGGCCAGGTCGAACTCGGGCCAGGCGGCGGTGTAGGCGTTGCCCTCGCAGCCGAGGGCCTCGTGCCACAGCTCGTCGGCCCAGAACGGGCAGATGGGCGCCAGGACGCTCACGATATCCTTAGCCACGCCATAGCACAGCGCCTTGTCGCGCGCGGTACCCTCGGTGGCGTTGAGGTAGGCGCTCGCCGCGTTGACGAGCTCCATGACGGCCGAGATCGCGGTGTTGAACTGGCCGCGGTCAAAGTCCTCGGTGCACTTGGCGATGGTGCGGTGACGCTCGCGATAGAGCTTCATCGCAACCTCGTCGAGCGCGGACTTGTCGAAGGCCACGTTGGCGTCGCCGGACTGGACGAGCTGCCAAACGATACGCCAGGCGCGCTTGATGAAGCGGTTGGCGCCCTCAACGGCCTTGGGATCCCAGTCGAAGTCCTTCTCGGGCGGGGCGATAAACAGGATCGCCAAACGCATGGTGTCGGCACCGTAGGGCTCGATGACCGAGCTCGGGGGCACGACATTGCCCTTGGACTTGGACATGGTGTCGCCGTTCTCGTCCTTGACCATGCCCTGGCACAGCAGGTTGGTGAAGGGCTCGTCCACGCTCAGCAGGCCCAGGTCGCGCA
Source organism: uncultured Collinsella sp. (assembly GCA_900544465.1). Taxonomy (GTDB): domain Bacteria; phylum Actinomycetota; class Coriobacteriia; order Coriobacteriales; family Coriobacteriaceae; genus Collinsella. The sequence continues at coordinate 3,667 of UQVT01000062.1, read as the reverse complement.
GTGCCTTGGTAAAGAAGCGGCTGTAGAGCAGGTGCAGAATAGCGTGCTCGATGCCGCCGATGTAGTTATCGACGGGCATCCAACGGTCGGCGGTCTCACGGGAGAAGGGCAGCTCGGTGTTGTGCGGATCGGTATAGCGCAGGTAATACCAGCTGGAGCAGGTGAAGGTGTCCATGGTATCGGTCTCGCGCTTGGCCGGGCGACCGCAGACCGGGCAGGTGGTCTCGTAGAACTCCTTGCACTCGGCGAGAGTCTCGCCGGCGCCCAGGTCCAGGTTCTCGGGCAGCGTCACCGGCAGCTGATCCTCGGGCACGGGCACAATGCCGCAGTGCTCACAGTGGATGGCCGGGATGGGGTTGCCCCAATAGCGCTGGCGGCTAATGAGCCAGTCGCGCAGGCGGAACTCGACCTTGCGACGGCCGCAGCCCATGGCCTCGAGGTCGGCCACGATCGCAGCCTCGCCCTCGGAGTGCTTACCGCCGCGCATGCCGGTGTACTTGCCGGACTGGACCAGCGTGCCCTCGGCAGCGTGGGCGCAATCCCAGTCGACGGTCTCGGCATGGAAGGTATCGATGGTCTCGCCGCTGGCCTCGACGGCAGCGCGATCGTCATCGTCCAGGATGATCGGCACGATCGGCAGGTCGTACTTGCGGGCAAACTCAAAGTCGCGCTGGTCGCCACAGGGAACGGCCATGACGGCGCCGGTGCCGTAGTCGGCCACGACGTAGTCGGCAACCCACACAGGGACCTTCTCGCCGTTGACGGGGTTTACCACATAGCGGCCCGTGAAGGCACCGTGCTTCTCGAGGGTGCCCTGGGCACGCTCGACGGCAGAGATATGCTTGGAGTCCTCGACGATCTTGGTCACGGCCTCCTCGTACTCCGTGCCCTCGACGAGCTCGTGCAAGCCGGCGTACTCGGGAGCCAGGACAAAGAAGGAGACGCCAAAAAGGGTATCGGCACGCGTGGTGAAGACGGTGATCTTACCCTCGTCGCCCTCGATGGGCTCGCCGTCCTTGTCGCACAGGGTAAAGTCGACCTCGGCGCCCTCGGAGCGACCGATCCAGTTGGCCTGCATCTGCTTGACGCGCTCGGGCCAGCCGGGGAGCTTCTCCAGGTCGTCGAGCAGCTCCTGAGAGTACTCGGTAATCTTGTAGTACCACTGCTCCAGGTCGCGCTTCTCGGGCTCGGTGCCGCAGCGCCAGCACTTGCCCTCGGTAACCTGCTCGTTGGCCAGAACGGTCTTGCAGGTGGGGCACCAGTTAACCGGGTTCTTCTTACGGTAGACCAGGCCCTTTTCCCACATCTTCTCAAAGATCCACTGGCCCCAGCGGTAGTAGTCGGGGCTGCAGGTCTTGACCATGCGATCCAGATCGTAGGAGAAGCCCATGCGCTTCATCGTGGCGAGTGCCTGGTCCATGTTCTTATACGTCCAGGCGGCAGCCTGCGTGTTGTGCTTGATGGCGGCATTCTCGGCAGGCAGGCCAAAGGCGTCAAATCCGATGGGGTGCAGCACGTCGTAGCCGCGCATGCGGGCCTGACGGGCCATGGCATCGCCGATAGTGTAGTTGCGCGCGTGGCCCATGTGCAGGTCGCCCGACGGATACGGGAACATCTCGAGCACGTACTTCTTGGGCTTGCTGTCGTCGGTGTCGACGGCAAAGAGGTTGGAGTCCTCCCAGGCCTTCATCCACTTGGACTCAATGGCCTGCGCGTCGTAGGCAGGGATCTCGTCCTTATGATCTGTGCAATCGCACATATCAGCTCCTTTAATCTTAGCTGGGGTCGGTCGGCTTAGCTTTATTCGCTACTGCGGACAGTCCTGCGCAAGACGAAGAGCACATTTAGTGCTCTTCTTTGCGTGCGGAACTTGTAGCGAACAAAGCTAAGCCGCCCGACCCTAAGGTTGACTCGACTGATAATAGCAAATACGACAAGCGAGATGCCTGCGACTTGCAGGCATCTCGCTTTATCTAAATAACGTGGTTGATGCTCAACCTTTGATATGCAGCTCTTACCTTATCGATAGGAAACGCTCTGCTGGGAGTCCTTGACGACTACGTCGTGGGCGCCGCCTTCGACGATGGAGGTGGAGCTGACAAGCGTTAGGCGTGCCTTTTCCTGGAGCTCGGGGATCGAGAGGGCACCACAGTTGCACATCGTGGACTTGACCTTGTAGAGCGTACCGCCCACACCGTCCTTGAGGGAACCGGCGTAGGGAACGTAGGAGTCGACGCCCTCGACGAAGCTGAGCTTCGCGGCGCCACCCAGGTCGTAGCGCTGCCAGTTGCGGGCACGAGCAGAACCCTCGCCCCAGTACTCCTTCATGTACTGACCGTTGACGTTGACGCGCTCGGTCGGGCTCTCGTCAAAGCGGGCGAAGTAACGGCCCAGCATCATAAAGTCGGCACCCATGGCAAGGGCGAGCGTCATATGGTAGTCGTAGACGATACCGCCGTCGGAGCACACGGGCACGTAAACACCGGTCTCCTCGTAGTACTCGTCACGGGCGCGGCAGACGTCGATCAACGCGGTGGCCTGGCCACGGCCGATGCCCTTGGTCTCGCGGGTAATGCAGATGGAACCGCCGCCGATACCGACCTTGATGAAGTCGGCACCGCAGTCGGCCAGGAACCGGAAGCCCTCGGCGTCGACAACGTTACCGGCACCGACCTTGACGTCCTCGCCGTAGTTGGCGCGAATCCACTCGATGGTGCGCTTCTGCCACTCACTGAAGCCCTCGGAGGAGTCGATGCACAGGACATCGGCGCCAGCCTCGATGAGCAGCGGCACGCGCTCAGCATAGTCGCGGGTGTTGATACCGGCGCCGACCATATAGCGCTTGTCGTTATCGAGCAGCTCGTTGGGGTTGGTCTTGTGGCTGTCGTAATCCTTGCGGAAGACGATGCCCATAAGGTGATCGTTGTCGTCGACGATAGGCAGAGCGTTGAGCTTGTTGTCCCAGATGACGTCGTTGGCAACCTTGAGGCTTATGTTCTTGTCGCCCACGATGAGCTGCTCACGCGGGGTCATGAACTCGGAGACCTTCGTCTGGTGGTCATCGCGACTGGGGCGATAGTCACGGCTGGTGACGATGCCCAGGAGCTTACCCTTGGGAGTGCCGTCGTCGGTAACCGGCATGGTGGAGTGGCCGGTCTTCTCCTTGAGCTCGATGACCTGCTCCATGGTCATGTCGGGGGTCAGCGTGGAATCGGACTGAACGAAACCAGCCTTGTGATCCTTAACGGCCTTAACCATAGCAGCCTCGGACTCAGGGGTCTGAGAACCGTAAATGAAGGACAGGCCACCCTCGGTAGCGAGCGCGACACCCATGTCGACGCCCGAGACGGACTGCATGATGGCGGAAACCATGGGGATGTTCAGGGTGATTGCCGGCTTCTCACCGCGCTTGAAGCGGGTTAGCGGCGTCTTGAGAGAGACGTTGTTGGGGATGCACTGCGAGGACGAGTAACCAGGGACCAGCAGATACTCCGAAAACGTGTGGGACTCACCGGGAAAGAACGTAGCCATGTTTCTCCTTTTTCCATGCGACCGGTCGGCTGCAGGCCTCGTAGGACCCAGCCCAACCTTGGGCGCCCAATACTGGGGAAGTATCTTAACGCACTTTGACTGCTACAATGCATGATTTAAGAAGAGCACACGAGGG
>UQVT01000061.1 GCA_900544465.1 uncultured Collinsella sp. | reverse complement strand
TCGTCATCTTCTCGCCGTTCTACGAGAACTACGGCGCTGACACCATTCTCTCGGGAGCCGAGCCCATCTATGTGCCGCTCAACCCGCCCACCTTTGACTTCGACCGCGAGGTCCTCGAGGCGGCCTTCCGCGACAACGACCCAAAGGCCATCGTCCTGTGCAACCCTTCCAACCCCTGCGGCAAGGTCTTTACGCGCGAGGAGCTCACCTTTATCGCCGACCTCTGCAAAAAGTACGACGCCTATTGCATCACCGACGAGGTATACGAGCACATCGTCTACGCACCCCATGAGCACGTCTACATGGCCACGCTGCCTGGCATGTTCGAGCGCACCATCAGCTGCAGCTCGCTGTCCAAGACCTACTCCATCACCGGCTGGCGTCTGGGCTACACTATCGCCCCTGCCGAAATCACCGAGCGCATCAAAAAGGTCCACGACTTCCTCACCGTGGGCGCCGCCGCTCCCCTGCAGGAAGCCGTCGTCACCGCCCTCAACTTCGACGACAGCTATTACGATGAGGTCCTTGACCTCTATGCCGCCAAACGCGACCTGTTCTGCCAGGGACTCGACAGCATCGGTCTTGAGCATAACGTGCCGCAGGGCGCCTACTACGTCATGATGGACATCTCTGAGTTTGGCTATGACAGCGACCTCGAATTCTGCGAGGACCTCGCGTCTAAGGTGGGCGTGGGCGCCGTGCCCGGCTCGAGCTTCTTCCGCGAGCCCGTCAACCACCTGATTCGTTTCCACTTTGCCAAGCGAGACGAGACGCTTAACGCGGCACTGGAGAACCTCAAGTCCCTGCGTGATAAAATCAAACCGCGCGGGTAAGGACGGCCCGGCAACTAAAGTAACTAAAGAAGCCCCGCACCGCCTGCCGCGTTGCGAGGCTTCTTTTTATGGCGCTTTCTTAAATGGTTTAGAGCTCTATACTTTAGTCATGGAGCAACTCGTCCCAGTGAGAGGAATATTATGGAAGAGCAGCAACTTATCGGAGCGCTCGAGGCCGGCGGCACCAAGATGGTCTGCGCCACGGGCTATGCAGACGGCACGGTCCTGGAGCGTGAGCAGATCGTGACCACGACTCCGCAGGAGACCGTCGAGGTCGTCAACGCATGGTTTGCCGACAAGGGCATCGCCGCGCTGGGCATCGGCGCATTTGGCCCCACCGCAGTCAACCCCGCTTCACCCCAATACGGCAAGATCCTGGAGACGCCCAAAACGGCATGGCGCTACTTTGACCTGCTGGGCACTATCCAAAACGAGCTCAATATCCCCTGCGGCTACGATACCGACGTCAACGTCGCCTGCCTGGGCGAGGTCACGTTTGGTTGCGCCAAGGGCCTCACCGACGTGGTCTACCTGACCATCGGTACCGGCGTGGGCGCCGGCGTGCTCTCGGGCGGTAAGCTCGTGCACGGCATGATGCATCCCGAGGCCGGCCACATCCTGGTCACGCGTGACCCGCGCGACACCATCGGCGAGCATAGCGCCTGTCCCTTCCACGACAACTGCCTCGAGGGCCTCATCGCCGGCCCCGGCGTTAAAAAGCGCTGGGATGGCAAGAGCGCCGGAGACATGGCCGATGACCCGGAGGCCATGGACCTGCTCGCCGGCTATCTGGCACAGGCGCTCATGACCTACACGCTGTGCTACGCACCGCAAAAGATTATCATCGGCGGCGGCGTGGCCGACCACACCCCCATCGTGCCGCTCGCACGCAAAAAGTGCGCCGAAATGCTCAACGGCTATATCGTCACGCCCGAGGTCAACGACATCGATACCTACATTGTCAACAACAGCCTCGAGGGCAAGCAGGGCATCATGGGCTGCCTGGCCCTGGGCGCACAGGCGCTTCAGTAGCAGACGCACCCACAGGGCGTGGCGCGCTCTGCAAATCTAACCTACGGAACGACGCCACCACGCCCCATATAAGCCCTCAAATAAAAAAGGCCGCCTAGGACCAAACAATACGTCCTAGGCGGCCTTTTTGGCGTACATCAGCGACTGTAAGAGATATCGGAGCACAACGCCCGTTGCCGCTCCACAGCAGTCGATCATCACATCGGTGATCATGCCGGCGCGTCCCGGCACAAAGAGCTGAATCGTCTCGTCGATCGAGGGAATCAGCAGCAGGAACACCGCCGTGGGCAGCAGCACGTCAAAGGTGCGCCGGCCCTCAAAATCAAAGGCGTGCGTTGCCAGAATGCCGAGCACCATATACTCGGTAAAATGCGCGCACTTGCGAACAACAAAGTTGGTCACCCATTCATATGGAAGTCCCACGCCGTGCAGGAAACAGCGGATAGCTTCCATGACCGTTAGGCTCAGCGAGCCCGACCCCGAGCCGGGAACCAGCGAATTGCCCCAGATCAAGAGCGCCATCAGGCAGGTTACAACCGCCCATTTTCGATTGATCTTAACCATGCAGAAGTTATGCCTCCGCGCGGAGCGGCGCGAAGCTGGCGGTACCGCCCTCGATTACGCTCAGATAGGCACGACCCGTACGCTTGGCGGTAGAGGACTGCAGGCGCTCGATCTCTTCCTCGAGGATCTGATTGACGCGCTCGTGACGACGATTTTCCATAATGCCGGCGGCAATAGCCTCGGCTCGCTCGATGCTCTCGCGCGAGATACGGGCGGTATCCTCGGGGAACACAGCGCTGTGACGGCCGACATAGGCGGGGGCAGCAGGCTGAGGGGCAGCGACGGGAGTGGGGACTGCAACAGGAGCAGGCTCGTCAATCTCATCCAGAATCGCGGTGGCGGCGGCCCACATGTCCTCGTGGCCCGAGTAATCGGCCATGGGAACATCAACCTCGAGCGAGGCGTCCGGAAGGTCGCCGGTGTCGATGCGATCTTGGGCATCAATCGATGCGGTGATGGCTGCAGGCTCATCGAGGTCATCGAGATCGATGTCCACGGCACCGGAGATGATAGGCATGCTGGCGAGGTTTGCATTGTACGGCGCAGCCTCAGCCGCCTGCTGCTGGGCAGGAGCGCCCCAAAGCGAGCTTTCGGCGGCACGGCGGGCGGCAACGGCCTCCTCGTCCGCAGTCATGGCTTCATCAACGTACGAATTGTCGGCAGAAGCGTTCGCGTCCGCCGAGGTAGCGTTGTAGGCGTTATTGGCTGCCGCGTTGGCAACGAGTGCCACGAAAGCCGCCGTGCTGCCCGCAGGGGCGGCCTGGGAACCAGACACGGCACGTGCCGCGGCGGCGATGTCGTCGCGATTGAAGGAGCCGGTCTGCCCGCCGTTGGTGAGCTCGTCGATGGCGACTTGATAGACGTCGCGCGAGTGTGCAGGGTCGCAGCTCACCGGCGAATCGTCGTCGAGCATACTGTCGATCATGGACCAAGCCTCGGCCTCGTCCATGGCATCTGCGGCTCGAGCGATGGTAGGGACACCATCATCGGCATGACGGCGCTGGAACGCACCAGTCAGGCCGGAAAGGAATGCCGAGGTAGACTGCTCCGCCTGAGCCTGAGAAGCAGAAGCCGCAGCGTAAGGAGTCGCATCCTGCTGCTGAGCTGGAATCGAGGCGGTCTTGAACTCGCTTTGATGCTGATTGAGATTGGCGGCACCGCCCATGGCATCAGGCTGGAACAGACGCTCTTCACGCTGCGCACGGTACTCGGAGATACCCAGCGAGGCGGCATAGATACCCACGCCCGCCACCGCGCCCACGGCGAAGGGAACCGCACCCGCCACGACCGTCTCGTTCACCGACGAAAACGGCAGCGTCGCGGCATACATAACCACGGGAGCGGCAAGGCCGATCCCGCACGAAAGTCCGGCAAGGACTGCTCGTTGTGTTGCATCAGAAGAAGCCATGAGCTCTCCCCATCTTCCAGCACCCAAATCGCATCATTCAGTTGGCTGCGCGAGAGAAGATGAAGCGGGGCTATGCCCCAAAGCAACGGTATATGGTTCGTTTCATCTGCGTTTTCCGTCGCGAAGCTTAAAAGCTATTATGCGAAACCGCCCTGTCGATTGCAAGCGACGATGTCGGATTGAAACGGGAAACCTGCTGCTTGCCAGTCTTATGGTCAAAAATAAGCGCGGAGCGGCGATATGGAAAAGGGCCGAGGCTCAAAGCCCCGACCCTTTATCGCATTGATGACTATCGCTGCGCGTGGATGACAACCTAGAACGTCTGCTCGTAGTCGCTGTGCTTTTTGGCCGAACGCACCAGGAACTCCTGGTTGGTGTTGGTGCCCTTAAGACCCTTGATAAACGACGCGGCTGCGCGCTCGGTGTTGTTCATGCCGGCAAGAATGCGACGCAGACCAAAGACAAACGGACGCATCTGCTCGTCGACCAACAGGTCTTCGTTGCGCGTACCGGAGGCAACGGGGTCGATAGCCGGGAAGATGCGGCGGTCGGCCAGGTCGCGGTCGAGCTTAAGCTCCATGTTGCCGGTACCCTTGAACTCCTCGAAGATGACCTCGTCCATCTTGGAACCGGTGTCGATGAGGGCAGAGGCCAGGATGGTGAGCGAGCCACCGTTCTCGATATTACGGGCTGCGCCCAGGAAGCGCTTGGGAGGATACAGGGCCGCCGAATCGACGCCGCCCGAAAGGATGCGGCCCGAGGCGGGCGCCGCCAAGTTGTAGGCGCGGGCAAGACGCGTAATGGAGTCGAGCACCACCACGACATCGCCGCCCAGCTCCACGATGCGCTTGGCGCGCTCGATGACGAGCTCTGCCACGCGAGTGTGGTTGTCGGCGGGCATATCGAAGGTCGACGCCACAACCTCACCCTTGATGGAACGCTGCATATCGGTGACCTCTTCGGGGCGCTCGTCGACGAGCAGGCAGATGAGGTGCACCTCGGGGTTGTTAATCGAGATAGACTGGCAGATCTTCTTGAGGATCGTGGTCTTGCCGGCCTTGGGCGGGGACACGATCAGGCCACGCTGACCCTTGCCGATCGGCGACACGATGTCGATGGCGCGACCGGTAATGGAGTCTTTGCCGTGCTCCATGCGCAGCGGCTCGTTGGGATAGACCGGGGTGAGGTCACCAAACTTGGGGCGGTTGCGAATCTGCTCGGGGTCTAGACCGTTGACGGTCGTGATTTTGGCGAGGCCGGCGCGCTTGTCGCCGCCGCGCGAAGGACGAAGCGAGCCCTCGATGACGTCGCCCGTGCGCAGACGCGCGGAGCGGATGAGGTAGGCGGGGACGAAGGCGTCGTCGTTGGACTTCATGTAACCGTGGGCATGGATGATACCGGAGCTGTCCGGACGAATCTGCAGGATGCCCTTGATGTCGCGGAAGCCCTCGGCCTTCGCGGCGGTGACGTAGATCTCCTCGACGAGCTCGGCTTTCTTCTTGCCGGTCGTCTCAATCTCGAACTCCTTGGCCTTCTCGCGCAGTTCGGCGACCTTCATGGCCGCAAGTTCCTCACGCGAAAGCGTGGGCTCGGTGGGGGCGGCGTTGCGCTCCTTGTTGCGCTGTTTGCGATCGCGCTGGCGGTTGCGACGGTCGTTGTTGCGGTCGTCCTTGCGCTCGCTGCGCTCGTCGTTGCGCTTGTGCTGGCGACGGTTGGGGCGAGCGCCGTCTTCGGCCTCGGCGGGCGCGGCGCCACCGGTTGCGGCGGCATCGGCGTTAGCCGCAGTATCATCGCTGGCCTCGGCCTTGGAATCGCCCTGCAGCTCGGCCTCGGCCTGCTGCTCGGACGCCTTGGCCTTAGCGGACTTCTTGCGACCGCGCTTGGGCTTCTCGGACGCAGGCTGTTCAACGTCCTGGGGCTCGGCGGCATCAGTCGATGCATCGACGGTCGTCTCGGCGGAATCCTCGGATGCACCCTTCTTGGCAGCCTTGGCCTTGGACGTGCGCTTAGCAGCAGTGCGACAGCTGCGACCGGGACGGACGTCGGCGGGCTCGACATCGGCGGGAGCAGCCTCGGAAGTCGTAGCATCCTGGACGGGCGCGTCGGCGGCGGTTGCAGACTCGGCGGTCGCCGCAGCATCCCGAGCGGCTGCAGCTGCGGCTGCGGCCTTCTCTGCCTCGACGAAGGCCTTGGGCTTGCGACCGCGACGGTGCGGGCGCAAAGCCGGATCGACAACGGGAACTTCGCTGGCCTCGACAGGCGCAGCGGACTCAGCAGGCGATGCGCCCTCCCCTGCCGCGGAACGGACCGAAGCCTCGGTGAGCTCAGGGGTTACCTGATCGGCAACCTGCTCGGCCTTAGCAGCCGTGCGTCGGCGTGTGCGCGGTACCGGCTTCTCGGTCGGCTGGTCGGCGGCAGGCGTCTCAGGCACAGACGGAGCTGCAAGCTCGGTCAGAGCCGCGGCCTCACGCTCGGCAGCACGACGGCGGGCGCGCACCACCTGAGCCTCGCTAATCTGCGCCAACGCACGTGCCTGCGCGACCTCATCGGAAATCGGCGCCGAGGAGTCAGCTACAACGGTGCGCTTGGCGCGTGTCGTGCGCGTAGTACGGCGCTTGGGCTTGGTGACCTCCTCGCCGTCAGCGGCAGGCTTGGCCGCGCGGCGCGTGCGCTTGGGCTTTGCCGGAACAGCCTCCTCACCAGTTGCAGGAACGGCCTTCTCAGCCGTTGCAGGCGTAGGCGTCTCAGGAGCCGAGGCTTGCGCGGGCGCCGCGACCTGGTCCGACACAACCGGTGCAGCGGGAGCGGCTTGCGTCGTCGTTATTTCGTTTTCTTGCTGTTGATCAGACACAGTGTTTGCTCAACTTTCTTTTCAAGCCCTGTGATCACATGCTCCCTGCATAAACCTTCAGGGCGGCTAAACAGTCTAGCTCCGTCAAATACCGACGGACATCATTGATCTGTATCGAGATATTTGCGTCATATACGCAGCGTTAGTGTAACACAACCGCCGCCACCTGCAACTTAGTCATTGGGGACGTTCTTAAACGACTAGTCAAAAGGGGCACTCCTCCTCAAAAGCGCCTGAAATGTCACGTCAGAGGAGTGAAACCGTGACATCCGGAATGGCCGAGCCACGAATCGCGCCCATCTACTACGTTTACCCACGGGCCCCTGACCATACCCTTGTTTTTTCAAAAACAACGAGTCTGCTACCTGCGCTTTTAATATCGTACATTTCGGCATGGTTCGGGATATGCGTCCAAACGTAGGAGATGAGCCCAATTCGTGGCGGACGGTATCCCACCACCCCTCCACGAGACAAAAATGATCCGTTTCCCCCGTCCCCAAGGGACAATTTTCAAAACTATGCCGGATTACGGGGCCAGAATGCTGCAAGCCAACCATACCCTGCATTTTCAAGAAACAATAAGCCATCTACCTGCGGGTTTAATTTTGCTATTGGCACCATGGTCGCCAGTTGGCGATTCAGCCCCGTAAACCGGTATAGTTGCGATTTGGTAGCATTTCCCGGCAAACCAAATAGTCTCACCAAACGCAAAAAGCCCGACCTCCGTGGGAGATCGGGCTTTCAAGGCTCAGTTAAACCAAACCTGCGCGGTCAAATGACCCGTAGCTTACATCTGCTCGGGAGCGGAGACACCAACAAGGGTGAGCACCAGGGCGAGCGTCACGCGGACGGCGTCGCAAGCGGCCAGACGGGCGCGCGAAAGCTCGGGGTCGACGGGACGGCCCTCGCTCGGCAGAACCTGGCAGGCAGCGTAGAAGCTGTGGAAGTCGCCGGCGAGTTCCTCGGCAAAGTGCGTCAGACGGAACGGGGCGCGGTCGCGAGCGCAGCTGGCGATGAGGTCGGTGAGCTCGTTGAGCTTACGCGAAAGGGCGAGCTCGGTCGGGTCGGTCAGCAGCGAGTAATCGACGTTCTCACCGATGGCCTTGGCGGCGACGGCCTTCATGCCCATCTCGTCAGCCTGCTCGGGCGTAACGTCAGCGGCACGACGCAGGATGGAGCACACGCGGGCGTGAGCGTACTGCACGTAATAGACCGGGTTGGAGTTGTCGCGCTTCTTGACGGCCTCGATATCGAAGTCGACCATCTGGTTGGAGCTCTTGGAGATGAGCGTGTAACGAGCGGCGTCGGAGCCAACCTCGTCGACGAGCTCCTGCAGGGTCACCATGGTGCCCTTGCGCTTGGACATACGGACGGGCTTGCCGTTACGCAGCAGGTTGACGAGCTGGCCCAGCAGAACCTCGAACTTGCCGGGGTAACCCAAGGCGTCGCAGACGCAGCGGACGCGCTCGATGTAGCCGTGGTGGTCGGCGCCCCAGATGTCGATGACGTGGTCGACGCGCTGGAACTTATCCCAGTGATAGGCGACGTCGGAGGCAAAGTAGGTGTACTCACCGTCGGACTTGATCAGCACGCGGTCCTTGTCGTCGCCCAGGTCGGTGGAGCGGAACCACAGGGCGCCGTCCTTGGTGTAGAGGTAGCCCATCTTGTCGAGCTTCTCAAAGGCGCGGTCGACGGCGGAGGTGCCGGCGGTCTCACCCTCGGTGTCCTTCACATACAGCGAGCGCTCGGAGAACCAACGATCGAAGTCGCAGTTAACGGCATGGCAAAGGTCGCGCATGTTGTCGACCATCTTTACATAGCCGCGCTCGCGGAAGCTCTCCATGCGCTCCTGCGGATCGGCGTTGACCCACTTATCGCCGTCGGTGCGCCAGAACTCGGCGGCCTCGTCGATGATGTAGTCGCCGCCGTAGGAGTCCTTGCCCAGAGTCTCGGCAAAGTTGTCCTGATACGGATGGGCCTCGGGATGCTCGTCGTTCTCATCGGCAACAAAGGCGTCGCGGTCGGCGGTCAGCAGCTTGTGAGCCTCGTCGATATCCACGCCCTGCTTGGCGATGATGTCGGCAAGCTGCATATAGCGCGTGCTGATGGAGTTGCCGAAGGTGTTCATCTGAGAGCCGTGGTCGTTAATGTAGAACTCACGCTGGATATCGTAACCGGCGTGGTCCATCACACGGCAAAGGGAGTCGCCCAGAGCGGCCCAGCGGCCATGGCCGATGTGCATGGGGCCGACGGGGTTGGCGGAGACGAACTCGACCTGGGTCTTCAGGCCGCCACCGACGTTGGACTTAGCGAAGTCCATACCCTTCTCGCGAGCCTCGCCAAAGATGGCATTCTTGACGGCAACGGAGAGGTAGAAGTTGATGAAGCCGGGGCCTGCGATCTCGACCTTCTCGATCGCGGGGTCCTCGGGCATATGGGCAACGATGGCCTCGGCGATCTTGCGCGGGGCGCAATGGGCCAGCTTGGCGGACTTCAGGGCCATGGTAGAGGTCCACTCGCCATGAGAAGTGTCAGCCGGTCGCTCGATAGCGCAATCGTCAAGTTCAAATGCGGAAAGGTCGCCGGCCTCCTGGGCCGCAGCAAGCGCAGCGCGTACCAGCTCTTCAATCTTCTCGGGCATAGATCCTCCTTGTGTTAAAGCCCCCGAGCTCTTGGTCACTCGTAGGGCAAAAGCCAGAGTTTGTAGCACTCTATCACAAGCGACGGGCACTGTCGCAGGGTAAAGCCAATCGATATTGCATATGCACAAAATTGACTACAGCTTGTATGGAGTCACTCAAAGATGCCAGTCTGCCTGCAGATTATGCAGGCGTTGAAAATGCATAAAGGTGTGAATGAGCTGCGCCTGTTATCGAATACTCTTACCTATCGGAGTTGTGTGCTTTTCCTGCATAAAGTAAGGGTTGATTTCCGATCTTAGCCGAACACATTGAGCAAATAGGCCATTCCCGCAGTTAGCTGAACGCCCCCGAGGCCCCATCCGGGCCCCGGGGGCGCCGTTTTCCCAGTTGAAGGAACGGTGGAGATGTGTTTCGATGGGTC
>UQVT01000060.1 GCA_900544465.1 uncultured Collinsella sp. | reverse complement strand
ATAACCAAAAAGGAGCCGCTATGATCGATCGCTATACCCGCCCGGAGATGGGACATATCTTCTCCCTCGAGAACAAGTATGCCATTTGGCAGGAGATTGAGGTCCTGGCCTGCGAGGCTCAGGCGGAGCTCGGCAAGATCGGTATTTCCAAAGAAGAGGCCCAGTGGATTCGCGACCACGCCAACTTTGAGAAGGCGAAGGTTGACGAGATCGAGGAGGTCACGCGCCACGATGTCATCGCCTTCCTGACCAACATGAAGGAATATATCGACGCCGATGTTCCCGAGGGCGAGCCCAAGCCTAGCCGCTGGGTTCACTACGGTATGACCAGCTCTGACCTGGGTGATACGGCTCTGTGCTATCAGCTTACTCAGGCGTGTGACCTGATTATCGAGGACGTTAAGAAGCTCGGCGTGATCTGCAAGCGTCGTGCCTTCGAGGAGCGCAATACGCTCTGCGCCGGCCGCACCCATGGCATCCATGCCGAGCCGATGACCTTCGGTATGAAGTTTGGCTCCTGGGCATGGGAGCTCAAGCGCGATCTCGATCGTCTTGAGGATGCTCGCAGGAACGTTGCCTTCGGTGCCATCTCCGGTGCCGTCGGCACCTACAGCTCCATCGAGCCGTTCGTCGAGGAGTACGTCTGCGAGCACCTGGGCCTGGTCCACGATCCGCTGTCCACGCAGGTCATCAGTCGCGATCACCACGCCTACCTTGCCGGCGTGCTTGCCACTACAGCGGCCACCTGCGAGCGCATCGCGACCGAGGTCCGCAACCTGCAGAAGACCGATACGCTCGAGGCCGAGGAGCCCTTCCGCAAGGGCCAAAAGGGCAGCTCCGCCATGCCGCACAAGCGCAACCCCATCACCATGGAGAAGGTCTGCGGCCTGTCGCGCGTCGTGAAGTCCAACGCTCAGGTCGCCTTTGACAACGTTGCCCTGTGGCACGAGCGCGACATTTCGCACTCTTCCGCCGAGCGCGTCGCCCAGGCCGATAGCTTCATCGCACTCGACCATATGTTCCAGTGCCTCATTCGCGTTATCGACGGCCTGCAGCTGTATCCGGCCCGCATGATGGCCAATCTCAACAAGACCCGCGGCCTCATCTTCTCCTCCAAGGTCCTGCTGGCCCTCGTCGATACGGGCATCACCCGCGAGGACGCCTACGCTATCGTGCAGGAAAACGCCATGGCCACCTGGCACGAGGTGCAGGATTGTGTCTCCGGCCCCACCTTTAAGGAGCGTCTCGAGGCCGATCCGCGCTGCACCGTTAGCCAGGAAAAACTCGACGAGATCTTTGATCCGTGGGACTTCCTCACCCGTATCGACACGGTCTTCGACCGCCTGGAGCAGCTGAGCTTCGAGTAGGTTCGGGCATAACGTTAGCTTTTTAGGGCGCTTTGCTGGTAATGTGTGTTGCCGGCAAAGCGCCTCGTTGCATTTAGGGAAAGACGGGGATAATAGTCGTCTCGAATAACATTCTGAGAGGGGATCGCATGATTTCGTTTGATTACAAGCCTCAGGGCGTGTGCGCTCGCAATATTCACCTTGATCTTTCCGATGACGGCAACAAGGTGATGGGCGTTGAGTTTACCGGCGGCTGCGACGGCAATCTCAAGGCTATCTCCAAGCTGGTCGAGGGCGCTCCTGCCGATCGCGTAATCGAGGTTCTCGCCGGTAATACCTGCGGTATGAAAAAGACCTCCTGCGCCGACCAGCTTACACGCGCTATCGAGGCCGCTCGCACCGAGATCGCCTAATGGGTATCGCCGATCACATCAAGAACGGAATATCGCGTCGCGGCTTTGTGCTCGGTGGGGTTGCTGCGGGCGCTGCCACGGTGCTTGCCGGATGCTCGAAAAAAACGGGTACCAGCGATGATGCCGCCGGCGAGCCGCAGGTTATCAAGGATGATTCCAAAATCATCTCGATTACGGATGAGTACGAGGCAGTCGACATCGATCTTGAGCCGGCGGCGTCATGGACGCTGCCTCTGGGTACGCTGCTGTACTACTGCGACGGCGATTACGCCGCGGCGATGATGGCGCCCGCATCGGCACTGCACGCCAACACACTCGGTGTGCTCAACCTGGGCGATGGCTCGCTTACCACATTAATCGAGGATCCTATCGAGGGCACGGGATATGCATTCTACGATGTCCGTGCCGGCGACAGCGTATTCGCGTGGGTTGAGATGAACTTTGCCAATTCATCGTGGAAGCTCTACGCTCAAAATCTGTCGGGCGCTTCGCTCTCTGGCGACGTGGTTGAGCTCGATCGAGGTGGCAAGGACTATGATCCGCCGCTGTTTACGGCGTTCGGGTCATCAGTCATCTGGTATAAAATGCCCTCGGCAGGTGGCAATAAAACGAGTAGCGATTCGTTTTGCTATCGTCGCTCGCTTGATGAATCCAAGGCCGAGACAATTTGGAAATCGACGGGTCGCTTTGCATCGGCCCCGCGCGCGAGCGACGGCATTTTGACCATCTCGCCGCGTGTCCGCAACGACGAGGGCGTCTACTACGGCATAACGGCAATCGATCTGACCGACGGCAACAACACCAAGCGTGCCCAGTTGGTCCTTCCTTCGTCAGTTTCGCCTTTCGAGGCCGTATATATGGGCGATACCTTCGTGTTTTCTATCGAGGCGGCCTATAGTGGCGTGGGCAGCCTGGGCAATATGGGCACGTATATCGGTAATGAGGGAGGGCCGTACCTCTTCCTGTCACGCGAGCCGCTCGCATGTGCGGCTGGCAAGAAGAATAAATACCTTGTTAAGGTACAGGCGTCGCATTTCCTGATCGACACCTCTGCCAAGACCTATGGCTCGCTGCTGTCGCCCGACCGCGCTTTGGAGTATGGCGATTATCCAGCTACGGCGGGAAAATCGGACTCATTCCTTACGTACGCCACGGTGCGCAACAGCCAGGGTATACCAGAGACGGTCACTGCACGCCTATTCTCTCTTTAAGCTTAGAGGGGTTAAAAAGGCGCCAACAGGGGAATAAACGCGTTGTAATTGTGAGTACCGCCCGCCGAGCTGCCGCGTCATAGCGGCATCTGGCGGGCTCAGGTGCGTTAAAATGGGCTTGTTCTTAGCTAATTGAGACAGGGGGGCCGTGTTATGGCTTCAGATGCAAAAAAGATTCTGCTGGTCGAGGATGAGAAGGCAATCCGTGACGCCGTCGCTGCCTATCTCGAGCGCGAAGGCTACTGGGTTGTGGGCGTCGGCGACGGCCAGTCCGCGATCGAGGAGTTCGAGAAGCATCAGTTCGACCTGGTCGTGCTCGACCTTATGCTCCCCAAGATCCCCGGCGAGCGCGTTTGCCGCACCATTCGCGATACCTCGGATGTCCCCATCATCATGCTGACGGCTAAGGGCGAGATCGAGGACCGTATTATCGGTCTTGAGCTCGGTGCCGACGACTATCTGATTAAGCCGTTCTCGCCGCGCGAGCTCGTCGCCCGCGTTCGCGCTCTGTTCCGCCGTGCCCATCAGGCCGACGAGCCCGCCGTCGAGGTACTCGACTTCGGCGATCTGGTCATCGATATCTCGGGCCACAAGATCTTGGTCGAGGGCAAGGAAGTCGATCTGACGGCTTCCGAGTTCAAGCTGCTCACCACGCTTGCCCGCCATCCCGGCCGTGTGTATAACCGCATGGAGCTGGTCGAGAAAGTGCTCGGGTATGACTTTGAGGGCTATGAGCGCACCATCGATAGCCACGTGAAGAATCTTCGCGCCAAGCTGGGCGATGATCCCAAGAAGCCCAAGTGGCTCTACACCGTCCATGGTGTCGGCTATCGCTTCGAGGCTCCGGCCAAGACCGATAAGTCGGACGAGAAATAGGGAAATCACATATGACACCTGCGCGCTTTGAAATCGGACAAAAGCACAAGCAGGAGAGCGAGGCGGGTTCCAAGGCTAGTTGGAACACGCCTCGTTCCGATTCACGGCCAACGATGAGCTATCCCTCGCGCATGGCACTTGCTTTTGCTCTGACATCGCTCATGACGGTATTGGTACTGGTGGGCGTTGTCTCTGTTGTGTGGGGCACGGTCTTTTCGGATTACACACGCTCCAATATCGTCGAAATCGCAAATTCTGCTGCCGAGAAGTTGGCAACCTCATATGAGGAAAACGGCTCTTGGACCGCGGGAGAACTGCGCACGGTCGCAACGTCGAGTTTGGTTTCCGACGATCTGGGCATGCAGGTCGTCAATAAAAAGGGCGTGATCGTTTATGACGATTCCTGGCCCTCGGCAAGCGCCACCGCCGATGTACGCGAAAACCAGGCTACGACCGACGACACGAGCGGCAAGAGGGCATCGCATAGCCCGGTCTCGTCTGCTCCAACCGACTCCGATAGCGTTGCTAACGTCGAGATTGTAACGTCTTCCGGCGAGCATGTCGGACAGGTAAAGCTGTGGGCCATCGGCTCCGACGCTCTGCTCACCAAGGCGGACTCTGCGTTTAGGGAGAAGACCTTTAACGCCATGGCCCTCGCCGCGGTTGTTGCAATCTGCATTTCGGTCGTTATCGGATCGCTCGTGTCGCGCATGCTCACCAAGCCGATTCATCGCATCACCAGTACCGCAAAGCAAATCCGTGACGGCGACCTGTCGGCTCGCACGGGACTGCGCGGTGATGACGAGATCGATCAGCTGGGAGAGACCTTCGACGAGATGGCCACCTCACTCGAAAAGGATATGAAGCACGAGAAGCGCCTGACCTCTGATGTTGCCCACGAGCTGCGCACGCCGCTCATGGCCATGCTTGCAACGGTCGAGGCCATGCAAGACGGTGTGTATCCCACCGATGACGAACACCTGGAAACGGTCGCATCCGAGACGCGTCGTCTGGCCCGTCTGGTGCAGCAGATGCTCGACCTGTCGCGCATGGAAAACAGCACCGCGCCGCTCAACCTGGAACCGGTGGACATGGTTCCGTTCGTACGATCGATTGTGAACGGCCAGGAGCGCCTTTTTGCCGACCGTGACCTGCGTTTGCGCTTTGCAGATGAGACGCAGGGTCACGATGACGTTGTCGAGGCAGATCCCGACATGATCACGCAATGCGTCATCAACCTCTTGAGTAACGCCATGCGCTATACCCCCGAGGGGGGTTGGGTCGTGGTGTCGGTGCTCAGCGACCGCAAGCACGTCGATATCGCGGTTTCGGATACGGGCATCGGTATCGCCAAGGATGATTTGTCGCGCATCTTCGGTCGTTTTTGGCGTGCCGACGCCAGTCGCGCCCGCGAGGCGGGTGGCCTGGGCGTGGGCCTCGCCGTGACCAAGCAGATTGTCGAGCGTCATCACGGCTACATATCCGTGGAGTCGGAGCTTGGAAAGGGTACGACTTTTACGATTCATCTGCCTCGCGAGCACACGGTGGACGCGGCATCTACTACAATGGAGCACTAGCTTTTCGCTATTCGGTGAAGGAGGGGTTTCGTCCCTGCCGCTCCGAGTTTGCGAAAACGTGCGGGAAAGAACCCGCATTACTGTCGTATTTTGGTAAGGAGTGACTCACGTGACAACGATGGAGCGTCGTCCGGATTCCCGTGGCAAGGTTCGTGATATCTATGATGCCGGTGAAAACCTGCTGATGGTCGCCACCGACCGCATTTCTGCGTTCGACTTTATTCTCCCCGACGAGATTCCGTTTAAGGGAGAGGTGCTCAACCGCATCTCGGCATTCTGGTTCGATAAGTTTGCCGACATCGTTCCCAACCACCTCGTCTCCATCGACCCGGCGGATTTCCCCGAGGAGTTTGCCGAGTATCGTGACTACCTCGCAGGCCGCGCCATGCTGGTCAAGAAGGCCCAGACGATTCCTATCGAGTGCATCGTCCGCGGTTATCTGACCGGTTCGGGCAAGAAGACCTATGACGAGAACGGCACCGTCTGCGGCATTCAGCTGCCCGAGGGTCTGACCGAGGCCTCCAAGCTCCCCGAGCCGCTGTTCACGCCGTCCACGAAGGCCGAGATCGGCGACCACGACGAGAACATTTCGTTCGAGCGTTGCTGCGAGATCGTGGGTGAGGACATCGCCACGCAGATTCGCGACCTGTCCCTCAAGATCTACAAGGCCGCTGCCGAGTACGCCGCGACCCGTGGCATCATCATCGCCGACACCAAGTTCGAGTTTGGTGTCATCGATGGCAAGGTTACGCTGATCGACGAGTGCCTAACGCCCGACTCCAGCCGTTTCTGGCCCGCCGCCAGCTACGAGGAGGGCAAGATTCAGCCTAGCTACGACAAACAATTCGTCCGCAATTGGCTCAAAGCCAACTGGGATATGACGGGGGAGACCCCGCACCTGCCCGCCGAGGTCATCGATGGCACGTCCGAGCGCTATCGCGAGGCCTTCCAGATCATCACGGGCTCCCAGTTCACAAGCATGAAGGAGAACGCATAAGTGAGTACCCGTAGCGCCACGAACAAGCGCACGCAATCCCACGAAGTTACCGGGGTTGCGCGCAAGTCCGCCGCATCTGCTAAGCCCGCCCGCCAGGCAGCGAGCTCCGTTCGCGTCGTGCCGGCATCATCCAAGGCACGCCGCAAGGAGCTCGAGAAGGGCGAAAACCTGGAAGGTCTTTCCAAGGAGGAAAAGCGCGCCCGCAAGGCCAAACAGCGTGCCCGCGAGGATCGCATCTACACGGTGTCGAATATCCTCCTCAAGCAGGATGAGGACTACACCAAGCGCCGTCGTATCTGGTGGGCCGTGCTCGCCATCGGCATGGTACTCGTCGTGGCAATTTGGGCTTCGCTCTACTTCGCTCCCGGCGGCACGGTGTCCAGCCCCGTCCAGATGGTCGGCATCGTTTTGTCCTATGTCATCATCCTGGGTGACTTTATCTACGACTTCGTTCGTATCCGTCCCCTGCGCAACATGTACCGCACGCAGGCCGAGGGCATGTCCGAGAACAAACTCAACGCTCTTATTGAGCGCGCGGCTGCCGAGGAGGACAAGAAGGACTCCAAGAAGAAGTAGCGTTTGTATTCATACATATCGCTAAGATATAAGGCGCGTCGTTTTAGCGGCGCGCCTTTTTACTGTTCTATAGATAGATGGAGTGGCACATGATTCGAGCTGCCCTGACGGTCGAAGAAGCTCTGGAGGGCATGAAGGCCCTGGAGCCCAAGATTAAAAACTATGCGCGCCTGGTTGTCCGCAAGGGCGTAAACGTCAAGCCCGGCCAGGAGGTTGTCGTTCAGTCTCCGGTCGAGTGCGCGCCCTTTGCCCGCGTGGTGGTCGCGGAGGCTTATGCCGCCGGCGCTGGTCACGTGACGGTCATTTGGGCCGATGATGCCGTGACGAGGCTCACGTACGAGCATGTCGATAAAAGCTATTTTGAGCAGACGCCCGAGTGGAAGCGCCTGCAGCTGGATTCCCTGGCCCAGGACGGCGCCTGCTTTATCTTTATCGAGGGTGCGGACCCTGCCGCCCTTAAGGGCATCGATCCCGCCAAGCCTGCTGCAGCTTCTAAGGCAAGGAATACGCAGTGCAAGGTCTTCCGCCGTGGACTGGACTACAACATCAACCCGTGGTGCATCGCTGGCGCTCCGGTCGTGGCATGGGCGCGCGAGGTGTTCCCGGGAGACGCCGATGAGGTTGCAATCTATAAGCTGTGGAATGCGATTCTGCACACCGCTCGTGCCGATGGCCAGGACCCGGAGAGCGACTGGGAGCTTCATGACGCGGCATTCGAAAAGAACCTGCGTTTCCTGAACGACAATCGTTTTGACCGCCTACATTACACCGCGGCAAATGGAACCGATCTGACGATTGGCATGACGAAGGGTCACGAGTGGGCCGGCGGCAAGGGTAAGACGCCCGATGGACACCCCTTCTTCCCCAACATCCCCACCGAGGAGGTCTTCACCTCGCCTGATCGTATGCGTGCCGACGGTATCGTGTATTCGGCTATGCCGCTCATTCACCACGGTAACAAGGTTGACGATTTTTGGATTAAGTTCAAGGCCGGCCGCGTAGTGGACTACGATGCCCGTGTGGGCAAGGCGACG
This sequence comes from uncultured Collinsella sp., assembly GCA_900544465.1. GTDB lineage: Bacteria > Actinomycetota > Coriobacteriia > Coriobacteriales > Coriobacteriaceae > Collinsella. Next base: position 1,727 of record UQVT01000060.1, on the reverse strand, counting down.
CTTGCGAGCATTATTGACACCGATGAAGGTGCCGCTCATCTGGGCGAGGTCGCGCTCATTTCCAAGAACACTCCGATCCGCGAAAGCGGCGTTCTGTTCTATGACACGCTCTATGACGAGAACGCTAGCTGCCATCTCGCGCTAGGTGTCGGTTTCCCCGAATGCATCGAGGGTGGGTACGACATGTCCAAGGAAGAGCTCCTGGAGCATGGCGTTAACGTCTCGAGCGCGCACGTCGATTTTATGATCGGCACGGACGACATCGATATTAAGGGCATTACGCCTGATGGACGTGAAGTTGTGATTTTCCAGAACGGCCAATGGAGTTGGGAATAGTCCCAGACCGTGGTACAATGCCACCCGCGGGCCGTTAGCTCAGCTGGCAGAGCAGGGGACTTTTAATCCCAAGGTCCAGGGTTCGAACCCCTGACGGCCCACCATAGAATAGAAAGCGATCGACTCCGGTTGGTCGCTTTTTTTGTTGCCGGTGCACGGGTTCGAACCCGTCGGGGCGCGGAGCTGAGTAAACGCGTGAGCGTTTGCCAGCGCAGCGCGCAAGGCGCGAAAGCAACGCAGCGGCCGCCTGCGAAGCAGGCTGAACCCCTGACGGCCCACCCAAAGAAAGGAAAACGAAATGAAAACAGATAGATACGGAATTAGCGGCAGCACATTAAAGATAATAGCGGCCATTTCGATGGTTCTCGATCATGTAAGCAGGATCGTCCTGACCAATGGAATCATGACTCACGCATCGTACAATCAGATATCAGACGAGCAGTGGGCGATTCTAAGCGAGGCTTCGGATGTGCTTCATGTTCTTGGCAGAATTGCATTTCCCTTATTTTGCTTTTTGATAGTTGAGGGATTTTTGCATACTCATGACATAAAGAAGTACCTGCGAAATATGCTTGTCTTCGCAATCATTGCGGAGCCCATATACGATTTCGTTCAAACCGGGCAACTCTTTGACCTTCGGCAACAAAATGTTATGTGCGAGCTCCTGCTTTCCTTGGTCTTTTTGATTATTCTGGAAAAGATACAAAGTCTTTCAAAATGGAAGAGGCACATCGCAGAAATTGCTCTGATTGTTTTGACAGCACTGGCAGCTGAATACACTAAACTAGATGGCGGCGTGTATGGCATTCTGCTTGTGGCTGCATTCTATTTATTCCACGACAGCAAGGCCAAGATGTTCTTTGCTGCAGTATGCGCAGTGCTCCTTTCGTCATGCCATATAGTTGGCGGCGGATTTGAGTTTGCTACAGCTAATGTATTTAATCCTGATGTTGCTGCCGCGGTCGTTTCGTTGCTGCTTATCAATCTTTATAATGGCAAGCGAGGGCTGAAGCTGAAATACTTCTTCTACATTTTCTATCCGGCACATCTTGCTCTGCTTTATGGTGTCTCACTTATTGTTTTGAACTGTCTTTAATAACTCTCAAACAAGTCTCTGAAAGCAGAAACAAACTGACCCTAAGACTGCTTGTGAATTTCCGGAAGACCTGAGAGATGCGAGGATAGACAACGAGGGCTGCAGAAAGATGCTTCTCAGTTCTCTGGCGGATCGCACGTATCTGTATGAGGATCACTTCCGCACACTCATTAATAACAGTGATAAACACGGCAGATCCTCAAAACATGAGGCTGCGAAGGTCGAACGATGCTTCGAAAGTGTTAGCGCCGGAATAATTTAGCCAAATATAGTCGGCCGAGATTGACCAATCCCG
>UQVT01000059.1 GCA_900544465.1 uncultured Collinsella sp. | reverse complement strand
CGTCCTCGGTCTGCGGGATGCTCGGGGCTGCACCCTGATGGCCGAAGGGGCTGCCCGCACCGGGGTTGGACTCCCAGGGAGCTGCAGGAGCGTCCTCCTCTTTGGGGGCAGTTGCAGCGGACTTGGGCGCGGACGCCGCACCCGGCACGTCGAACGAAGGTAGATCGTCCCCACCAGCATCGGCAGCAAAACCGCCGACCATGGCATCGTCGTAGGGAACCTGCTCGGATTCCCACGGCGCAGACGACGCAGCAGGCTGACATTTGGGGGCGGCAGAGCGCTCGGGCGCACGGGGCGCGGGCTCAGTCGGAAGCTTACCCGTGGCAGGAGCGCCGGCGGGGTTGTCGGAGCGTAGCCAGGGGGCTTTGCCCAGGTCAGATGACCTGGGCGCGGGCGAGACGGGCTTGGGCGCGGGTGTCGGAGCAGCCGGTTTGGGCGCCGCGGGCTTAGGCGCCGACGGGGTCGATGCCGCCACCGGTGCCGCTTGCTGCTGCGACGCGCTGGCGCTCGAGGATGCAGGGGCCGCCGAGGACACGGGTTGCGGGTCCGCAGATGCCGCAGCCCGTGCAGATGGAGAATGCTCCTCATGTTGAGGAGCCGGCGTGCCACCCCCATCCAGGACATAGTCGACGGTGCGACGACCGAAAACCGCGCAGACCGTCGGCAGGACCACCGACTGCGTATCGGCGCGACCGAGCATCTTGATGGCAAAGGTCGAGCCCGCAGGGAACGAGACAGTGAGCTTGGAGCCGTCGTCGGCCGTGGCGCGGGCGTTGAGCAAAAGCCCCGCGTAGGAAGCCTGACGCGCCTTGACACGCTCGACAACCTCGGCCCATTTGCGCTGCAGCTCTCCGGCATCCTCGACCGCGGGCGTCTCGGCAGCACCGGCGGCGGCAACCTGGGCGGCGTTGTTGGACTGGGGCTTAGGTGCCGGAGCGGTGACAGGCGCGGGGGCCGCAACGGGCTGAGACGTCGGAGCCGGCGCAGGCTGAGGCGCAGGCGCCGCAGGCTTGGAAGCTGACACGGACGCAGAACGGGGCACAGGCTGAGCCGCCGGAGCGGCAGTACCACGGTCCCAAGGCATACCGCCCTGGCGCGCGGACGTAGCAGCGGGGGCAGCGGATGCCGCCGGAGCGGCAGCACGGGCGCCCGAAATGAGCGTCGGCTGTTGGGCAGCAGCGGGTACGGATGCTGCAGGCGCGGCGGCCTGAGCAGCAGCCACGCTCGCCGGCACGGCGCCGTTGGCAACCATGGCCTCCAGACGCGCCACGCGCTCGGCCAATGCCTCAATCGTTAAATCAGCCTCGGGACGTGCCAGACGCGTGCAGGCAATCTCGAGCACCAGGCGCACGTCGCTCGCGCCCCTCATCTCCAGTGCGGCATCGTCGAGCACTGTCAGCACACGGGCCAGGCGGTCGGCAGGATGCTCGCCAAAGGCAGCGGCCTCGGCAGCAAGCGCCTCGGCCTGCTCGGAGCCGCCCTCAAACAGCTCGGCACGGGCACCGGCAACGCAGGCAACGTACACGTCACGCACATGCGCCACCAGGTCGCGCGTCAGCTCCAGCAGGTCGTTTCCTTCCTCGACCTGCGCACGGATCAGTCCATATAGCTCGGCAACATCGCGATCGGCAATGGCGCGGGAAAACTCGCCCAGAATCTGGTCCGAAACCTCGCCTAAAAGCGAGCGGGCGTCGTCCGCATGCACAGAACCGTTGCCAAAGACGCTCAGCTGCTCCAGCGTAGACAACGCGTCGCGCATACCGCCCTTGGCATGGCGCGCCACAATGGCGAGTGCCTCGTCGTCGTAATCGAAGCCCTCCTGCTCGCACACGTAGGACAGGCGATGCTCGATATCCTCGTTGCCGATGCGGTGGAAATCGAAGCGCTGGCAGCGCGAGAGGATGGTCTCCAGAATCTTTTGCGGGTCGGTGGTGCACAGCACAAAGATCACGTGCGCCGGCGGCTCCTCAAGCGTCTTGAGCAGCGCGTTGAACGCCGCCGTCGTGAGCATGTGGACCTCGTCGATGATATAGATCTTGTACTTGCCGCGCACCGGGGCAAAGTTGACGGAGTTGATGATCTCCTCGCGCACATTGTCCACGCCCGTGCGGGAGGCGGCATCGAGCTCGTAGACATCGGGGTGGTTACCCTCGGCAATGAGCTCGCACTCCTCGCAAGTACCGTCGGGCATGCAGCCGCTTGCACCCTCGGCGCGCGCCGCCTCGGCATTGCGGCACAGCAGCGCCTTGGCCAGAATGCGCGCCATGGTGGTCTTGCCCGTGCCGCGCGGTCCGCAGAACAGGTAGGCGTGGGACAGGCGCCCCTCGGTGATGGCGTGCTCGAGCGTCGAGACGATATGCTGCTGGCCCACCACGGAGTCAAAGGTGAGCGGGCGATACTTTCGGTACAACGATTCCATGGGTGCTCCCCCGGGTATACTGAGTCTTGTTGCCGTGGCGGCCATGCGGTCGCACGGCATACTGCATTCCATAATAACCCGTACGGCAAGCCCGCCGCGATAGGAGTCCAAAGAGCATGGCAGACGCAGAGAGCAACCTCGTTCCCTCCGAAGCAGCCGACCAGGTCGAGGTCGCGCTCGAGAAGCAGGCCGCAGCCGACGACGGCATCCTGTACCTCAACGAGTACCAGTACGAAAACGACCTGGTCACCGACTTCGCCCGCCTGGTCGCCTCGCCCAGGCGTCGCGGCTCGCTGTATGTCGCCGCGGCAATTGCCGCGCTCATCGGCATCGGCATGTTGGTGGCCGGCGGCAACTGGATCAAGTTTGGCGTCGTCCTGATCGTATTCGGCACCTTTTTGGCCTGGTGGAGCAAAAACCTGCACCACACCCTCGCCCGTGACTTTATCGACGCCGTTGAGGCCGACGAGTCCATGGGTGGCCGCTATCGCCGCGTCGCCGCCAACGAGGATGGCCTGATGGTTTGGGGCAAGAGCGGCAAGTCGCAGTTCTTCCCGTTTGAAAAGCTCGACCACGTGCTCGACGGCGAGCGCATCTTTGTAGCCATGTTCGCCGACCAGGGCGTGACGATCCCTAAGGACACCTTCGTCCGCGGCGATGCCGAGCAGTTTGGCACCTTCCTTAAGGCACGCATCAACAAAAAACTCCGCATCGAGACCAAGAAGAAGAAAATGAAGGCCGAGAAGGCCGCCGCCGAGGCCAAGCAGGGCGACAAGCCCCAGGAGACCAAGGGCAAGCAGCGCAAGCAGAAGAAGAACAAGAAGAAGCGCTAGGCCGGACGCAGGGTCCAGATCCCAGACGGAGCTTAAATTGAATGTCGCCCACCCGAGCGTGCTACACTAGCAGCATCTATGCCACCGCGAACGGCTCGGCTCCGCGCCCGCCACTCGCAAACGAACTTTAAACGCACGAGGGTTGGCCATGCCGCTTTTCTCGCAACATACCGCCCGGTTCTCGCCGGACGTTCCTTTGGAGGGCACCAGCTCTCGTGAGCTGCTCAAGCGGTACCAGCCGCTCGAGACACTTGCGACCGGCGGTTTTGGCTCCATCGAGATCTGCCGCGACACGCACCTGCGCCGCCGCGTCGCCATTAAGCGCATCCCCCTTATCAACGGCGCCGGCATGCCCGCCAGCGACATCATGGATGTCCTGCGCGAGGCGCACACTGCCGCCATGCTTCAACATCCCAATATCGTGCAGGTCATCGACTTTACGCATGACACCGCCTATGCCTACCTGGTCATGGAGTATGTCGACGGTATGTCGCTGGCCGAGTTTTTGCATCGCGTGGACGGCCACTCGCTCACCTTTGACGAGGCCGCGGCCATTGCCGATGCCCTGGGCCAGGCACTCACCTTTGCCCATGCAAACGGCGTGCTTCATCTGGACATAAAGCCCGCCAATGTGCTTATCGACCATTCGGGCAATGTAAAGCTCACCGACTTTGGCATGGCGCGGCTGTCGTCTGCCGGCGGCTTTGGCGGATCACGCGGCGGAACTATCGGCTATATGCCTCCCGAGCAGCTCGATATCGAGACCGGCACGGTCGACGAACGCGCCGATGTCTTTGCCCTTGCCTGCGTTATCTATGAGGGCTTGTGCGGCAGCGCTCCCTTTATGGCGGCCACGCCCGCCGACTCGCTCGACCGCATCATCGGCGGCGCCACCTATCCCAGCGAGCTGATACCACACTTTCCCCCGGGAGCCGAGGCCGCGCTCATGAGCGCGCTCTCCCCCATGCCGCAGGACCGCCCCAACAGCATCGAGGCATTTTGCGACCAACTCCTTGCCGGTCTGGGCAGCGTGCGCGAGGGCCGTCGCAGTCTGGAGCAAATGGTTGGCGAGCTTTCGGATGACGAGCAAGAGCTCGACGATATCGAGCCGTCGTACTACGAGGACGACGCCATCGAGGTCGACCCCGCGCTCGGCTGGGCGGGCACGCGCTGGAGCCATGCGCGCGACTACACCATGCACGCTATCTCGGCGCTAACGTGCGGCACCTTTAGCTTTTTGCTGATGCAAACGGCCGGGGTCGCGGCGCTTCCCGGCCTGGTCATTGCGGCCATCGCGATCGGAGCGGCGGCTGGCCTGGCCCCCCAGATTGGCTCGGCCATCTCGGCTGTGGGCTTTTTGGTGCTCATGGCCAACGCCACCATGCAGGCGCAGGGCATCCTGTCGATGTTGCCCGTCGCGGTGATCTTTGCCGCTGCCATGTCCGGTTGGTGGATCGCCTGGGGTCGCACCGAGGCTGCCGCGAGCGCCGCACTCACCTGCGCGCTTGCGCTTGGCTGTCTGACCGGCAATACCTTCCTGGCAGCTGGGGTCGCCGCCGGCGTCGCGTCATTTTGGCTCGGCCCGGCAAGCGCCGCCGCGGCAACGGGCATGGGCGCGCTTTTTGCCCGTCTGGCCACGGTCGCGCTTTCAGCCGGAGGCGTGCTGGGGCTCGGCAACGTTGCCGCAGCGCTGGAAGACCCGCTCCTTTGGTCTGCCCTTGCGCTGGTCGCGACAACTGCCGCGGCGTCATCTGCGCTGCTCAATGCCCATGCCAAGCGTGCCGATCAGGGCTCAAACCTTGCCGCCATCGCCGCCATCGCTGTCACCGGCATCGGCTGCGCAGCGGCATCCTGTCTTGCACACCATATGGAAATTGCCAGCCTTGCAGCCGCGGTCGCCGCCAAGGCGGCAGTTGCGGGAACCCTATCCTCTATAATCGTTGGGATATGCCTATATTTGCTCGGATACCAAAGAACCTATACGGAGAGTGATCTTTCGTGAACTTCCTGAACATCTTCGAGGACCACGTGGCCGGCATCTTCGGTGCCACCCGTGCCCCGTTCTCCTTTAAGAAGCTTGCCAAGCAGGCCGCTCGCGACATGGAGGATCAGACTCTGGTGATCAATGGCGTCAACACGGCGCCGGCACTCTATACCATCCTGATCGCCGCCGACGACGATCCCATGCTCGCCCCGTTCTACCCCGAGCTTTCGCGCGAGGTCCGCGAGTTTGTGAAGGCGCAGGCCGAAAAGCGCCGTTATGTCTTTGTCGGCGAGCCCCTCGTGCGCTTTATGATCGATCCGCAGCTGCGCGCCGGCAAGTTCTCGGTCTTTGCCGAGAACGTCGATGCCCCCACGCTCGGCCGCCTGTACGAAGAAGAGCGCGCCTATCAAAACGGTCTGGGCCAAAACAACTCCGCGGCAAGTCGTGCCGCCAGCGCCCCGCGCGCCGGCCAGCAGCAGTTTGCTGCCCCGCAGCAGCAGCGCCCCGCCGCCATGCCCCAGCAGCAGCCGACGCCTCGCGCCGCCGCTCCTGACCCGCTTGCCATGGCAGACCCCTTCGCGCCTAGCGTCCCCGACCCCGCCGCCGCACCCATCCCGGTGCCGCAGACCGTCTCGCGCGACGCGCTTGCCGGCATGGGCGGAGCCGCCGCGACCGGCGCCGCCGTGGGCCTAGGCGCCGCAGCCGGCATCGCCTCCAACATGGCGAGCACTCGCGCCCCGCAGCGCCCGCTCGCCCAGCTCGTCGACGTCGTGAGCGGCGAGAGCCATAGCATCACCTCCGCACAGGTGACCATCGGTCGCGAGCGCTCAGTTTCCGATATTGCCCTGCGCGACCCCAACGTGTCGCGCCGCCACGCCCAGCTCACCTTTACGGGCTCGGATTGGTCGATCGAGGATCTCAATTCCACCAACGGCACGCTCGTCAACAACCGCCGCATTACGCGCTGCCCGCTGCGCAACGGCGATCTGCTGACGTTTGGCCTGAGCACCTTTGAATTTAGGGGATAGTCTCTTATGAACATCGATATCGTCCTTTTTGCAGGCCGCATCGTCCTGGTCGCCCTGCTCTATATCTTCCTGTTCGCCGTCATGAAGACCGGCGTGGGACTTGTGCGCGGGCAGCGTCGCGACTCGGCTATCTGGACGATCGATGTGGACAAGGGTCCGCGCGGTATCCGCGGCATCCACGTAGACATGCTCGGCCCCGTCATCGTCGGTCGCTCGCCATCTTCGGACATCTGCATCAACGAACCGTTCGTCTCGGCCTCGCATGCGCGCTTTTCGCTGCAGGGCCCGGCGCTCATCATCGAGGACCTCAACTCGCTTAACGGCACGCTCGTCAACGGCCGCCAGCTTGTGGAGCCCGCAACGCTGCGCGAGGGCGACGAAGTCCAGATTGGCGACGTGGTCATGAAGGTGAACCGTCGATGATCGACGAGGAGAACAAGTCCGCAACCATGACCGAGGCACCGGCTGCCGCCGTAGCTGCACCGGCCCACGCCGCTCCGGCGGACTCCACACCCGTGGAGCCCGAGGACACCGTGTTCTCCCTGCCTCTTTCGCATGTAACGCATGATATTTCGGATCTCGCCGATAACGAGGACGAAGAGGATGCCGTAGCGGCGCCCATCGGCGCACATGCTGCGGAACAGCCCACAGCGCCCGAAGCAACCCCGGCGCCGGCTCACTTTGCAGAGCCCGTCGCCGCGGCAATCAACGAGAGCGCTGCGGTGTTTGCGGCACCCGAGCCCGCCGCGCCGGCGTTTCCCATAGCCCCAGCATCCGAGGTTGCGCCCGCGTCTACGCCGGCGCCCGCGTCTACGCCGGCGCCCGAGCCTATAGACGCCAGCCCGCAAGACGACGAGTCGACCGCCTGCGCGTCCGAAGAGCCCGGCTCCCCGGACACCGGCGATTCCGAATCAAACGCCGAGACCGACACCGTCTCTCCCGGTGACACAGCCGAGATCGACGTTGCCGCCGTTGAGGCCAAGCTCAAAGACCCCGGCTCGACCATGAGCTTTGAGCCCCTGACCGAGGAGCGCATCGAGACCGACTCGACCTATGATGCCGGCACCACCACGCAACTCATGTGGGGCGCCCGCTCTGACGTTGGCTGCGTACGCCCGCACAATGAGGATTCCTACCTGGTGCAGTCGCCGCTCTTTTGCGTATGCGACGGCATGGGCGGTCACGCCGCCGGCGAGGTAGCCTCTTCCATCGCCGTCGAGACTATTGCCAAGACGGCCCCGCAGTCCGCCGACGCAGCATGCCTGGCCGCAGCCGTCGAGGCAGCCAACGCCGCCGTAATCGAGGCCGCCTTGAATGGCCTGGGCAAGCCCGGCATGGGCTGCACAGCCACTTGCGCCTATATCGAAAACGACACGCTCGCCATCGCCCACGTGGGTGACTCTCGCGCCTACCTGCTCCACGAGGGCACGCTCATCCGCGTGACCCGCGACCACTCCTACGTGGAGGAGCTCGTGGACGCCGGCGAGATTACGGCAGACGAGGCTCGCGTCCACCCCAACCGCTCGGTCATCACCCGTGCGCTGGGCTCGGACCCCGCCATGTATGCCGACCACTTCACCCTGCATATCGAGGAAGGCGACCGCCTGATCCTGTGCTCCGACGGCCTTTCGAGCATGATTCCCGATAGCGATATCGAGAACATCGCCACGCAGTCCTCAACCGCGCAAATCTGCGTCGACAACCTAGTGGACGCGGCGCTTGCCGCCGGCGGCCACGACAACGTGACCGTAGTAGTCGTTGACCTGGTTGACGATGGCGTTATGCGCGAGGCGCAACGCGTGCGTCGCCGCAACATTACTATCGCCGCCATCCTGGCCCTCGTCTTTGTGCTGGCAGCTGGCATCTGGGCCTACACGGGTGTCACCGGCTCGTACTACCTGGGTACCCACCAGGGCAATGTCGCCGTCTGGCGCGGCCTGCCCGGCAAGCCGCTCGGACTCAAGCTTCACTGGCTCGAAAGCGAAACCAGTATTAAGCTGTCCGACCTGCCCGAAGACACGCAAAACCGCCTCAAGGCGGGCATTCCGCAAACAAGTGTCGACGATGCGCAGGACACGATATCCAAGTACCGCCACCAGATCGACGAGGAGCAGACCCGCCAGGTGATCGACGCGCAAACGATTCGCGACAACACCAATCAGGGATCGACCTCCGAATCAGATTCCGAGAAAACCGCCGAACAGTCCGCCGAGGCCGAAGCCTCCGAAAAGAACTAGAAAGGGAGTGCCGCTTATGAGTCGCCGCAACACCGAGCTGCTCTTGCTCATCGCCTCGGCGTTCCCCGTCATCCTACTGTATGCGATGTACGTCCTCACCGCGGGCGCTGCCATCTCCTTTGAGACGCTCGCCGTACCGATCGGCCTCTTTGCCGCCTTTGCCGCGGCCCACATTGCCGTGCGCATCTTGGCGCCCGGTGCCGACCCCGCTATCCTGCCCATTGTCTTTGTGCTTTCGGGCATCGGCATCACGTTCGTGACGCGTCTCGCCCCCGCTCTCGCCATCTCACAGCTCATCATCCTGTTTGTCTCGGTGGCGCTCATGGTGGGAACGCTCGCGTTGGTTAAGAACCTCGACGTAGTCATGCGCTACAAGTACACCTTTGGCATTATCGGCATCATTCTGCTGATGCTGCCTATCTTTATCGGCACCACGATCTCGGGCTCCAAGCTGTGGATTCGCATCGCGGGCTTTACCATCCAGCCCGGCGAGTTCGCCAAAGTCTTTATCGTGCTGTTCCTGGCCGGGTACCTGGCCGAGAACCGCGAGCTGCTCTCCATCTCCAACCGCAAGATCCTAGGCTTTAAGATCCCTCGCCTGCGACTGCTGCTGCCGCTGTTTGCCGTGTGGGGCGTGTGCCTACTCGTTGTCGTCTTCGAACGCGACCTGGGTTCGGCCGTGCTGTTCTACACCATCTTCTTGCTGATGCTCTACGTTGCCACGGGTCGATTCTCGTATGTCGTTATCGGCCTTGCGCTCTTGGCCGTCGGCGCCGTGGGCGCCTACAAGTTCCTGTCGCACGTTCAGGTGCGCTTCCAAGTTTGGGTCGATCCGTTTAAGGACGCCCAGGGCCAGGGCTACCAGATCGTCCAGTCGCTCTTCTCGCTTGCCGATGGCGGTCTGGTCGGTGTTGGTATCGGCAACGGCATGGCCAACAACATCCCTGTCGTCGAGTCCGACTTTATCTTCTCTGCCATCGGCGAGGAGATGGGCCTTTTGGGCGGCGGCGCCGTGCTCATCCTGTTTATGCTCTTTGCCGTGCGTGGCCTCACCACGGCTGCCCGCGCTAAATCCGACCTCGCCGCCTTTAGCGCCACGGGCCTTACGGCCGCCATCAGCTTCCAGGCCTTTTTGATCGTGGGCGGCGTTACCCGCCTGATCCCGCTGACCGGCGTCACCCTGCCCTTTATGAGCCAGGGCGGTTCCTCGCTGCTGGCGAGCTTTATCATCGTCGCGCTCCTGCTGCGCGCCGGTGACGAGGCGACCGGACGCGAGGCCGAGCTTACCGGCACCGGCACCATGGCTGCCATCACCGATGATCAGGTCGCATCTGCCGCCGCCCCGACGGGCACGCGCTTTGCCACCTCGTCTTCCTACGGCAGCGGCAGCCATTCCGTCGGCTCGCGCATGCGCCGTCGCCTGCTCGACACGCCTGAATCCGGTGTGCTCGGCCGCGTTGCGCTCGCCAACCGTCTAACCCGTGCGGTGCTCGCCTTTACGGCGCTGTTCGCCATCCTTATCGGCAACCTCACCTATGTCCAGGTCATCAAGG
>UQVT01000058.1 GCA_900544465.1 uncultured Collinsella sp. | reverse complement strand
GCGAAGATCTGCTGGTTGACCAGGTCCTCGACAGCCTTGAGCTGCTCGGAGGACAGGGCCTCGAAGTGCGTAAAGTCAAAGCGAAGGTGCTCGGGCGTCACCAGCGAGCCGGCCTGGGAGACGTGCTCGCCCAGGACCTGCTTAAGGGCGGCGTCGAGCAGGTGCGTGGCGGTGTGGTTGCGGCGCAGGAAGCCACGGCGCTCGGCGTCGAGCGCGGCGGTAACAGCGGCACCGACAGTCAGCGTGCCATCGGCAACGTGCGCGACGTGGGCATACAGGCCGTTGTGGTTCTTGGTGTCGGCAACGGTCAGAACAACGCCCTCGGCGGAAAGCTTGCCGGCATCACCCTGCTGACCACCCATCTCGGCATAGAACGGGGTGCGGTCGAGCACAACCTCGACGTCCTCGCCGGCGGCAGCGGACTCGACGGACTCGCCGTTGCGCACGATGGCGACAACCTTGGCGCCCTCGATCACATCGTTGTCATAGCCGTCGAACTCGGTCGCGGCGACCTTGTCGGAAAGCTCGACCCACACGTCGTTGAAGCTGCCCCAGGCGTCGCCCTTGGCATTGGCGCGGGCGCGGGCCTTCTGGTCCTCCATGCAGGCAGTGAAGCCGTCCATATCGACGTCGTGACCAGCGGTGCCGGCGATCTCGACGGTCAGATCGATGGGGAAACCAAAGGTGTCGTGCAGCTTAAAGGCGACATCGCCCGGAAGCACGGCGCCCTCGGAAAGCGCTGCCAGAGCCTCGTCCAGATAGACGCGGCCGTTGTCGAGCGTCGTGGAGAAGCGCTCCTCCTCGGAGGCGACGATACCCTTGACGAGGGCGACGTTCTTGAGCAGCTCGGGATAAGCCTCTCCCATCTGAGCATTGACCTCGTCGATGAACTTGGTCAGGAAGGCACCCTCGATGCCCAGCAGGCGACCGTGGAACACGGCACGGCGGAGCAGACGGCGAAGGACGTACTCGCGGCCCTCGTTGCCGGGCAGGATGCCGTCCGAGATCATAAAGTCGACGGCACGGGAGTGATCGGCGATAATGCGCAGCGAGCGGCTGGCACCGGAGTAGTCATCGGCGTCATAGGTCTTGCCGCTGATCTCCTCACCGAGCTTGATGAGATGCTGCATCAGATCGCCGTCGTAGTTAGCGGTCTTGTGCTGCATGATAGCGGCCATGCGCTCCAGACCCATGCCCGTATCGAGGTTGCGGTGCGGCAGCTCCGGCATGGAGCCGTCCTCCTGGCGGTCGTACTGGGTAAACACGAGGTTCCAGAACTCAAGGAAGCGGTCGCAGTCGCAGCCGGGCTTGCAGTCGGGGCTGCCGCAACCGACCTCCTCGCCCATGTCAAAGTATATCTCGGAGCACGGACCGCAGGGGCCGGTGGGGCCAGCGGCCCAGAAGTTGTCGTCCTCGCCCAGACGCGAGATGTGGTCCTCGGCAACGCCCAGGGAGCGCCACACGTCATGGGTCTCGTCGTCCTCGGTAAAGACAGTGAAGTACAGGCGGTCGAGCGGCAGCTTGAACTCCTTGGTGATGAGCTCAAAGGCCCAAGCGCAGGCCTGCTGCTTGGAGACGCCGCCAAAGGAGAAGTCGCCGAGCATCTCAAAGAAGGACAGGTGACGGCCGTCCTCGCCGATGCAGTCGATGTCGTTGGTGCGGACGCACTTCTGGCAGGAGATCGCGCCGATCTCCTTCATGGTCTTCTTGCCCTGGTAGTACTCCTTAAACTGGTTCATGCCGGCGTTGGCAAGCAGCAGCGAAGGGTCGTCGGGGACGAGGGACGAAGAAGGATAGAGCTTAAGACCGCGCTCCTCAAAGAAGTTGAGGAACTTGGAGCGAATCTCGGCCGTAGTCATTGACGGGTAGTCAGCACTCATAGAGGGAATCTCCTCGGTTTCACATCGAAACAGTTCAAACGTAACGATATTACCATCCCGCCGCGCAAGTGCAAAAAAGAGGGTCGCCAAACAGCGACCCTCCAGCGAAAGTGCACGTTATTTAGTACTGCGCGATCCTTTGAAAAAGGACTGCTGTATAATTGCATATAAGATTCACCCGGAAGGAGCGATCGATGAAAAGCAAACGATTTGTCCTGAATGCACTTCTGGTTGTAGCACTTTTAGCGCTCTTGGCCTTCTCATGCTGGTACGCAAACCAACCATCATTTGGATACGTATTGTATACAGTAATGTCCGGCGATAAGGCTTATTACACTCTACGCGCAATTGACGTTCTCTTTTTCTATGTAGCCGGCCCCTTATCAATCGCTTTGGTCGCGTTTCTTGTCATTTACAACTTCAAGAAACGTTAATAGAACCTATTTAGAATCCGAATCGTCCATGGAGCCGTCGATGCCGGTTTTGGTGTCGTCGTCCGAGTTGGAGTCATCGTCCTTGGCGAAGGGGTTCTTGAAGAAGCCCGTGGCATCGGGCTGCAGGCTCGAGAGTTTAATCCAGGGATTATCGAGCTCGGGCTTGGGCATGGCCTTGGCCTCGGGCACAGTCTCGTTGCCGATGAGCTCGGACTCGTAGATGAAGGTATCGTCGCCGAGCGCGTCGTAGGCGGCGACCGGGTTGCCCTCGGCATCGCGATACGGCGTGCCCTTAAACACGGCGCCGTCGTATGCCACAAGCTGGCGACCGGTCTCATTCTCGAAGTAGTACACGAAGATACCCTTGAGAGCCGCACAAAGCGGGATGGCAATAATCATGCCGATGGGGCCCATGAGTGCCGAGCCAATAACGAGCGCCGTAAGGCTCATGATGGGATGCACCTGCACTGAGCTCTGCATGACCTTAGGCGAAATCACATTGTCGGTGACATTTTGTGCGACCATCGTCACGATGAGCGTCCATAACGCCAACATGGGACTGAACATGAAACCGAGCACTGTGGCGATTGCTGCGCTCACCCAGGGACCGACGACCGGAACCAAATGCATGATGCCGGTAAAGATAGCCATGAGCGCCGCATACGGATGGCCGATGATCATAAAACCGATAAAGGCGAGGAAACCACCGCAGATGGACGTCACGACCATACCGCATATGTAGCCGCCGACAGAGCGAGAAAGGATGGCGACCATAAAGCGGTACGAGGTCTCCTTCTCCTGACCGATGATGGTGCAAATCTCGTGGTGCATGCGAGGGTAGTCGCAGGCCATCCAGTAGGCAAGCACCAGGCCCAGGAAGATAACGAACAGTTGCGATGCCGTATTGGTAATGAGCGGGAATACACCGCGACCGAGCTCGGCGGCAATCTGAGACACATACTTCGATGCGACGGTAACGAGTGATGACAGATTGTCGTCCAAGTACTCCTTAACCGGCGTGTTGTTGAGCGTCTTGGCATGCGAGATCATCTCATTGAGATCGCCACCCGCAACACGAAGCTGCTCGGGCAGGCGGCTCAGGACTTCCATGATCTGACCAAAGAGAATCGGCGACAAGATGCAAACGACACCGACGAGCACGGCAACAACAACAATAAGCGCGATAAGCGAACCGATGCCACGGCCGACGCCATGATGCTCGAGCCAATTGGTGATCGGGGACATCACAAAGGCAATGATGGAACCAACAGCGAGAAACTCGATAACCGGCGCCAGGATGCCCATAAGGTTAAAGATGACGGCGGCGATGACAATGCAGCCAACGATGGCCCAAATGCGCAACGTCAAAATACGGGTATCGCGCAGCGTGCGGTCGATTTGTTGGGGGTGCTCACTCATGAACGAACCATCACTCCGTCGGGATCGATCTTGTCCTGAATCTTCTTAAGGGTACGGCGCAGCAGGCGCGAGACCTGCACCTGCGAGATACCCAGCTTCTTGGCGATTTCGATCTGGGTCATGCCCTTCACGAAGCGCAGCTCGATAACCTCGCGCTCGCGCGGCGAAAAATCACGGATGGCTTCCTCGATCACTAGGCGGTCATCGGTAAAGTCGAGCTCGTTGTCGTCGTCGGCGTAACGGTCGAGAATCGAGGGCGCATCGTCGGAATCGGACGCACCAGGAGCCTCGATGGGCACCGAGGTATAGGCCGAAGACGATTCCATAGCCTCGAGGACCTCATCGACAGTCACATCTAGATACTCAGCGATCTCCTCAACCTTGGGCGAACGCTGGAGCTCGTTGGTAAGTTTGTCAGTAGCCTGGTTGACCTTAGCCGAGAGCTCCTGCAGACGACGCGGTACGCGCACGCTCCAGCCCTTGTCGCGGAAATGACGTTTGATCTCGCCCAGAATAGTGGGTGTCGCAAACGTCGTGAACTCGAGTCCGCGCTCGGGGTCAAAGCGGTCGATAGCCTTGAGCAGGCCCAAATAGCCAACCTGCATAAGGTCATCGAGCGGCTCGCCGCGGTTCTTAAATTTGTTGGCAAGAAACCTTACCAGGTTCATGTGGGACATGACGAGCTGCTCGCGTGCGTCCGGGTCACCGGTCTCTTTATAGCGACGAAACAGTTCGCGGGTTTTCTCCTTGTCCCAAGCGGTCTTACCGCTCCGGGAACGTTCGGTCATATTAGATATCCGCCTTGAGGTCGAGGGAAAGCGTCAGGGGCGCCGCAGTCTTTTCGTAGGAGTCGCACACGCTTGCAAGGATGAGCTCGGCATACACAGCAGCCTGGTCATCCTCGTTGACGGTGGCCTGATCGCCAAAGGTAAAGGTCATGCCAACGTGGGTCTCATCGACATCGAATTTGATGGTGATGTCATCGCAGTCGACCGCGGTGCAACCAAAGATGAAAGCCTCCTCGGCAGCCATGCGGATGTCCTCGATGCGATCGACAGACATAGAGCACAGGGCACCAACGTTGGCAGCCGTCATGCGCACAAGGCGAGCGAGACGCGGGTCACCGGCAACGGTCAGCGTGATGGGGCAGGTTGCTTCGCTACTCATCGCAGGACTCCTCAGAGGTCTCGGCGGGCGTGTAAGTGTAATACTGAGCCGGCTTGGCTACAGTCTTCTGTCCATCATCGTCGCCCGCGGCGGCCTCGTCCTCGCCAATTAGAACGCGCTCGGTAGGCCGCTCTGCCTCCGCAGCAGCAGCGGCGAGCTTGCGCTCGGTGTCAGCTGCAGGAGCCTTCACCTTATTGAAGAGCTTCTGCACAGCACCGGCGGCAGAGTCGGTCACGCTCGACACAGCATTGCTGGCCTCGGCCATGCTGCCCGTAACCTCGGAAATGTCGCGAACCACGGCTTCGACCTCTACGAGATTGGAGGTAAGGGCATCAACTGCCGTCTTGCTCGACTTAAGCAGCGGCTCCATCTGGGCAAGCGCCGGCGTAAGCTCGTCGACAGCGCCGTCGAGTTTTGCCACCACCGGCTGCGCCTCGGCGATGGTGTTATTGAGGTCGTTCACGGTCTTATCGAGCGAGTCGACAACGTTGCGGGTCTTGCGCAGGGTAAGCGCGAGCTCAACAATAGCCCACACGCCGGCAATGGCAAGCACCAGCAGGGCGATTTGAATGGGACTCATACAAGCCTCCCGAAGGAATCGATATACAGACGGTTTCCATGGTACCCCAAAGGGGACCGAACATGCCATGAGCAGCAACGTGGGACAAAATTATCAGCAGCTACTTCGGTGCATTCCCGCTGCGGTCGCGTTCACTTTGCTCTACGCGCCATTCTTCCCAACCGCGGCCGGCAGGCTGCCAAAATGCACCGCGTTCCAAGCCTTCGGGCAAATAGCGCTGGTCGACCCAGCCTTCGGGATAATCGTGCGGATACTTATACACACCGTATTCATCGCTGCCCGGGCGATGGCGATCGCGCAGATAACTCGGCACCTCGCGAAGCCCACTAGAATGGATATCGGCTAGCGCCGCATCGATCGAGGCCTCGCACGCATTGGACTTGGGCGCCAAGCACACATAGAGCGCAGCTTGTGCAAGGTTAATGCGACATTCAGGATAGCCAATAACTTCAGCAGATTTAAACGCGGCATGCGCCACCAAAAGCGCCTGCGGGTCGGCGTTGCCAACATCCTCAGAAGCGTGAATCATAATACGGCGAGCGATAAACTTAGGATCCTCCCCGGCATCGATCATGCGCGCGAGCCAATAGATCGTGGCATCGGGGTCACTACCGCGCATAGACTTAATAAACGCACTGATGATGTCGTAGTGCATGTCGCCGTTTTTGTCGTATGTAAAGCCGCGACGCGGGTTGGCGATCTTCACGTCATCCACGGTGATGGGATAGCGCTCCCCCGCCGCGGGCGCTGGCGTTCCCTCGGTATCGGGACGCGTGACGGCAATCTCGCTCGCAAGCTCGAGCGTCGTGAGCGCCGAGCGAGCGTCACCCGCTGCCAGCGTGCAGATGGTCTTGACCGTATCCTCATCGGCCGAGAACTTACCGTTCAAGCCCTGCGGTGCCTCAAGCGCACGTTCAATAAGCGTGGCGATATCCTCATCCTTCAGATGCTCAAGCTCCACCACACGCCCACGCGACAACAGTGCCGAGTTGACCTCGAAGTACGGATTCTCCGTCGTGGCGCCAATCATAATGACGGTACGGTTCTCAACTGCATGCAGCAGGGCATCCTGCTGCGACTTAGAGAAGCGGTGAATCTCATCGATGAATAGAATGGTGCGGCGGTCGTACGTATTCAGGCGCGTCTTGGCCTCATCAATCACGCGGCGCAAGTCCTTCACGGTGCCCGTCACAGCGCTGACCTCGACAAACTCGCTCTTAGTATGGTTGGCGATAATATGGGCCAGCGTCGTCTTACCCGTACCGGCCGGCCCATACAAAATCACACTGGAAAGCACGTCGTGTTCGATCGCGGCACGCAACCATGAGCCCTTACCGACGGCCTTTTGCTGGCCCACATACTCGTCGAGCGAATTGGGGCGCATACGCACCGCAAGCGGCGCATTCTGAAAGGAACGCTCGCGCGTCGAAGCAGAAAAAAGGTCGTCCATAGCCATCCCGTGTATCAATCAAAAACGTTTTCCACTAACAGTATACCGAATATATACGAACTACCGTTCGTTAATATAGGTACGGTGCGGAAACTCCAGACCGGGGAACAGCTTGCTCGTCAGTTCGCAGAAATAACCGTCCGTCATGCTCGCGATATAATCCACCACGGCTTGATCCTTGTCGTCCTGCCAGGCATAGGTGCGATCGTAGTAGGAAAGCTGCTGCTCAATGCGCGAAATATGGTGCTTAAAGATGTACGAGGACTCGTCACCACTGTTTAGATCCCGCAGGCAACGGTCGTAGAGCTTTTCGAACGCCTCGCGCAGCTCCACCTCGGAATCGCCTTCGATACCGCCCTTGCTATAGATCTTCTCGTAGTTCTCGCGCTTGGCTCGGCGGATTTCCTCAAACAGGTCCTCGCTCATCTCGATGCGCGGCTTACCATAGCTGTGCTCAACGATATCGATGGAGGCATGCGTGAGGATCCAACTGTTGTAGGCACCGCCCCGGCCATCATCAAAAGCGTCGGGTGACAGCAGGCCCGCCGCGATCGCATCCTGACGGTCACGACCGACGTAGGCAAGAATATCCGAGATGCGAACAACGCAGCCCTCGAGCGTCATGGGACGCAGATGCCCAATTGCGCTATAGCCCGTGGCAATGCAATCCTCAACCGTCTGGTCAAACTGGTCAAAGGAGCTCATGTCCGAGAGCTCAAACACACGCTGCTCGTACTCGCCGTTATGGCATAGCACGCCGTCGAGCGTCTGGAGCGACACGTTGCGGCCGTACAGTGCGTCGAGCACGCGGACCGACTGCACGTTATGGAAAAAATAACGCCCCGTGCGCTCATGATAGATATCGTTGAGGAAGCGCTCGCCGGCATGGCCGAAAGGCGTGTGTCCCAAGTCGTGACCCAGGCCAATCGCCTCGATCAGATCGCAATTGAGCCCCAGGGCGCGACCGATATCGCGCGCAATGCGGGAGACGAGCTGCACGTGCAAACCGCGGCGTGACAGATCGTCATTGCTACGGAAGCTAAAGACCTGCGTTTTGCCTGCATAACGGGTGTACGCCGGAAGATGAAGTATCTTTTCAGTATCGCGCATAAACGCCGGACGCATAAGCGTGCCTTTGTCGGCGGCGCGATCAATACGACGAATGACCTGATCATCGTTGCAACGATACGGGTTAACATAGCCCGAAGCACGATCGGCGGCAATGCGCTCGACAAGTTCGGGCGACAACGCCGAGGGAATACGGTCCATGCGCGCCTTAATGACGGCCGTTTCTTGATTAGATTCCATGGCATGCTCCTTAAAAAGGATGCGCAATCGGTTACAAAGTGCAGCCCACGACCTCGATTATGGCAAAAATCGGCACTAAAAACGGGAGCAATGGCAGGGAGCGCGATTTTGCGATGAGGCAAGCGACGGCAAGGGTCAGGAGCGCAACCGCAAACGCGACAACGCCGCCCAGGGGATCGAAGGTACAAAGGGCAAAGAGTGCCTTGACGTCCCCCATGCCAATGCCAGGAGCGTGGCGAACTCTACGCCAGAGCGACTCGGTAAGCACAAGGCCAAGGTAGACGATGACCGCAAGACCGGCGTGGTCAAGCGCCGTGTTCAAACCGAGATCGAGCCAAACGCCCGCCAACGCCGTCACGGCACATGCGCCGGCAAGCCCATTGGGAAACCGTCGCTCTCGGGCATCAATTGCCACGCCGGCAAAGATGCAAATCCAAAACGGGATATAGACCATCGGACTCCTCCTCGAGCTGCATCGCAAAAGCAAAAACCACCACAAAGGTGCCTGTCCCCTTTGCGGTGGTTTTGGTGGTGGTTATTTGGCGCCTTGCATGACCTCGTCAAGGGTAACGTTGACGGCGTGCTGCGTCGGCACCCAGTCGACCTTCAGGAACAGCGCGGCCACCGTGATGGGGATATAGCTGAACATAAAGATCGGGAAGGTAAACAGGTTAGTCACCAGACGCCACTTTTGCGCGCAGTGAATGTGCTTGTACTCAAAGATAGTCGTGAGCAGTGCCAGGATAAAGAAGGTCTGATACATCATGGCGAAGGTCATAATGAGCGAAGCGGCGCACGCCTGCATCTCGACTTCGGTAGCCAAGAAACCATGCGAAAGGCCACCCACAATCAAGAACGTCGCATTAGCGAGCATCGAGATCAGCGATAGCAGCATACCCGGGGCGATCGTCATGAACATGTCGTAGGCGGCAAAGCGATGATAGCGGAACGTCGACTTGACCAGATGCTTACCGTAGGTAAAGAACACCTGGTAAAAGCCCTTGGTCCAGCGCATACGCTGCTTCCAGGATGCCTTGAACGTCACGGGTTGCTCGTCAAAGAACTCCGCCGGCGCATAGCCAATGCGAATACCGTGAATAGCGCAGAACGTAGTGAACTGAATGTCCTCGGTCAGCGTGTGGAACTGCCAACCGTGCATGCCCTCGATAACGCTTGACGAGATAAGGTAACCCGAACCCGAAACAGCGCAGGACGTCTTGCAGATATTACGCGCGTTGTTGAGGAAGCGCGCCTCGCGTAGATACCACGTGGCATTAGCAGCCGAGATCCACGAGCTGCCGAAGTTCTTGGAATTGCGATAGCTCGTGACCACATGGAAGCCCTGGTCAAAGGCATCATTCATCTTGGAAACGTAATCGCGGGAGATAACGTTATCGGCATCGAAGATAAAGTAGCCCTCAAACGTGTCGGGATACTCGTTGAGAATGCGGTCGAAGCCAAAGTCCATGACCCAGCTCTTGCCCTTGCGGGCCAGGTCATTGCGCTCGTAAACAATGGCACCGGCCTCGCGTGCGAGCTGCGCGGTGTTGTCGGTGCAGGCGTCGGCAACGACAAAGACCTCGATAAGCTCGGACGGATAGTCCTGGTCCTTGATGGAGCGTACGAGATTGGCAATTACGGCTTCCTCGTTATGCGCAGCAATGAAGAAGGCATAGCGGTGAAGTTTTTTGGCCTTGGGAGGCGCGACCTCGCCACGAAGAGCGCCAATGACAAAGAAGACCACCTGGTACAGAAAGCAGACCGTGAGCAGCGTGACAACAATCTGGTTGAAGATCACGATGGGTGTGTTGGTTTGTAAAAAGGCGAGCATGCAGGCTCCCGAGAACGCGTTACGTAAACAACCGTATATCTTACCGCAGGCTTACCGAGTTCAAGAAACCACCTAATACTGGCTAGGCTTCGAGCAGACCGAGCTGCGGAACGATTTC
>UQVT01000057.1 GCA_900544465.1 uncultured Collinsella sp. | reverse complement strand
AAGGAGCGTAGAAGGTCAGGTCCTTGTCGCTCTTGTTGGTGATGTTGACGACAAAACCGATGTCGCCCCACTCGTCCTTGAACTTCTCGGTGATGGTGATGGTGCACAGGTCGTCATCGGCAACGGTGACGGCGGGGGAGATTTCAATCTTCTGGACGTCGTCGTCTTCGACGGCCTCATCGATCTCTTCTTCCTTCTCGGCCGCCTCGCGATCCTTCTTCACCGTGCCGGACAGGTCCTTGTCGGACTTCGTAAAGATAAGCTTGTCGCCTTCCACCTCGAGGACGAGCTTGTCGTCCTTGAGCTTCAGGTCGTGCGACTCATCTTCGGCGGTAATCGTTACGGTGGTGGCGTCCTTGGCCTCCCATTTCAGGTCGGCGACCTCAAGGAACATGTCGAGGACGCCCGTGCCGTCTTCGTCGAGGATCAGGATACAGTTGAGGCCCCACTCCTTGAGCATATCCATGTACTCATCGGTGAGCTCTTCGCCGTCCAAGGTTCCACCCGAGTACTGCCAGCTGCCAACGAAGTTGGCCTTGGGGTCTTTGCCGCCGCTGCAGCCCGTCAGGGCAAAGGCGAGCGCCAGGACGCATGTAAGAAATGCGAGTACGGACTTTTTGAACGTTGTCTTCATGGTGTCCTCCTTTATCGAACGAAACCCATAGAAGCAAATGCGGGGGTGGCGGATCCCCCGCCAATTACCAGATAGAGGGGCTAGGGCCTGGGCGTTCCGCAGTTGCTGCAGAACTTGCCGCCGTTTTCGCTGCCGCAGTTGGGGCAGAACCACTTTGCCGGTGCCGGGGCGGGTGCGGGACTGCCGCACTCGGAGCAGAACTTGCCGGTGTTGGTGGCGCCGCAGCTGCAAGTCCACGTGCCGGCCGCAGGTGCGGCGGCGGGAGCCGGTGCGGGGGCGGGAGCCGGAGCCGGCTGCGGGGCGGCCTGCTGCTGTGCCTGGCCGGCGGCGAACAGCTGGCTGGCGTTCATGCCGCCCATGCCACCTGCCATGCCCATGCCCATAAAGCCTGCCATCGCGCCGTTGGGGTTGGCGGCTGCCGCGCGCATCGCATCGCTCTGGGCGCTGGCGATGTTGGCTGCCGCCATGGTGGGATCGCGCATGACCGCGGCTTTCTGCAGGTCCTTGATCATCTGCTCGTCCTCTTGCGAGGCGGCGATGGAGTTGACGCCAAAGCTCACGATCTCGACGCCGCGCAGGTCACGCCAGTCGGCAGAGAGGACCTCGTTGAGCGCGCGGGCGAGCTCGGTGGTGTGGCCGGGGATGGCGCTGTAGCGGATGCCCATCTCCGAGATCTTGGCAAAGGCGGGCTGCAGGGCGGTGAGCAGCTCGGACTTAAGCTGGCTGTCGATCTTGTCGCGCGTGTAGCTGTCGGTCACGTTGCCGCATACGTTGGTGTAGAACAGCAGCGGGTTGGTGATGCGGTACGAATACTCGCCGTTGCAGCGCACGGAGATGTCGACGTCCAGGCCAATGTTGTTATCGACCACGCGGAAGGGCACGGGCGAGGCGGTGCCGTACTTGTTGCCGATGATCTCCTTGGTGTTGATGAAGTAGACACGCTGGTCCTTGCCCGCGTCGCCGCCAAAGGTAAAGCGGCTGCCGATATTGGCGAAGGTCTCCTTGATGGAATCGCCCAGGTTGCCGCTAAAGACGCTCGGCTCGCTGCCGGTGTCAAAGACGAACTCACCGGGCTCCAGCGCGACTTCGATGATCTTGCCGTTTTGCACCACGAGCATGCCCTGGCCGTCGTTGACGGCGATGACCGAGCCGTTGGAGATGACGTTGTCCTCGCCGCGCGTGTTGGAGCTGCGGCCGCCGGTGCGCTTGCTGCCCTTGCAGGCCAAGACGTCAGCGGGCATCGATTCGCAGTAGATAAATTCCTTCCACTGGTCGGCCATGACGCCGCCGGCAGCACCCAATCCAGCTTTCAAGAGTCCCATGGTGATCTTCCTTTCTCGTCAAAGGCCGGGTGGTATTGGTCAGGATGGTTAATCGTCCTTGTCGTCCTTCATGACAACGGTGGTCTCGGTGTGGCTGAAGGTGTCGTGCTTCTCGGTCAGGTCGAGCTCGCCACAGTAGCAATCGGCGTGGGTGGCCTCGTTGGCCGTCTTGAGCTGGCCCACCAGCAGCACGTCTGCGATGACCACGATGATCAGCGGCGCGACGATGTTGATGAGGATGCCCTCGATATCAAAGGTGAGGTAATCCGGATCGAAGGCGTTCTCACCCATGAAGAGGATCTGGGAGAGGACAAATCCGATCACAAAGAACAGCACCGAGGCGATAGCGAGCTTGGGCTTGGAGCAAGGAAGCTCGCCGACCAAGCGGCCGGTCTGGCCGTTCATGGCAAACAGGTAGCTCTTGCCGTTCCACGAGGTAGAGAGCATCCAGACGGGGAACAGGGCGTAGTCGCTGTCTTCCCAGGTGTAGTCGAGCTGCTTGCTTTCGACCGTGGCATCGTCGTATTCGTCGACGACGGTCTCGCGCAGGGCCGAGATCGTGCTTTCTTCCATACGGCGCTCGGCACGCGCCTTGCAGGTTTCGCAGTCCTCGTCGTAGCGGTTGGCGATGTAGCCGGGCATATACGCGACCGAAAACGGGCGCAGGGCATCGTAGTCAAACGGCTCGATGGCGTCCATGTGGCCGTCGGGCATCTTGGACGATCCGTCGACGGGCACGCGCTTAAACGAGATGTTTCCCTTGCGGTAGGCGTCGTAGTGGTCGGTGGTCGTGACGGTGCGGTCGGATTCCTCGGTCACGGTCTCGTTGGTCGCGTCAAAGTACACTTCGCCGTCAACGCGGGCACCGTAGAGCCAAAACGGCACGTAGACACCTTGGACCTCGTCGATGTGGCTGCCGGTGACAAAGCTCTTGGGCAGCAAGATCTTGCCCTTGTAGTGTTCCTTGAGTGCGGCCGTGACGTCATCGCGCCCGAGCTTAAATGGAATCACCAGGTCGGGCGAGAAGTCGCCCGAAAGCTGACCGGGCGCTACGGCGGAGTTGCCGCAGTACGGGCAGGTGGTGACAGCGACGGTGCCGTCGGACACGAGCTCGGCGCCGCACGACGAGCAGATGTAGCCGGCGTTTTGGGCGAGCTCCTGCACCGCGTCGTCGGCGACGGGCTTTGGCGTTGCGGCTGCGGCATCGGCTTTGGCGTCTGCCTTGTCCTGGCGCTCGCGATAGAGGGCCTCGACTTCTTCGACTTCAAAGCGCGAGTCACAGTAGTCGCAGACGAGCTTTTGCTCGGCGCTTGCAAAATGCAAGGGGCCACCGCAGGCAGGGCACTGATAGTTAACGCTCTCGAAGGCCATGATCGGTCCTTTCCGTGCCGGGGGCTATGCGCCGATGGCGCCGCCGCAGTATTCGCAGCGCCCGCTGGCATCGGGAATGGTGGTGGCTCCGCAGAAGGGGCAGGTCACCGCGGTCTTGGGGGCCTTAGCGGCCACGACGCTGTCCCGCGTCTCCTGGCGCAGCTGCACCAGCGCATCGCGGACTTCGGTTGCCTGGCGCTTGGCCTCGCGATATTCGATGGAGCCGCGCTGATCGATGGTGGAGTCGTTCACGCGCAGGTTGATCTCGGTAAAGTACGGCGTGTTGACGTGGATGGTCAGATTAAAGTCGTAATCCAGGTCGTAGCGCGGCGGGTTGTAGCTCTCGCGCTCGCCGTCCTTGGTCTCGCGATAGATCTCGGTGCGCTGCTCGTCGATATCCATATCGCAGCCGAGTACCTGCGAGAACTCGATGATGTCGGGATTGGCGTCGCGCCAGCGGCTCTGCGAAGTGATGATCAGCAGGCCCGCGTCCTCATCGAGCATAATATTGGTGCGCCCGGCAGAAAGCGTGCGCGTGGGGTTGAACGAAGACAGGCGCTCGGCGTTGGCCTCGCGGTAGGCGAGTTGCTCACGGATATCGTCCGCGGTGCTGGAGCGATAGCCGTGAAAGTAGGGGGAGAGCTTGCCGGCGCACTCTTTGCACAGGTAGCCTTCATTGATTTTTGTCTTACCTAGAAGTCCCAGCTCGGTACCGCAAATCGCGCACTCTTTCTTCTCGAACATCTTGTCAAAGAAGCCCATGGCTGCCTCCCATCAACTGGTAGCGTGTGTCACTTTTGATGATGGGGGAGTGCGCGATCCTTCGCGATACCCAGACGGCTCAAGGAGTCTCCACAACTGGGACACATGGCCCATTTTTTGACTAGTCGTTGGGGACGTTCTTAAACGACTAGTCGCGGGGGACACTCTTCGGCCACTCATTGGGGACGTACTTAAATGAGTGGTAGTTGGAGACACTCCTGGCCGAGCTAGAGATCGCGCGCGTCCCTTCTGGTCCATGCGGCTCAAAATCGCGGCGTGATGTGGACGGCTGGGGTCGAATTGGCAACATTTCGAGCCTGGCTTCGATATTGAGACTGGTTCTTTATTAAAATAGATTTCCAGACAATTGAGCGGCTGGGGGGTTAACCATGAGGGGCATGGGAGACACAACCGCATATTTGCGTCGGGGCATTCGGGAGATTATATGCCTGGCGCTGTTCTTCTTCACGTTTTTGGCGTGCGAGTATCTCTTTGATGTGCGCATCCTTGATGTGCGCATGGCCGAGTTCGTGTCTCCGAACGAAGTCGTTATTTATGAGAGCCTTGTCATCGGCGCGAGCGTGATTGGCTTCTTTGTGCGTCCCATTCTGTACTATCGCCGTCCCCATGCTATCGACGCAACGAGTGACGTCACGGGCGTTTTGCTGGTGGCGGCATTGCTGCTGTTGATTATGGCGGTTCAGGTTGAGGTGGTAATTGCCGGCGGTTTGGTGGCGTGCTGCGCGCTGGGCTACTGCGGATCGACTGCTCATGCAAATTTTGCGAGGCGCTTTGCGCGAACGCCCTGCTTGGCGCGCGCCGCCGCACTTTCCTATGCCATGGGCGTTCTGGTACAGGTGATCAACCACATGGTGATGCCTGTCGGTATTCCTCAGCAGGCTGTTCTGGTCGTCTGTGCGATCGCGCAGGTGGCGTTGCTCCACGGTGCCCGACGCGCCAAGCTGCGCGACGAGTCCGACCCCAACTTTGAACCCAGTGCTGCCGGGCTTTCGGTAGATGCTTTGGAATATGGCGCCAAGTGGCAAGACGATCCCAAGGCAAAGGCGGCATTCCGCCGCGCCGTGGTCCGCCTGACCGTGGCGACGGCGTATCTTTCCAGCGTATTCGCCGCTCTCAACGCGGGCTTCACGACCCTGCATGCTGTCGGAACCGTCGATTTGGGCGATTGGCCGCGCCTGCTGCTTGTCGTGAGCTCGTTGGTCGCTGGCGCACTATTTGACCTGCACGGCCGCTCGTATATGAATATCGGCATGACATGTGCCGCCATACTGTCCACGCTTTCGTTCTTTGTGCTCATCGTCGATGGCAATGGCGGCAACGAGCTTGCTGCCACGATCATCTTTTATCTGGGCTCGGGCTTTTTCGTGGTGTTCTTTACCACAAAATATGCCGCCGTCTCGCTCTATGCGCGCTGGTCATATTTTTGGCCGTGCATGGGTCGCGTCGTCAACAACGTGTGCTCGATGTTCGTGACGGCGCCGGCAGTGGCGATTATCTCGAGTCAAAATGTGCTGGCTGCGGTCGGTGCGGCGCTCGTGATGTTTGTGGGCATTGCGATTACGCTGCTGGGGCAGTTGGGGCAACGAGCCGATGATGCCGCGATGCGGGACGGACTGCCGCTTGCCACCGACGATCTTGGTGGGGATCTTGCGCCCACATGCTCCGACCCTGAGCCCGTGGAGGCAGCGGAGCTCACGTCCGATGAGCGCCTCGATGCCTTCGTCGCCACCTTTGGGCTTACGGAGCGCGAGCGCGATATTCTTGAGGTCTTGGTCGTTTCGGACCAGAGTGTTCAGGATATCGCCACAACGCTTTTCCTTTCGCGCTCCACGCTCTATCGTCACATTTCCTCGATTAACAAAAAGACCGGTACCGCCTCGCGCGTGGCCCTTATCAACTTCTTCTGGTCCTGGACACCCAAGGACTAGCTAACCTCCCAATAAGTTGCGGTGGAATAGTCCCTAAATTAAAGTCACGGGGCTTTAAACAGGAACTATTTCACCGCAACTGCTGGGGGGGATAGACTGCGGCAGAGGCAGCGGCAGCGGCGTTGGCAGCTGTGGTAGTGGCAACGGCAGCTGGCAGGGTGTTTTCCGTCTACTTGCTACAGCAGCTCGCCGTGGCGGGCAATGTAGCGGCACTTTGCCAGCTGGGTGAGCGCGATATAGGCGGTAACGATGCCAATGAGCAGCCCAAAAAAGCTCGTGGGCAGCGGCATGAGGCCGAGCACATCGGCGATGGGGCTTGCCGGCAGCCAGGTGACGAGCGCCAGGCCCAGCACGGTAAGAACGCACAATGCGGGCGCGGCGTGGTCGCGCGGGCTCGGCAGATGCGGGGAGCGCAACATGTGGACCACGAGTGTCTGCGACCACATGGACTCGACAAACCAGCCGCTCTGGAAGAGCGCAGCAAAGGTCGCCATACCCGCGACGTCGCCCGCGGCGGAAAGCTCGGACCAGCTTGCGTCCACGGCGGTGGGGCACACGACAAAGAAGAGCGCAGCGAAGGTCACGATGTCAAACAGCGAGCTCACGGGGCCCAGCTCGAGCATAAAGCCCTTGATGGACGTGGCGTCCCAGGCACGCGGACGGGCAGTCCAGGCGTCATCGACGGTGTCCCACGGCAGTGCGATGCACACGATCTCGTAGACCAGCGACAGCAGTACCAGCTGCAGGGCGCTCATGGGCAAAAACGGCAAGAACAGGCTCGCGACGGTCACGGACAGCACATTGCCAAAGTTGGAGCTCACCGTGGTCTTGAGGTACTTGAGCAGGTTGCCGTAAGTGCGGCGGCCTTCGATGATGCCGCGCTCGAGCACGCCCAGGTCCTTCTGAAGCAAGATGATATCGGCGGATTCCTTGGCAATATCGACGGCCGAATCGACCGAGATGCCGCAATCGCTCGCACGCATGGCGGCGGCGTCGTTGATGCCGTCGCCCATAAAGCCCACGGTGTGGCCGAGCATCTCGCGCATGACACGTACCAGGCGCGCCTTCTGCAGCGGCGAGAGCTTGGCGAAGAGGTGGGTTTTCTCGGCGCGCTCGGCAAGTTCGGCGTCATCGAGCGCATCGATCTCGGAGCCGAGCAAGACGTTGCTCGCATCGATACCAATCTGCTCGCAGACGGTGGCGGCGACGCGGTCGTTGTCGCCGGTTAGGACCTTGACCGCCACGCCCTTGGCCTCGAGGGTGGCGACGGCGCCCGCGGCACTTGCTTTGGGCGGATCGAGGAAGGCCAAAAAGCCCATCAGCACCATGTCGCACTCGTCGGCGATGCCAAACTCGCCCACGCAGCGCGGATTGGTCTTCTGCGCCACGGCAATTACGCGTAGGCCCTCGGCGTTAAGTCCGGCGATCTGCTTGCGAATCTGGGCGAGCTTCTCGTCGGTGAGCGGCTGAGCGATGCCATCGATCTCGACAAAGGAGCAGATCTCGAGCATTTCCTCGGCAGCGCCCTTGGTAACCATCTGGGTTTTGCCTTGGGCGTCGGCGACAACTACGCTCAGGCGACGGCGCGAGAAATCGAAGGGAACCTCGTCGACCTTGGCGTAGCGGTCGCGCAGGCTCTGGCCCAGCATGGAATCGGGTGCGACGGTCGAGGGTGTCACATCGGCACGGTCGATTACGGCCAGGTCGATAAGATTTTTGAGGCCGGTCTGGAAGAAGCTGTTCAAAAACGCATGGCGCAGCACGCGCGCGTCCTCGTTGCCATCGGTGTTGAGGTAGCGCTCGAGCACGATGCGGTCTTCGGTGAGGGTGCCGGTCTTGTCGCAGCACAGGACGTCCATCGCTCCGAGGTTTTGAATCGCCGGCAGCTCCTTGACGATAACCTGGTGACGGGCGAGGTCCTTGGCGCCCTGCGACAGGCTCGTGGTCACGATGACGGGAAGCATCTGCGGCGTGATGCCCACGGCCACGCTCGTGGCGAACAGCAGCGCGTCGATGACGTTGCCCTTGGTGGCGGCGTTGATGGCAAAGACGGCCGGCGCCATAACGAGCATCAGGCGCACCAGCAGCATGGAGACGCTCGAGACGCCGCGGTCAAACGCGCTTTTTTCGCCGCGCCCGTTGAGCATCTTGGCGATGCCGCCCAGGTAGGTGTCCGAGCCGGTGGCAACGACAAGCGCCATGGCGGCGCCGTTTTGCACGGAGGTGCCGGTGAAGACGATGTTCTTGCAGGCGGAGAGGGGCAGCGCCATGCCGTCGGCGCCCTCTATGATCGCCACTGACGAGGTCTTCTCGACGGCCTCGCTTTCACCGGTCAGGGCGGACTCGATCACAAACAGGTCGCGTGCGGTGATGATGCGGGCGTCTGCTGGCACCATATCGCCGGCAGAGAGACGGATTACATCGCCGGGGACGAGCTCGTCGAAGGGGATCTCGATGCGCTCGCCGTCGCGCAGGGCGGTGCAAGTGTTGGAGACCAGGTCCTTGAGGGCCTCGGCCGCATTGCCGCTGCGGGCTTCCTGGATAAACTTCATGCCGCCCGATACCAGCAGCATGATGCCGATGACGATGACCGTGGAGGGGTCGCGCTGCGGCTCGGGTGCGGCGAGCACGTCGATGTAGAGCGAGACCAGTGCGAGCGCGGCGAGGATGCCGGCGAAGGGATCGATGAACGCGTCGGCGATGCGGCGGGCGAGCGTTTTGGTCGTTGCCTCGATGGTGTTGGGGCCGACGGCGTTCAGGCGCTCAGTTGCCTGCTCGACGGTGAGGCCGTTTGCCGTGGCGTCAAGCAGTACGAGGGCGTCCTCGGCACTATGGGTGGCGGCGAATATGGTGTTCTTGGATAGGCCGGTATGAGCGGCAGGGCGCGCCGTGCGGCGGCGCTTGGAGATGGCTTCGAGTACCGTGACGGTTTTGAGCATCAGCATAGGGTCCTCCTTGTTGAGGGGAGTTAGCGTACGTGTCGTATTTGCTTCAAAAAACCTAGATGTCGCTCACGTCAAGCTCACGAGCCACCACAAAGGGGACAGGCACCTTTGTGGTGGTTTTGACGATCTGCCGGTGGCGTTTATGCGTGTGCGGAGTCCTCGCGGCGTGCCGAGGGCGACATGCAGGTTTTTCGACTAGGACTGCCTTCCATGGCACACCTCCTAAAGGCTGAGCGCAGCGCGCTTTGGGTATCTCGTACCCCTTTTTAATCCGCCCGTATTCTTGATGAGGGGGCTTGACATGTCAACCCCATTGTTCGGAAAACCATTCCCCCTGACAAAGCCTTTACAGAATGCCGTGGCCCCAAAGCGCGCCCGCATCTACGCTTCGCCTGCGCTAAACTGGAAGGCACGTACGCGATTACGAGAGGAGCCCGCATGGAGGCTTACAAGCAAGAGTTCATCAAGTTTATGGTCGAGTCCGACGTTCTTAAGTTCGGCAGCTTTACGCTCAAGAGCGGCCGTCAGTCCCCGTTCTTTATGAACGCCGGTGCTTACGTGACGGGCTACCAGCTCAAGAAGCTGGGCGAGTATTACGCCCAGGCCATTCACGATAACTTTGGCGACGACTTTGACGTGCTGTTTGGGCCGGCCTACAAGGGCATTCCCCTGGCCGTCGTGACCGCGATTGCCTACCACGAGCTGTACGGCAAGGAGGTCAAGTACTGCTGCGACCGCAAGGAGGCCAAGGACCACGGTGCCGATAAGGGCAACCTGCTGGGTTATGAGCCCAAGGACGGCGACCGTGTGGTCATGGTCGAGGACGTTACCACCAGCGGCAAGTCCATCGACGAGACCTATCCCAAGGTCAAGGCTGCTGCCGATGTCGAGATCAAGGGCCTCATTGTGTCCCTCAACCGCATGGAGGTCGGCAAGGGTGGCGTGACCACCGCCCAGAAGGAGATCGAGGCCAAGTACGGTTTCCCCGTCGCGAGCATCGTCTCCATGGCCGAGGTCGTCGAGACCCTCTACAACCACGAGATCGACGGCAAGGTCGTCATCGACGATGAGCTCAAGACCGCCATCGACGCCTACTACGAGCAGTACGGAGTCAAGTAGGTTCCGCCGTTCTGCCGAACGGCGGACCGGTCGACGCTGCGCGGGCCGCATTTGGACAATCTGACGTTCAACTTCAAGGGCGCGA
>UQVT01000056.1 GCA_900544465.1 uncultured Collinsella sp. | reverse complement strand
CCCAGCGGGGGCGAATCGAGTCGAATCCTCGAGAGTATACCCATATGGGGCCGCGGTTCTGCGGCGAACTGGAGACGATGTGGGTGGACTAGCCTAGCTAGGTTAATAACGAATGCCGCGGGTAGCCGCTGCACCCCGCTAAAGTGAAATAACACCCCGTTTACCGAATTATTTAGGAAATATATGGACTCCTAAAAAGTTCTAATACAATATAAGTCATCTATCTATAAGCTGCTGATTCCTTGCAAAGGTATGGTTGATATGGTTGAAGCAAATAGCGTTATCCCCCTGTACAAACAGATTGTCCGTGCGCTCTCTGATTCGATCGCCAACGGCACGTACCGTCCGGGAGATAAGCTTCCGACCGAGGCGGAGCTCATCGAGCAATTTGGCGTGAGCCGAATAACGGTTCGCTCCGCAATTAAAGAAATGGAAGATGCTGGGCTTGTTGAGAGGGCCCGCGGCAAGGGCACGTTCGTTTCGTCGGACACACAGATGTATGCCGCGGACGACCGTGAGAGCTTTACCCATTCGTGCCAGCTTGCGGGAAAACAGGCGTCTACCAGGGTTCTCGCAATGGGCTGGGACTTCCCAAGCCTGCGAGACGCGAAGTTCCTGGGCGTAGACGATACCCAAAAGGTATTGCGTAGTCGTCGTCTACGCCTTGTGGATGACAAGCCCACGATGCTGGAAACCAATAGCTATTCCGCTGCGCTTTCTTTTTTGGAGCATGAATCCCTCGAGGATTCGCTGATGGCGGTACTCGATCGCCAGGGGATCAAGATGGGCCCCAATACGCGTACGCTCGAGGTCTGCTATGCGAGCGAGCTCGAGGCGGCATACCTTAACGTGGAGCTGGACTCTCCACTGCTTCTGTTTGTCGATAGACGTTATGCTCCAAGCGGCGAGCCGCTTTTCATCTCCCGTCAGGTGTACTGCACCGAGCGACTGAAGTTCTATTTGTAAATTAGAGATAGATTGGTCAATTTACCGACCAATTGCTACCGTTCGCGGATTTGGAAAATAGACACACCGCGTAGGGTAGATTGCTAATATACTTTGTTATGACAATATAGTACGTCTTATTGATATTGGAGAACTATGAATAAGATATTGCTAGCGAGTCATGGTTATCTCGCCCAAGGTATGAAGAGCTCTCTCGAGATCCTGATGGGCGCCAACGACCGAATCGAGTGTCTGTGCGCCTATGTCGATGACGACACGAGGGATGTCGCAGCGCTTATCGATGCTTGGATGGAGTCGAAGGACCCTGCCGACTCTTGGTTTGTCGTGACTGACATCTTTGGCGGCTCTGTAAACAACGAATTCATTCAGAGGCAGACCGCCGGATCGTTTACGTTGATCACCGGAATGAACTTGCCGCTGCTGGTGGAAATGGCTACACAGCTGGACTCCCTGGATGCGGACAAGGCCAAAGCTGCGGTCGAGGGATCACGTTCGTTTATCATGCTTTGTGAGGCGGCGGACATGCTTGCCGATGTCGAAGAAGAAGAGTTCTAGTTAGTTCTGGTTCGAGCCCTAGCTAAGGGTCACGCCTGTCATTACCTTTATTACGTGCGGAGATGATTACGATGATTAAGCTTACGAGAGTTGATTACCGATTGATTCACGGCCAGGTCGCCATGTCTTGGACACATGCGCTGGATGTCGATTGCATCCTGTGTGCCAGCGACGCCGTGGCAAAAGACGACATGAGAAAAGCCGCATTGAGGCTAGCTCGTCCCAACGGCGTGAAGCTCGTCATAAAAGACGTAAACGCTGCTATCGAGGCGCTCAACAGCGGCGTCACCGACAAGTATTCGCTGTTTATCATTGTCGAGACGATCGAGGATGCCTATCGCCTTGCTAAGGGTTGCAAAGACATCAAGGAGATCAATCTGGGCGGAACTCGAAAGTCTCCCGAGACCACGCTTCATCCGACCCCCGCGATCTTTGCGACCGAAACCGATGCCGAGCATATCCAAGAGCTTGTGAACGATGGCGTGGTTATCGAAATCCGTCAGGTTCCCAATGACTCAAAGGTACTTGCCAAGGACGTTTTCTAGCTGGAAACATGCCATTGTCTAGCATTTATTAACCAGGTCCTCCTTTCTTAAGCCCGTCGATCATTTAATCGGCGGGCTTTTTATTAAAGAAAAATCAAAAAAAATCTGAAATAGCTCTTGCATAGTTAGTTATATAAAGTATTATAACGTCATGGGATGAATGAAGGGTTCATCCAAGTGAGTTAGGAGTAAGGGATGTTCAATTTCGATGAGCCTCGTTACGAGAAGGTTGTGAGCGATGCCCTCGCTCTCCGTCCTCAGATTGAGGCTGCCGTGGACAAGGTCTGCGAGCAGGGTTATTCCAACATCTTCTTCATCGGCTGCGGCGGCACCTGGGCCCACACGCTCCCGATGAAGTATTGGGTCGAGACCACCACGGCCGACGTCGACGTCCACTGCGAGATTGCCGCTGAGTTCCTCGCATGCCCGCCCAAGACCTTCAACAAGGACTCGGTCTGCGTCTTCTCCACCCGTACCGGCACCACCCCCGAGATCATCGAGGCCGCCAAGTTCTGCCAGGAGCAGGGCGCCCGCACGCTGATGTATGTCTCCAACGACAACACCCCGGCCACTGAGTACGCCGATTACAAGTTCTTCAGCTTCGCCGAGGACGACGTCCTGTGCGAGGCCATCTACACCTACCAGATTACGCTGGTCGCCCGCTTCCTCAAGAACGCCGGCGCCTTCCCCAAGTACGACACCTTCATGGAGGAGTTCGGCAACATCGCTCCGTACCTCATCAAGGCCAAGGACGCTCAGGACGAGCGCTGCGCCGCCATGGCCGAGGACTTCAAAGACACCGACTACCACATGGTGATTGGTTCCGGCATGCTCTGGGGTGAGGCCTACGACTACGCTATGTGCATTCTCGAGGAGATGCAGTGGATCAAGACCAAGTCCATCCACGCCGCCGAGTTCTTCCACGGCACCATCGAACTGTGCGAGGAGGGCACGAGCCTCATCATGCTCTACGGCGAGGACGACACCCGTAAGCTCATGGACCGCGTGGACAACTTCACTCACATGCTCGCCGACGAGAAGGGCGTCCATGTCCGCGTGAACAAGTTCGACACCGCCGAGGTCGAGCTGCCGTTCAGCGACCCCGAGTTCCGCAAGATCGTCTCCCCGATGGTCACCTACACCATCACCGAGCGTCTGAGCTGCCATCTCGAGCACGTCCGTAACCACCCGCTCACCACGCGTCGTTACTATCACCAGATGAACTACTAATCCTCTCAAATTGCTGCGGTTGTCTGCAGGCGAGCTGCGCAGAATGCCTCGCCTGCAGACCTGTTTCTGGGGTTGATCGAAATGGTTGTCCAGTATCTTCTAGTTGCACTGGTCGCATTGATTGCGTCCATGGACGAGCAATTATTTGGCATTACGATGCTTGGTCGTCCGCTGTTTACGAGCCTGTTCGTTGGCTTGATCCTTGGCGATGTCCAGCAGGGCGTTATCGTCGGCGCTGCTTTGGAGTCCATGTTCATGGGCGCCATCATGGTCGGTGCGGCGGTTCCTCCCGAGGTCTATGCTTCCGGCGTGCTTGGCTGCGCGTTTGCCGTCATTACGGGTACGGGCACGGCAACTGCCGTCGCACTCGCCCTTCCCGTCTCCGTCTTCCTTCAGGTGTGGCGCAACTTCTGCTACGCCGTTCCGGGTGCCTTTGCCTGCAAGAAGATCGAGACCGCTCTGGCAAATCGTGATCTTGCCAAGGCGAATCTGTACCATCTGACCATCGTGCCGCTGTCGATTGGCATTCCGTCTGCACTGCTGGTGTTTTGCTCGCTGTTCTTTGGTGCCGACCTCATCAACAATGCGCTTAACGCTATTCCGCAGTTTGTGATGGACGGCCTCAACGTTGCGTCCGGCGTCATGGTCTGCATCGGCTTCGCACTTCTTATTAGGACCATGGGCGATAACAAGCTGCTTCCTTGGCTGTTCCTGGGATTCATTATGGTCATCTACCTCAAGATGGACGTTATCGGCGTCGCCGCAGCTGCCATTTGCGTCGCACTGCTCCTGGCCTTCCGCGAGGGCTCGTCCGGTCCGCAGACGGTTGCCGAGGATGAAGAGGAGGACTTCTAATGGCTACCCAGAACACCGATCTCAAAGAGGCCAAGAAGGACGCGATTATGACTCCCGATATGTATCGGAGCATGTTCCTTCGCCAGTTTACGAGCCAGTGCTCGCAGTCGTACGACAAGATGATGGCAATGGGCTTCATGTACACCATTCAGAAGCCCCTGCGGAAGATCTATCCCAACGACGACGATTACTATGCGGCGCTTGATCGCCATACCGAGTTCTTTAACATCACGCCTCATGTGCTTCCGTTTGTAGCCGGCCTTACGGTTTCGATGGAAGAGCAGGCGGCTGCCGATAAGAACTTCGACACGTCCTCGATTAACGCCATGAAGGTCGGCCTCATGGGACCGCTTTCCGGCATTGGCGATTCGTTCTACTGGGGTACGTTCCGCGTGGTCGCCGCCGGCATTGGCATCGGCATCGCGTCGACGGGCAACCCGCTCGGCCCCATCGTGTACGCGCTCATCTACTCCGTGATTAACTTTGCAACGCGTATCGTCGCCGCCCATCTGGGATACGACCTGGGAACCAAGTTCCTGCAGCAGTCCGAAGAGAACAACCTTATGTCTCGCATGACGCATGCTGCCGGTGTCCTCGGAATGACCGTTATCGGCGCCATGATTGCGGCACAGGTCTCACTGTCCACTGCTTTGACCTTTGATGTGGGTGGTTCGGAGATTGTCCTGCAGG
The DNA here is from genome assembly GCA_900544465.1 of uncultured Collinsella sp. Classification (GTDB taxonomy): domain Bacteria; phylum Actinomycetota; class Coriobacteriia; order Coriobacteriales; family Coriobacteriaceae; genus Collinsella. Next base: position 5,410 of record UQVT01000056.1, on the reverse strand, counting down.
ATCTGTTCGATTCGATCTTCCCCGGTCTGCTGCCCTTGCTGGCAACGTTCGCTTGCGTTGCTCTCTATAAAAAGGGTGTCAAGACCATTTGGATTATTATTGGCATCTTCGCGATCTGCATCATCGGAACAGGTTTGGGAGTGTTCGCGGCGGCGTAAAGTTGACTGCTATGCTCGCGCGTTGGATAACTAACTGTCCGTTTGAAAACGGGGTTCGGCGTAAGGCCGGCCCCGTTTTTTTGTTTGAGGGATTTTCCGACCGTCCAAAAATCCACGCCCATGCATCACTCACACATCTCTCATCTCTCATTCCTCACTAATACGAGAGATAACAGAAAGACGAGAGATAAATATGAGAGATAAATGATCAGCAAAGAGACAGGCAATCATGGTATTGTCTCAATACTGATTGTTCTACCAGCAAAAACATGTTTAAATGAAACAAATGGCAGACATCTTATCTTTCATCTCTCACTTATCTCTAATATGAGAGATAGCAGTAAGATGAGAGATAATTACGAGAGATAACTGAGAGACGAAGGAAATCTATTCGCGGCATTCTCCGCCGGGCCGAGCGAAAGGACATGCAGATGAACGAAAACGAGCTGACCGGTCTGCTCGAGTCTTTAAGGCGCATGGGCTCGGACGATCTTAACGTCGAGGTCAAGGAGAGCGCCACGACGCTTTCCCGCGACGTATGGGAAACGGTTAGCGCTTTCGCGAATACCGCTGGCGGAATTATCGTGCTCGGCGTGAGCGAGCGCGCGGGCTTTGTCCCGGTTGAGAACTTTGAGACCGAGAAGGTGCTCAACCAATTCGTAGCGGGCATGGGTGATGCCGGCGGGCGCGGAAAACTGGCCAATCCGCCCAAATACACCATTGAACGCGTGGAGCTCCAGGGCACCGTGGTTCTGGTCATCACGATTGAGGAGCTCGACCCGTCGAGCAAGCCTTGTTATGTCATAGAGCGGGGCGCTCAAGGCGGCAGCTACAAACGCATCGATGATAAAGATGTTCCGCTCTCGTCGACCGAGGTCCTGTCCTTGTCATCGTATGAGCGGACGAGCCCCAGTGATCGCGATGCAGTGCCCGGCGCGGTCGCAGGCGATCTTGACGAGGCCCTGGTCGACCGCACGATAGAGCATGCTTTCTCACTGACACCTCGTGCGATGCGCGGCGCGCCGGACAAGAAAACGAAGCTGGAGCGCCTGAATTTCCTCGACTCCCAGGGCAATGTTACTAAGGCCGGACTCTTGGCCGCGGGTGCCTATCCCCAGCAGTTCTATCCCAAGCTCTTTATCGATGTGGCGGTCTATGCCGGAACGCAGAAGGGCGCGGCGGGGTCGTTGAGGTTCATGGACCGTACGATCTGCGAGGGAACGTTGGGCGAAATGATCTCGGATGCCGTCGCGGCAATCGCCAAGAATTTGCGACGAACCTCGATGATTAAAGGCGTCTCGCGTGTCGACTCGCTGGAGATTCCCGAGGAGGTCCTGCGCGAGGCAATTGCCAACGCCGTAATCCACCGAGAATACGGAGACCGGTTCTGTGGGCAGTCGATCGCTGTTGACGTCTTTGATGACCGTATCGAAGTGACGAACCCCGGTGGCCTATACGGAGGAAAGACTCGCGAGAACCTGTTTGACGGCAGCTCCCGATGTCGCAATGCGACGCTTGTAAAGCTCATGTCGCTTGTCCCATTGCCCGACGGCGCGGGCTCTCCTGCCGAAGGCAACGGGTCGGGCATTCCAATGATGCTCGATGCCATGCGTGCGCAAGGTCTGGCCGAGCCGTTGTTTTGCCCTGGTTTCGATCGATTCAAGGTTGTCCTCTACCGAGCGAAGGTTGAGCAAATCGATCATGGCGGGGACTTAATTGTGGCGGCACTCAAACGCTACGGCGAGCTGGGGACGCGTGAGCTGGCAGAACGTACGGGGCTTACAATTTCCCAGGTTAGGTCGCGCGTCAACGCGCTCATTGCTCAAGGCGAGCTCGAGCCCACGGCGCCGGCGACGAGCCGCAACCGCAAGTATCGACTGTCGGAGCGCGTGGGATAGATGCGTTAGTGGACGAGGCGACCCAATAATCGACCCTCGATTGGCGTCCATTAAGGTAAAGCGGTTGTTGCCCAGTCGACGGTGATGCTAAAGACTCGGCTTACGCCGGCATGGCCCCGAACCCGTCTATCAGGAACAGCCTGAGAACCAGCTTGATGACATTTCCCGGTTTGACTTCTGCCGCGTCAAAGACGTGGCGCTCGGCGAGCTCGCTGCAGTATGCATAGATGTCGCGGATAAGGTCCGCGCCCGAGAGCGTAAACATGTAGCCTGCGTCCGAAAGCGCATTGGGCGCGGCAGGCAACTTGGCCATGTGACAGAACGTTTGCAGGTCGGGCGCCATAACGTTCTGGTAGTCGAGGTGGCCGTTGGCATCCTGCGCGGCAAGCTCCAATTGGCGCACAAAATCCAGCGCCGCCGCTAACACAAAGCTCGGCGTAGGCGCATTGACGTCCTGAGTGGTCGCCACAAGCCTGCCCGCCGCCTGCGTGACAAGCCAAGCGACCTCGCGCTGGCAACGCACGGCCTTGCGCGTAACCGGCTTGATGGACGAAGAAGAAACGCTTCCCTTGGGCGGATTCGAAACAGCCACAAGAACCTCCCATGAACGACCCGGCCCAACAATCCCGGATGAAACACGTGCTACATCAGTATACAGGGAAGTGGGGTAGCGGGGTACAAGCACGCCTGCGGCAAACCGAGAGCATCAACGATGTGCCGATCGCGGAATGAGATCTCGTAATAATTGACTCTCGGCCATATTATTGAGGGGCATGACTCGCGTTCGTATGGTTGTAGGTGCTGGCGATGAACGACATTGACCTTGCTGTTCCGTTGATGGATGGACCAAGCTATGACCGCGCCTGCAGTCTCGTGCCTTCCGAATACGTTGAGGCATGGGAGTGGTTTCTGGGTGAGGAACAGCGCGGCGGCGTTTGGACCAGCCTTCCGCACCACACCAAGGAAGATAGCCCTCAGTATCAGTTCGTTTGAGAATTGGCTCGGACTTCTTTCCCGTAACGCGGGATTCAGGGATCTTCTGGCCGGGCCAGGATCGGGTGAAGCAAGATCCCAATAAGATCTTTGCGCTCTCGGTCCATAACTCTAAAATGAGCTTCTACACCGATGTGCCTCCGCTCTATTTGGACGATGGTACGTGGGTCATTAAGTATTCGGTTCAAGCGCCGGGTACCGTTGGTTTTCGAGACCAGAATTACAACCGTAAAATGCTCAACTGCATGGAATGTGGCGTTCCAGTCGGAGTCATATTTGCAACCGAGGTGGGCTATAAGGTGCTCGGCCTTGCGTTTGTTGAGCGGTTCGAGCCCGAAAACGGATGGTTTGTTCTGCACGGTCCTGTTCATAAAGGCGGGCCGGACCCTCGTTTTGCGCCCGACATGAGTTATCTGAAGCGCACGCCCGTCGATATTGAGTTTGCCGGACAGGGCGCGACCGACGACGAAAAGGTCCGCTATGCGTTAAGGCGCGAGCGATTGGGGCAACAATGGTTCCGCAAGCAGCTCGTTGCCGCCTATGACGGCCGTTGCGCGGTGTCGGACTGCGGCGTCAGCGAAGCTCTGGAGGCTGCGCATATCGAGAATTACTCGGGACCCAAATCGCAGGTTGCCAGCAACGGCATTCTGCTTCGGCGCGACCTTCATTCCCTATTTGATGCTCACCTGATTTCGTTTGAGCCTGTTTGCGGCGAATATCGGCTGTGCGGATCGTACCTGCTGGATAAGACTGACTACGCTTCCTTTGCGGGTGCGACGCTAAGGCAGCCGAATGAGCGTCAGTGGCGACCCAATACGGTGTTTCTTGAGGCCCATCGCATTGAGTTCGATCGCTCGGAAAAGAAGCGTGAAAAGGCGGGGCTTCTGCCGTATTAGCGTATTTGGCTTTGGCATTCTTTGACGATCGTGTTGTTTGATCGGATCGCGTGGCGATGCAATCTCGCGCACGCCCGCCGGTGCATGCTCTTCCTGATTTGTATAGCGAGAGGGGAGCGTGTATGAGCTGGCGAGGCGATATTGCGATGGGGAAGTACGGAAAACTGCCGTGTGCCCTTATCGACAACAATATGTTTCCGAGCGTAGAGGTTGATTGCGGGTCGTTTGTCGTCGCCTGCCCTTGCTGCGGCTCGCAAATACCGTGTCTCGACATTCGGTTCATCGATGCGTGCGACAGGCTCAGCGACGAAGTGAGAAAACGGACAGGCGTTCATATGCCGGTGTATCCGGAGAAATGCCCTGTTTGTGGCCTCGATATCGTGTACGACGCCGGCGACGAGGGATAGGTGATGCGGAGGAGCTGACTGTGAAGGCCTCTCCGTCCCTACAAATAAATCCCCTCACCGAGCTGCTTATGGAACTCGGCGTGATGGTCGCGTACCCAGGTAAAGAGCACCTGGTCAAAGTCGGTGCGCGCGGCTGGGATGCCAAAGACGCCGGCAACTTCGACGCGCACAAACTCCAGTGCCGGCAGCTTGTTGATGGCAGTGAGGGCAAACGGGGACGAGGGCTCCTCGAACAGATAGCGGCTGCCTTGCAGCGCGTCGCAACTGGTGCACGTGTTGCCGAGCGACGGGGCTTTGGAGGCTCGCGCGCCTACGGGCTTGTAGCCGCAGCGCTTATGAAGGTAGTCGCGGATCTCGCCCGGCACGCAGCCAAGAGCGGGCACGATGGCGAGTGCGTTAGCGTTGGCCGTGTTGATGGCAATGTGCCCGGCTTCGTTGGACGCGTGCGCGATGGCGATGCTCTCGTCGTTGTCGGCTCGATAGGGAATGCCGAAGGCCGCGACCGAGGTCTCTTTGTGACACTTCCAGCACTCGCGCTTGCCCAGTACTAGATATATATACGGTGCTGAGGGGTCGGATCGGTCAACACCGGGCAGCCACTCGGCAAAGGGCTCGGGGTTGACGCCGCTGGGTACATACCAGATCTTTTTGGTCCGGTCCCATTTGGCGCCCAGCGCCTTGGCTTCTTCTTTGTGCGAAAAGGGGACATCGAGCTCGGTGCGCATGGCGGCTCCTTGGTGCTGCAGGTGCAAGTGGCTCAAGGATACCGCAGGGCGCAGACATCGCGGCGTTTTGCCGAGAAGCTGCGGTGCGGATGGGTTCGAGACGTGTTGGTCTCGGCCTCGGTGACTATTGGGGCGGTTTTGATTGACTGCGGAGTCAGCCGGGATAGGCACTTGGGTCGCTGACGCGGTTTTGTGTATGGGCAGGGTGGTTGTTTGGGCGGTTGGAGCCGCCAGCTGATTTGGCGACATAAAACAAAACAGCCCAGAGGACATAGCCACTGAGCTGCGAACATTTGGTGGGCGTTAGAAGATTTGAACTTCTGACCTCTTCCG
>UQVT01000055.1 GCA_900544465.1 uncultured Collinsella sp. | reverse complement strand
ACCAGCAGTATTCCTCGCAGGCTTCGAGCGCCAGCTCCAAGTGGACCGAGTATGCGAACGGCCTCTACGCCAAGGCCAACATCAGCATCTACGGCCTGTTTGCGTAAGGTTTGCCTGCACTACTGCGCGCTAACCGATCTACCTGATTGAGCCCGCTAGAACGGACAACGTTCTAGCGGGCTTTTTGTTGCCGAAATCAATAGGATAGGCCTCGCGCCCGCACAAGCGCTCCATCGGGTTCCCCTAATTCATCTGGGAAAACAACTGCAAACGATTGCAAGTGACCGGTGAACGGTCGAAAACTACCGTTCACCGATAATCTCAAAACTGGTTCTAACTGGTATTAAGTCAAAAAGACCAATTCACATATCTTCACAATGACCTGCAATTTTTCTACACGCTATTTTTAGCCGCCCTGCGTTGTTTAGACACAGGAAAAGATCCGATCTTTTGCCAAAGCATTTCGGAACGGTTTCAAAACCGCAGGTAGAAGTGTTAACGACCGGTAAACGGTCGATTTATCACCGTGAGCGGTGCAAAAACGTTTTACCGTATGAATCAACGAAAGCGATCTCTTCTGGGGTGATATAGTGACAACAACACGTCACGTGGTTACTACCAGTTTAGAAACCACTGGTCTTCAAAGAACGCTTTCTAAGAAGCTTTAAGGGCGAGCGCCCGCTGGCTTCCGAAAATCATCGGACTCAGATTGTACACACCTTCGGAAGGGAAATTTGAATGGTTGGCTTTATTCTTACCGGTCATGGACAGTTCGCACCCGGCCTCGCAAGCGCTATCGCTATGGTTGCTGGCGACCAGCCCGCTTTTACCGTCGTTCCTTTTGAGGGCGACCAGGCTGCTTCCTACGGTGAGGATCTCCGCGCCGCTATTACCGCCATGCGCGAGGAGTGCGATGGCGTGCTCGTCTTTACCGACCTGCTTGGTGGCACCCCGTTCAACCAGGCGATGATGATTGCCCAGGATGTCGACAACGTCGAGGTTCTGACCGGCACCAACCTTCCCATGGTTATTGAGCTTCTGTTCCTCCGCGGCAACGCCACGCTCGCCGAGCTTGGCGAGCAGGCCGTGACCGTTGGCCAGACGGGCATCACCGCCCAGACGGTCGCATCCGTTGCCGGCTCCGACGAAGAGGATATCTTCGGCGACGAGGACGGCATCTAATGGCCGATTTCGGAGCCAACGTCCTGAGCTCCTCGGTCGCCCTTTTAGGCCTGCTTGTCATCATGGGCTTGATTTACACCATCTGGTCGCAAATCAACATGAAGAAGAAGCAGAAGTACTTCAAGGAGCTGCACACCGAGCTCAAGCCGGGTCAAGAGGTTCTTTTCGCCGGCGGTATCTACGGAACCGTCAAAGGCATCGAAGGCGAGAAGGTCCAGATCAAAGTCCGATCCGGAGCCGTCGTAGATGTTTCGCGTTACGCGATTCAGGAGATCAAGTAACTGTCGTCAGCAAATAACGAAAGGAAGCTGATCAACATGGCAGAACCCAACATTCTTCTTACCCGCATCGATAACCGACTGGTTCATGGTCAGGTTGCCACCCAGTGGAACTCCACCCTGGGCTCCAACCTCATCCTCGTCGCCAACGACGACGTGGCGTCCAACACCATGCGCCAGAACCTCATGAAGATGGCCGCTCCCGCCGGCGTCGCTACGCGTTTCTTCTCTCTGCAGAAGACCATCGACGTCATTGGCAAGGCGAGCCCGCGCCAGAAGATCTTCATCGTGGCCGAAACACCGGAAGACGTGCTTACGCTCGTCAAGGGCGGTGTGCCTATAAAGAAGGTAAACATCGGCAACATGCACATGTCGGAAGGAAAGCGCCAAGTCGCCACCTCCGTCGCAGTTAACGACGAGGATGTCGCTGCGTTTAAAGAGCTGCAGGAATTGGGGGTGGAGTTGGAGATCAGGCGCGTTCCGAGCACGCCTGTTGAGGACACGAGCAAGCTCTTCTCGTAATCCTCGTGATCCACGTTGTCAGGAGTGAAACCCTGACGTTCTGTACGTGAAATCCAAAGTGCGTACATACATTTTGAAAGGAGGAGCAAGATGGAATACTCGATCATCCAGATCGCTCTGGTCTTCGTCGTCACGTTCATCGCGGCAATCGACCAGTTTGACTTCCTCGAGTCTCTCTATCAGCCCATCGTCACCGGCGCCGTCATCGGTCTTATCCTTGGCGACCTCAACACCGGTCTTCTCGTGGGTGGTACCTATCAGCTCATGACGATCGGCAACATGCCGATCGGAGGCGCTCAGCCGCCTAACGCCGTCATCGGCGGCATCATGGCAGCCATTCTCGCTATCGCCACGGGCCTCGAGCCCAACGCGGCAGTCGGCCTCGCCATTCCGTTCGCTCTGCTTGGCCAGCTTGGCGTTACCCTGGTCTTCACGCTTATGTCCCCGCTTATGTCCACGGCCGATAACATGGCTCACAACGCGGACACCAAGGGCATCGAGCGCCTGAACTACTTCGCCATGGCTCTGCTCGGCCTGATCTTCGCTGTCGTCGTCACCCTGTTCTTCATCGCTGGCGCTACCATCGGTCAGACCATCGCTTCTGCCATCCCGACTTGGCTGCAGACCGGTCTCTCCGCTGCAGGCGGCATGATGCGCTTTGTCGGCTTCGCCGTCCTGCTCAAGGTTATGATGAACCGCGATATGTGGGGCTTCTTCCTCATGGGCTTTGGCCTCGCGCTCATCACCGTTGCCAACGATTCGCTGGCAACCCCTGCTCTGCTCATCCTCGCTCTCATCGGCTTCGGCATCGCTTTCTGGGACTTCCAGCAGCAGACCGAGCTGAAGGGTGCAGCTGTTTCTGACGGAGGTGACTTCGAAGATGGCATCTAATGAGTATGTGATCCCGGAGCACTACGAGGATCTCACTCCTGCTCCGCAGCTCGACCAGAAGACCCTCAACAAGATGGCTTGGCGCTCCTGCTTCCTGCAGGCATCGTTCAACTACGAGCGCATGCAGGCCGCTGGCTGGCTTTACTCCATCATCCCCGGTCTGGAGAAGATCCACACCAACAAGAACGACCTCGCGGCTTCCATGAGCCACAACCTGGAGTTCTTCAACACCCACCCGTTCCTCGTCACCTTTGTTATGGGCATCGTGCTTTCGCTCGAGCAGAACAAGGTTGACATCCCCACGATCCGCGCCGTCCGCGTCGCCGCAATGGGCCCGCTCGGTGGTATCGGTGACGCCCTGTTCTGGCTGACGCTCGTGCCTATCACGGCCGGCATCACCTCCAACATGGCCATCAACGGCAACGCCGCTGCACCGATCATCTTCCTGGTGATCTTCAACGTCGTCCAGTTCGCTCTGCGCTTCTGGCTCATGAACTGGTCCTACAAGCTTGGCACCAGCGCTATTGACGCTCTGACCGCCAACATGCAGGCCTTCACGCGTGCCGCTTCCATCATGGGCGTCTTCGTCGTCGGTTGCCTGGTCGTCACCATGGGTGGCACCCAGATCAACCTCCAGATCCCCAACGGCACCACCCGTGGCCTCTCCGCTACTACCGTGATCGTCTCCGAGAAGGAGGCCGAGAACTTCACCGGTATGGAGGGTATCGATACCGAGACCGCTGAGGCCGGTACCATCGCCATGACCGATGAGGACGGCAACGCCCTCACCGCTTCCGATGCCGACGGCAACGCTGTCGAGTGCGGCGTCACCGATCTGGGCAACGGCATGGAGTCCGTTACCTACGGCACCGTTACCGAGGATCCGGTCAACTTCTCTGTTGCCGACACCCTCAACACCATCGTCCCGAAGCTCGTCCCGCTTATGCTTACGCTGCTGCTTTACTACATGTTCGCTAAGCACAGCTGGACCCCGACCAAGGGCATTCTCCTGCTCTTCGTCCTTGGCATCCTGGGCGCTGGCCCGCTTGGTCTCTGGCCGAGCATCTGGTAAGGCTCTAGCTTGAGGGGTGTGTCCCTACGCGGCTCACACCCCGACCCCTTAAGCCATGTGTATGTTAAAAGCCGCGTGCTCGAAAGAGCGCGCGGCTTTTGTTTTCTTGTTGATTCGGGTGTGGCAGACAGATAATGCATAACACCCTAGGTAGTTAGCCGAATTCGAGCAAAAGGGAGGATAGGATGGCGATCGGAGCGCGTAAGCAACCGCTGTACGATCAGCTGGTCGATATTCTGACCGAAAAGATTGACCATGAATATCGCGCCGGTGACATGATTCCTTCCGAGCGCGAACTTTCGGAGCGCTATGGTCTCTCGCGCACTACGGTACGCCTGGCTCTGCAGGAACTGGAGCGTTTAGGACTGGTGGTTCGGCAGCACGGTCGCGGTACCTTTGTGACCGACCGTTCGGCAAAAGCAACCAATCTTATGCAGTCCTACAGCTTTACCGAGCAGATGCGCGCGATGGGTCGAGAACCCGAGACCACGATTCTCGAGTTTTGCGAGATGGAGGCCGATAAGAATCTGGCCGAGCATATGGGATTGCGCATCGGTGATCGCATTTTTAAGCTCAAGCGCCTTCGTTCTGCCGACAACATGCCCATGATGGTCGAACGCAGCTATCTACCGGTTCGTCAATTTCTGTCCCTAAAGCGACCGCTGCTGGAGCGTAAGCCGCTTTACGATGTGATTGAGCAGGACTTTCAGCAAAAGATTCGCGTGGCCGAAGAGGAGTTCTATGCGAGCATAGCCCGTCCCACCGATGCCCACCTTTTGGGAATTGTCGAGGGCTCGCCTGTGCTCGATTTGGTCAGGACTACGTATAACGAGTCAAACGAGGTAGTGGAGTACACGCTCTCGGTTGCTCGTGCCGATCAGTTTAAATACAAGGTTTACCACCAGCGCAGTAACTAGTGCTCGCATCGTTTCCATATGGTGATTCTTTGCATTTAACTGGTTACTACCAGATAACCAACCGAAGTGTATAATTGCACGTCAGAGGATTACTTCTAGAGAGAGGTATTAAAAATGTTCGAGAAGAGTGTCGAGGAGCTCACCGAGCTCGGCGCCCAGATCACCACGGCCGAGATTGCTCAGCAGCCCGAGCTTTGGCGTGATACGCTCAACATCTATCGCGAGAATAAGGAGGCCATCGAGGCCTTCCTGGCCGAGGCTCGCGCTATGGGCGAGGGTCGTCTGTCCGTTGTCTTCACCGGTGCCGGTACGTCCGACTACGTTGGCGATACCTGCGCCCCGTACCTGCGTCACGCTGGCAACACTGATCTCTACGACTTTAAGCCCATCGCCACGACCGACATCGTGAGCGCCCCGCGCGACTTCCTGCGCGCCGAGGATCCCACGCTCGTGGTTTCCTTTGCCCGCTCTGGCAACAGCCCCGAGAGCCTTGCCGCCGTTGCCGTTGCCAAGGAGCTCGTCCACAACGTCAAGTTCCTCAACATCACCTGCGCTCCCGAGGGCAAGCTCGCCGTCGAGTCCGCCGATGATCCCAATGCGCTGACGCTGCTCATCCCGCGCGCCAACGACAAGGGCTTCGCCATGACCGGTTCCTACACCTGCATGACCCTGCTCTCCACCCTTATTTTCGACACTGCCTCTGACGAGCAGAAGGCCGAGTGGGTCGAGACGATTGCCAAGATGGGCGAGGAGGTCATCTCCCGTGAGCCTGAGATCGCCGATTACCTGGCTGGCGACTTCAACCGCGTGACCTACTTGGGTTCTGGCTCCTTTGGTGGCCTTGCCCAGGAGAGCCAGCTCAAGATCCTCGAGCTCGCTCACGGTCTGGTTGCTACTTCCTACGACACCTCCATGGGCTATCGTCACGGACCTAAGTCCTTCGTCGACGATAAGACGCTCGTCTTCGTGTTCGTCAACAACGACGCCTACACCCGTCAGTACGACATCGACATCCTCAACGAGATCGGTGGCGACAAGATCGCTCAGCACACCGTTGCCGTTCAGCAGGATGGCGCTACCGTCTACGAGGGCGAGTCCTTCACCTTTAAGGGCTACGAGGCGCTTCCCGAGGGCTACCTTGCCCTGCCGTTCGTGATGTTTGCCCAGGCTATCAGCCTGCTCAACTCCGTGCGCGTGGGCAACACGCCCGATACGCCGAGCCCCACCGGCACGGTCAACCGCGTGGTCAAGGGCGTGACGATTCACCCCTTCACCGCTTAATCGCGTCCCCCTGTAAGGGCGCCCGTCCGCTCATAACGGCGGGCGGGCGCTTTTTGTTTTTACATGGACCGGGTATAAGCATTACCACAGTCAACTGCTTTAGAAGCAAGGAGTGCATATGAGCACGTACGCAATTAAGGCTGACAAGTTCTTCTTGCCGGCAGGCCCGCAACTGGGCGGCTATCTTATGGTCGAGGATGGCGTTTTTGGCGCCTGGCAGGCCGACGAGCCCTCTTGCGAGATTAAGGACTACACGGGATCGTGGATCGCACCGGGTATGGTCGATACTCACATCCATGGCTTCTATAACCACTCGACTACCGATAACGATCCCGAGGGCATCGATATCAGCTCGACCGAGCTCGCCCGTCGCGGTACCACCAGCTGGCTGCCCACGACGTTCACCGATGGCGTCGAACAGATCAAGGACGCCTGCGCTGCTATCGCCAAGGCGGACGAGGGCCGCGGCCCCGACTTCTGCGGTGCCCGCATTCAGGGCATCTACCTGGAGGGCCCCTTCTTTACCATGAAGCACGTGGGCGCGCAGAACCCCGCTTACCTGATTGACCCCTCCGAGGAGGTTTTCGACCAGTGGCAGGAGGCTGCGGGCGGTCGCATCGTCAAGAGCGCCATGGCCGCCGAGCGCGACGGTGCCGCTGCTTATGCGGCTGCTCTGAACGCCAAGGGCGTGGTGACCAGCATCGGTCACTCCGACGCCACCTACGATGAGTGCATCGCCGCTATCAATGCCGGTGCCAGCTGCTTTACGCATACCTATAACGGCCAGCGTGGTCTGCATCACCGTGAGCCCGGTGTCGTGGGCGCTGCCATGTCCACGCCCGAGACCTACGCCGAGATCATCTGTGACGGCAAGCACGTAAACCCTGCCGCCATCAAGGCACTGCTGCAGGCAAAGGGCTGGCAGCACACGGTGCTCATCACCGACTGCCTGGGTTGCGGCGGCATGCCCGAGGGCAGCTACACCAGTGGTGGCATGGACGTCATCATGAAGGACAACCTGTGCTGGCTCGCTGACGGCAAGAGCATTGCCGGCTCGGTGCTCACGCTTGCCCAGGGTGTCAAGAACATCGTCGACTGGGGCATCGCCAGCGCCGATATCGCCATTCGCATGGCAACCGAGGTGCCGGCACGCTCCGCGCACATCGAGGATAAGTGCGGCAGCATCATGCCGGGTCGCGACGCCGACTTTGTCGTGTTCGACCATGAGCTCACCCTCGTCGAGACGTATGTTGGCGGCCAGAGCGTCGGCAACGCCTTTACCGAGTAACGATAGAAAAAGACGGCGGGCCCGAATCTGCTCGGACCCGCCGTATGGGTTAAACGCTCAAAAGCACCTTCACAGTTACAGCTTGTTAGCGATCTTCTTTGCCGTGCGCTTGACGCCGGCCACAAGACCTCCCGCAGGATGCTCCTTTTCGTAGGCTAGACGCTTCTCACGCTTGGCGTACTCTTCGACGATGATGTCGCCATACTCGTCTTCGATCTTGTCGAAGAAGTCGACGGCGCCCTTAATTTCCTCGGCGGTCGGGTGTCCCTTTTGGACACCGCCGGCGAGCTTGAACGGCCCCCACGTATCAAAGCCGGGGCAGCCGTAGACACCCATAAACATGGCCTGCTTCATGCGGCAGATGCCATCGATATCCTTGCCGTACCACTTGTTTTTGCCACCGTAGGTCATGAGGCCAAACACCTTGTCTTGCGGCTGCAGCACATTGGTGAGCACGCGTGCCATATCTTTGTCGATCTCGGAGTAATAGATGCCCGTGGCGACGCCGATTAGATGATATTCGTGCAGGTTGGGGTACTCGTTTTTGCCGAGTGACTTCACGTCGAGGGTATCGATCTCGGGGTGCGCCTCGACGATGGCGTCCACGAGCTTTTTCGTATTGCCGTGATGGCGCGAGGCGTAGAGGATGATGGTTCGCATAAGAAGGCCTTTCAGCTGTAATTGCATCAATGTCTGTATGGTACCCCGTTACATGGCGGGGATACCGGACGCATCGATGAACGTGCGGGTTTGTCCTTTGGTCAGGGCCGAGACGGGTTCTTGCGAGCAAAAAGCAGTTGTTCGAAAGGATGGATAATGGAATACGCTCTTTCCAACGATTCGATTTCTATCAAGGTTTCCACGGCTGGTGGTTCGTTTACCTCGATCGAGGCCGGAGGTCGCGAGTATCTGTGGCAGGGCGATCCCGCCGTGTGGTCCGGTCAGGCACCGATTTGCTTCCCGATTTGCGGAGGCTTGCGCGACAACAGCGCCATGACATTTGCCGGGCATCATGTAAAGCTCGCTCGCCACGGGTTTGCGCGCAAACAGGAGTGGAAGCTGTTGAGCCAAGGCGAGAACGAGCTGGCGATGTGCCTGGCTTCGGAGGATAACGCCGCATTGCTGAGTGATTATCCGTATCCGTTTAAGCTTGTCGCTCGTTATGCGCTCGAGGATACCGCCGTGCGCGTCTCCTATGAGGTGACCAACGAGGGAACCGAGGACATGCCGTTCTTTATTGGCGGTCATCCCGGCTTCAGGTGTCCGCTCGATGAGGGCGAGGCCTATACGGACTACGAGCTGCGCTTTGAGAAAGACGAGGCTGCGGAGCTCTGCACCGCCGTTCCCTCGACTGGCTTGATTGACGTGGCAAACCGCTCCAAGAACCCCATGGTGGGAAAGACGCTGCCCCTGTCGCACGAGCTCTTCGATTTTGCGGAGACCATCTTTGACGTGCTCGAGAGCCGTCAGGTTACGCTTTCTAAGAAGGGGGAGGACAAGGGCGTTCGCCTGAGCTTCGAGGGCTTCCCGTATCTCATTGTGTGGAGTAAGCCCGAGGGCGATTTTGTGGCAGTTGAGCCTTGGGGCGGCCTCTCGACCTGCTCCGATGAGGACGACGTACTTGAGCATAAGCGCGGCTGCCTTGTCGCCAAGCCCAAGGAGACCATCGTCCGCTCGTTCACGATTGAGATTCTGTAATTCCGTTTTGTCGACTCGTATCGCGAGGCATAAGGAGCCTGCGAGATAAGGAGCTAAAAATGATCCTCACCGTTACGATGAACCCGTCTGTCGATACGCGCTATCAGCTCGATGAGCTCATTATCGACGACGTCAACCGCGTGACGCCCGAAAAGACCGCCGGCGGCAAGGGCCTCAACGTGGCCCGTGTGCTGGGTCAGCTGGGCGACGACGTTGTGGCAACCGGTCTACTCGGCGGCCACATGGGCGCCTACATGGCTGAGCTCATGGACGCCAACGGTATTAACAACGACTTTGTGCCCATCAAGGGCGAGACTCGAATTTGCCTCAACATTCTCCACGCCGGCAACCAGACCGAGCTGCTCGAGAGCGGCCCGACAATTGCCCCCGAGGAGCTCGATGCCTTTACCGCCAAATTTACTGAGCTTGCGGGCAAGGCCGACGTTGTCACCATTTCGGGTTCTCTGCCCCGCGGTGTCGAGGCAGACTACTATGCCAAGATCACGGGCATTGCCGAGAACGCCGGCGCCAAGGTGCTGCTCGATACCTCGGGCGCTTCGCTCGAGGCCGCCCTTAAGTCCGAAATTAAGCCCGAGCTGGTCAAGCCTAACCTGACCGAGATCAACGGCCTTCTGGGCACGAGCTTTACCACCGACGATGTGGACGAGCTCCGTGCCGCGCTCGCCTCTGACGCCCGTTTCTCCGATATCCCCTGGGTCGTCGTGTCCATGGGCGCTGCCGGCTCCGTTGGCTTCCACAATGGCCGTGCGTTCCGCGCAAAGACGCCCGATATCCCTGCCGTTAACGCCACGGGCTCTGGTGACTCCACTATCGCAGGCTTCGCACATGCCATCGCTGCTGGCGCAGACGACGAGACGGTGCTGCGTACCGCCAACACCTGCGGCAAGCTCAACGCCATGGATCCCATGACCGGCCATCTGGTCATGGACCGTTGGGACGAGGTCTACAACGGCGTTGTCGTGACTGAGCTGTAAGAGTTTGGGCGACGGCTCCGGCATCGCTTGCTAGCTCATGTTGACGACAAGTGCGGTAGCATTATGCCGGGGCGCGACGCCGACTTTGTCGTGTTCAATCCCGACCTTACCCTGGTCGAGACGTATGTGGGTG
>UQVT01000054.1 GCA_900544465.1 uncultured Collinsella sp. | reverse complement strand
GACGCTAAAGAAGACGAGCGTGGGGTCGTTAGGCCCCTCATAGTGCTCGCCCAGGTGCTCTAGATGCTTCCACCCGGCTTCGCGCATTTCGTCTAAAGCCCGGTCATCCAAGCCGGCACGCCCGCGCAAGATGAGCCAGCCATGGCCCGGCCACCAACTCGTGGCCTCAAAGCGCTGGTTTTGCAGCAGCTCTTGCCACACATCTTTGGTGCGCGCTGTTACAAACCACAGCTTGCCATCCTGGATCTGCGCAAACGAAAACGGACGCACATGAGGCTGTCCGTCAACGCTCGTCGCCAAATACCATGCCGGCACCGACGTCAGATACTCCAACACCGTATTCAATCCGTCCATGTGTCCTCCTGACGCTAGTCTTTTTGGGTCGGGGCTGTTTTAGCTGCCCTAGAGTTAAAGCTCCAGGCGCTCCTCGCTGCCGTCGATATCACAGAAGCGCGCGGCAATATTGCGGACCGAAAAGAAAGCAAGGCGGCCGTCGTTGGCACTCTCGTGTTCCTCGCCAATGCCCACCATGTGCTTAAAACCCGCTTGACGCACCTTGTCGCTCGCAACTGCGTCGTCCTCAAGTGCGGCTTCGCCGGTCAATACGATCCAACATTCCCCCGGCTTCCAGCCCGATACCTCAAACTTGGGATTCGCACTCAGCTCCGCCCACACGTCCTTGTCGCGCGACGTGCAAAACCACAACTTACCGTCATCGACCATGGCAAACGAAAACGGCCTCACGCGAGGCTGATGCCCGTCACTTGCATCGGTCGTGGCCAGAAACCACGCCGGAATGCGCCCGAGATACGAACAGGCGCGCTCAAGCTGAGCCGTGCGGTCGTTGTCGGTCATAGGGACCCCTTTCTTGCGCTCGAATCGCGCCTAAACAAGTTGAAGGTTGATGACGATGACGCAGATGAGCAGCAACGCCGTCACCACCGCCGCCAACGCATCGCCGCGGCCAAACGTAAGCGCATGCAGGCGCGTGCGGCCCTGCTCGCCATGATAGCAGCGTGCATCCATGGCAGCAGACAGCGTCTCGGCATGGCGGAACACGCCGGTGAACAGCGGGATCGCCACACTGCCGAGCATGCGTACGCCACCGAGCGGACCGCCCGTCACGCGCGCACCGCGGCTTGCCTGTGCATCGGCCGTCTGCTTCATCTCAGTGGCAAACTGCGGCATAAAGCGTAGCGCGATACCCATGATCATGCCGAGCTCGTGCGCAGGAAGTCCCACACGCGCAAACGGCGCGAGCAGGCGCTCAAAGCCCGCGGTGAGGTCGAGCGTCGGCGTGGTGAGTGTAATGGCGCTCATGCCGGCCATCATCAACGTCAGGCGGCACGCCATAAAGGCGGCAGAACGCAGTGAGCCCTCGCTTATCTGCAGAAAGCCGAGCTGCCACAGGATGCGCCCACTCTGATCGGTAAACAAGTTGAGCACCGCGACCACGACGACGATTGCCAGCAGCGGCGCCATCGACGACAGAACGCGACGAACCGGCACCCGAGACACGGCATAGGTCAGCACAACGAAAATTGCGACCGGGGCCAGTCCGCGGAAGCCACTGACCGTGAGCGTCGTGATCAGAAACACAAAGCCCAAGAGCAACTTGGTTCGCGGGTCCAGGCGGTGGATTGCACTATCGCCGGGATAGTAACTGCCAAACGAAAACGCCTCCATCAGCAGCCCTCCTCTCGCGCGACCGTCTTGGATTTAGCAATGTCCGAGACGTTAGAAGAACCGCCCGAGCGACCGATAAGCAGGTCCACCAGTTCGTCTGCCAGCGACTCAACCGTATAGAGGCCGTCAAAGCGCAGCGGCACGCCTGCCTTCGCAAGCGCCAGCGCCATGCGCTGGGCAGCGGGAACACCCAAGCCGATTGATTTAAGCTCATCCGCATGCGCAAAAACCTGAGCGGGCGTGCCCTCGGCAAACACCGCGCCCTCGTTCATCACGACAATACGGTCGCAGCAATTGGCAAGGTCATCCATACTGTGTGAAACCATGACGACGGTCAGGCCATCGCGGTGAAGTCGATCGATGAGCTCCAAGAAATCACTGCACGCCGCCGGATCGAGCCCCGCCATGGGCTCATCGAGTACCAGGACCTCGGGCTCCATGGCAAGCACGCCAGCAAACGCCACGCGCCGCTGCTGCCCGCCCGAGAGCTCAAAGGGGCTCTTGTCGCCCACCGTGGCCAGGTCGAGGCCCGCGCGCGCGAGCGATGACTCAACGCGGCGGGCAACCTCGGCCTGCGACAAGCCAAGGTTACGCGGACCAAATGCCACGTCCTGTGCCACGGTCTCGGCAAACAGCTGACGCTCTGGATACTGAAACACCACGCCGACCTTTGCCTTAACCGCGTCGGCATCTTTCTTGTTTGCCAGGTCGAGCCCCAATGCGTAAACGGAACCCTCCTGGGGACGAATCAGACCGTTGAGATGCTGAACCAGCGTCGACTTACCCGAACCGGTATGGCCCGCAAGGCCCAGGAACTCGCCACGACGCACCGTTAGCGACACATCACGCAACGCCCAGGGGCTGCTAGGGTCGTTGCCCCAGAGGGCCTGCTTGTTCGATGTGCCCTCGGCGGCTGAGCGCTTGCGCCAACGGCGACGCTCGCGGGCGCTCAGCGAATAGCTATACGAAAGGTGCGAAATCTCGATGACGGGCTCCGGCGCGTCTGCGCCATCGAGCGCAGAGGAAACGTTGTCGGGAATACGAAGATCGGACGCAAAAGGCCGCCCGACGATGCCTGTCCTACTCCGCTCGGCATAAGCCTGCGCTATATCGGCGACCATATCCGCCTCGCGCACCTGTGCGCAAATGGGCACGCCCTTCGCGCGAAGCGCCTTGCCAAGACAGCACGATGCCGGCATATCCAGGTTCAGCCGTGCAAGTTCGTCCGCCCGCGTCAAGATCTCCTCGGGCGTACCGAGCATGGCAACGCGGCCCGCCTGGAAGACAGCAACGCGATCGGCCTCAGCGGCCTCTTCCATAAAGTGCGTAATCATCACGATGGTCATGCCGCGTTCGTGCAGCGCGTGACAGGCCTTCATAAGGCCCTTGCGCCCGCGCGGATCGAGCATCGAGGACGCCTCGTCCAAAATGAGCACACGCGGCTCCATGGCGAGCACGCCGGCAAGCGCCACGCGCTGCTTTTGTCCGCCCGAGAGAGCGTGGGTCTCGTGGCGCTCAAAGCCCACCAGACCCACGGCCTTCAGCGCCTCGCGCACGCGCTGCGCGATCTGGGCCGATTCGACCCCTAAGTTCTCGGGACCAAACGCAACATCGTCCTCGACAAGCGTCGCCACAAGCTGGTCGTCGGGATTCTGGAACACCATGCCCGCAGTCGAGCGGATATCGTAGACCAGCTCGGGATCGGACGCGTCCATGCCGTTGACACACACCGTTCCCGCATCGGGCTGCAGCAGCGCGTTCAAATGCTTGGCAAACGTCGACTTGCCCGACCCATTGCCGCCGAGGATGCAGAAAAACTCCCCCTCCTCGATGTTCAGATCGATGCCATCGAGCGCCAGTGCAGCACCGTCATAGCTAAAGGAAACGCCCCGACACTCAATCATGCGCGACCTTTGACCTGGTCCTTCTTGGGCGTGATGAGATTAGAGACCGCCTTGTACACTGCAAGCGTCAATACCGAGTTAAGCACGGTCTTGATAAGGTTGAACGGCAGAACAGCAGGAAGCATGAGTGGCAAAATCACATCGGCCGAGCCATACCAGAACCAAACGCCGATGGTCAGGTTTGCGACCATAGACAACGCCGTAGCGGCAATAACGCCCAGCGCCAGGCCAATCACGGCGCCCTTATAGGTATGCATCTTCTGGTAGACGATAGCCGCAGGCAGAATATAGCCCAGCGTGGCAACCAAGTTCATAAGCGCACCGACCCAATCGCCCGTGGTAAGCGCATGGATAACGATCGCCATAGCGGCAACAGCGGTGCCGGCACCAGGGCCATACGCAAATCCACACACCATCGCCGGCACCAGCGACGGGTCATACGTCAAAAACGGCGCCGAGGGGAGGATGGGCAGCTGCACATACATAAACAGTGCTCCCAAGGCGCACATCAACGCCATGGTAACGAGCTGTTTGGTGCTCCACCTATTCGTGTTCTCAAAATGGATATGCTGCGACTGTTCAGACATAAGATCACCTGCCTCTTTCATCCGGACTCTAACCGTTGGTACTGGGATCTCACCAGTTCAGCCGGCATGCGAACCAACGCACACACGGGTCGCGGACTCATCGGCTCGGCCGCAGGCACGTTTCCTGCGCCACGGTACCCCTTTGGCACCGCCCGATTTACCGCCAGTGGGGAATTTCACCCCGCCCTGAAACAGCAATTGCAAGTGTAGCACGGGCAGGCTTTCGCGCAAGTATGCCAAGGGTAATTTATGGTGGGGATCAGTTGCCGCAACAACCACGTTCTCCGTTCGCTCCAAAGTAGCGCGCCTTTCGCGCAAAGCGCGAAACAGCGAAAGGGACACGTATCCCCATCAACCACATTCTCCGCCCACGCCGACCTCAAGGCCGTAAACGCAGGGGATCCGGGGGCGTGACGGGGTTTCTCTCCGGAACATTCCGCAAAGAGGCTCCGCAGCGCGAAGCGCGATGCGGAGCCTCTTTGCATGTCCGAGGACGTTCCGGAGAGAAACCCCGTCACGCCCCCGGATTCCCGGTGGGAGTTCTAGACCTTGTCGGCCTTAGTACATACCGCCGCCCTGCTGACCAGCGGTGGCAGCAGCGATAGCGTCCTCAAGCTGAGTGTTCTTGGGCACATCGGAGACGGTAGCCTCGGTGATGAGGATCAGGCTGGCGACAGAAGCAGCGTTCTGCAGGGTGACGCGGCTGACCTTGACGGGGTCGAGGACGCCCATCTCGATCATGTCGCCCCACTCACCGTTGGCAGAGTTGAGACCCTGGCCGGCGGGCAGCTCGGCAACCTTGTCGACCACGACAGCGCCCTCAAAGCCAGCGTTCTTGGCGATGGTAGCGACCGGAGCGGTCAGAGCCTTCTTGACGATGTCGACACCGATCTTCTCCTCGGGGTCGTCAAGCTCAACGGCGTCGAGCGCAGGAGCAGCGTCCATGAAGGCGACGCCGCCACCGGCGACGATGCCCTCCTCGACAGCAGCGCGGGTAGCCTGCAGGGCGTCCTCGACGCGATGCTTGATCTCCTTGAGCTCGGACTCGGTAGCAGCGCCGACCTTGATGACGGCAACGCCACCGGAGAGCTTGGCCAGGCGCTCCTGGAGCTTCTCACGGTCGAAGTCAGAGGTGGTGTTCTCCATCTCACCCTTGATCTGAGCGATGCGAGCGTCGATGGCCTCCTTGGAGCCAGCGCCACCGACGACGACGGTGTTGTCCTTGGAGATGGTGACGGACTTAGCGGTACCGAGCATATCGGCGGTGATGTCAGCGACCTTCACGCCCAGCTCGTCCAGAGCGGCCTGGCCACCGGTAAGGACGGCGATGTCCTCGAGGATGCGCTTGCGGCGATCGCCGTAGCCCGGGGCCTTAACGGCGCAGACGTTGAGGGCGCCACGGATCTTGTTGAGGACCAGGGTAGGCAGAGCCTCGCCGTCGATGTCCTCAGCGATGATGAGCAGGCCACGGCCAGCGCGCTGGACAGCCTCGAGAACGGGCATGATGTCCTGAACGCTGGAGATCTTCTGGTCGGTGATGAGGATGTACGGATCCTTCATCACGGCCTCCATGCGGTCGTTGTCCGTGACGAAGTAAGCAGAGACATAGCCCTTGTCGAACTGCATGCCCTCGACGGTGTCGATGGTAATGTCGAACGTCTGGGAATCCTCGACGGTGATGACGCCGTCCTTGCCCACGACCTCCATGGCCTCGGCGATCTTCTCGCCAACCTCGGGGTCACCAGCGGAGATGGTGCCGACGGAAGCGATCTGCTCCTTGGTCTCGACCGGCTTGGCCTGCTTCTTCATCTCGGCGACAGCGGCGTTTACAGCCTTGTCGATGCCGCGACGGATGGCCAGCGGGTTGGCGCCGGCGGCGACGTTGCGCAGGCCGTCGTTGACGATGGCCTGGGCGAGCAGGGTTGCGGTGGTGGTGCCGTCACCCACGGTGTCGTTGGTCTTGGTGGCGACCTCCTTCACCAGCTGGGCGCCCATGTTCTCGATGTTGTCCTCGAGCTCGATCTCCTTAGCGACGGAAACGCCGTCGTTGGTGATGGTCGGAGCACCGAACGTGCGCTGCAGCGCAACGTAGCGGCCCTTGGGGCCCATGGTGACGGTAACGGCGTCGGCCAGGGTGTTGACGCCCTTGGCGAGCTTAGCGCGGGCATCGGTGTTGAACGTAATGTTCTTTGCCATAGTGGGTAATCCTCCAAAAGAAATGTGACTCGCGTCGCCGCTTCCGAGTCCTATGCGGCGGACGCGCTCAAAGACGAATCAGAGATTCTGACGGGACTAGGCCTCGACGACAGCGTAGATGTCGTCGGCGCGCATCAGCAGATACTTCTCGCCGTCGACCTTGACCTCGTTGCCACCGAACTTACCGTAGATGACAACGTCGCCAACCTTGACGTCCATGGGGATGCGCTCACCCTTGTCGTTGACCTTGCCGGCGCCCACGGCAACGATGGTGCCGCGCTGCGGCTTCTCCTGAGCGTTGCTGGCGATATACAGACCAGAAGCGGTCTTCTGCTCGGCCTCGTCGGGCTTGACCAGAACACGATCTGCAAGCGGCTTCAAAGACGACATGCTTGTCTCCTCCTTTTTGGGCCGCGTGGTTATGCCACGCGAATTAACCCTTTTTGTTTGCGTACGCGTTGAATGGTACCCACGAATGACGGGTTATACAACACGGAGTCAAAAAATCTTATTTTTTGGCACTTAGATTTTCTGAATGCTGGGGGATAACTTAGCGGTGGCTCCCGTGTGGCTCCGGAGGGGCGGGGCATAAGGTTTCCTGCTCGGGCAGTCCTGCTCGCACGAAGGCCACATTAAGTGGCCTTCGGCTCGTGCGGAACTCGCGATAAACCTTATGCCCCGCCCCTCCGGAGCCACACGGGAGGCAGGTTAACTAATTCGGTCCCGGCATTCAGAAAAGTCAGTGCAGCAAAATGGCGATGCAGATGGTGCGAACAAGAAAGGGGCACGTTGTTGAGACGCGCTCTTTTAAGTTGCGGTGGAATAGTTCCTGTTTTTGGGCTTGAAGGCCGATTTTAGGGACTATTTCACCGCAACTGAGGGGTGAGATGTGGGGTTAACGCTCGTAGATGAGGTTGCCTGCCAGGTAGGTGGTCTGAACCTTGGTAGCCTGAAGCTCTTGGGGGTCGATGGTGAGCGGGTTTTGGTCCAGGACTACCAGATCGGCGTATTTGCCGGGCTCCAAGCTGCCGAGGTTTTGCTCGTCGCCCGCTGCATAGGCGCTGCCCAGGGTGTAGTTGCGCAGGGCTGTTGCTGCATCGATGCGCTCGCTCGGTAACCAGCCGCCCTCGGGCCAGTGGCTTTTGGGATCCTGGCGCGTGATAGCCGTGTAGAGCACGTTCATGCTTGTAACAGCTGTGATGGGGCTATCGGTGCCGAAGGCTTGGCGGATGCCGCGCTGCTTATAGGTCGCAAACGGCCACATGATGCGGCTGCGTTCCAGACCCAGATCGCGCTCGGGGCCGCCCGGGTCGAGTGTAATGTGACAGGGCTGGCTCGAGGCAACGACGTTAAGCTTGCGTAGACGATCGATGTCCTCGGGCAAGAGGTTCTCCAGGTGCTCGAGCGTGTTATGGCCGTGCTGGGGCAGGCCGTACAGGTCGGCGGCCTCCTCGAAGATATCCAGCGCGGCATGAATCGCACCGTCGCCGATGACGTGGATGCGCACGGTATGGCCGCGCTCCGCGGCCGCCAGAACCAGCTTGCGCATGCGCTCGGCAGGAACCGTCAGGCGACCTTGATCGCCCGGGAAGCGCGGGTTGGTATAGGGCTCGGTGAGATAGGCCGTGTGTTCGCCCGACACGCCGTCGAAGAACTGCTTAAAGCCTGGCGCCGAAAGCAGCGCGTTGTTCGCGTAACGTACCTGCAGCTCTTCCAAGCGCGATTGGTCATCCAGCAGCGTGGGAAACAAATGGGCTCGGATGCCCAACTTGCCGGCTGCCTGCAGTTTGTCGTAGACGTCGTCGCGGATAAAATCGCAGCCCGGCATGGGCATGAGCGACATATCGCATATCGAGGTGATGCCCTGCTCGGCCATCCGCCTCATTTGATCGGCGTAAGCGCTTGCGATGCGATCCTCGCCCAGCCACTCAAGGCAGCGCGGTAGCAGCTGCATGGCAGCCGCCTCGTGAGCAATACCCGTGAGCTCGCCGTTTGCGTCCTTGTCGTAGCTACCGCCCGCTGGTGGCTCGCTGTCGCGCGTGACGCCGAGTGCATCGAGTGCGCGGCTGTTGAGCCACAGCGTGTGCCCGTCGCCCGAATACATAACACAGGGACGATCGGGGAAGGCGGCGTCGAGGGAGGCCTTGGTAGGATGCTCGGGCGGGTCCCAACGGTAGTCGCGCCAGCCCTGCGTCACAACCCAAGCGTCGTCGGGCAGGTCCTGGGAAAACTCGAGCGCATGCTGCACCAGTGCCGCCTCGGACGTGCCCATATCCATGAGCATATACGGCGAGGAACCGACCGAGGTATGGAAGAAGTGCAGATGAGCGTCATGGAAACCGGGACAGACAAACTGCTCGCCGTAATCGACCACCGGCGTGGCGGCAGGTGCGGCGGCAATCACGTCATCGGGCGCGCCGACAGCGACGATGCGATCGCCCGCGATGGCGATCGCCAACTCGCGGGCGGTATCGATGCCGTCTTGCGCGGTAAAGACGTTCTTGGAGCGAATAATCCGATCGATATGTCGCATGGGCATCCCCATCTCTGGCAGGTAATTCAACACCCCCGAGTGTACTCCCCCGCCCTTGTAACAAAACCCCAAGCGGCAAACGGCAACTTTACCAGCCCTAGCGGCAGGTGGCATACTGGAGAAAGCCTGTACGATTTTGCGATCAACCCAGCAAGGAGCAAATCGACCATGACGAAGACCAAGGCACAGCAAATTATGGCGGCAACCGAGGTTCGCGCGGCAGACGACGTCACCGCGGCCATCCAGGATATCGCCGCCGAGTTTGAACCCTACATCATCAAGCAGCGCCGGCACTTCCATAAGCACCCGGAGTTGAGCCTTGCCGAGGAGCGCACGACTTCCGACATCGCCAACCAGCTCGACGCCATGAATATCCCCTACGAGCGTCCGCTCAAGACGGGCCTGGTGGCGACGCTTCGCGGCACCGCGCCGGATGCCTACCGCGAGGACGGCACGCCGCGCCGCCGCATCCTGCTGCGCGCCGATATCGACGCCCTGCCCGTCACTGAGCAGACCGGCGAGGAGTTCGCCAGCGTCAATGAGGGCTGCATGCACGCCTGCGGTCACGACTGCCATATCGCCATGATGCTCGGCACGCTGCAGATTCTGCGCCACATGACCGATGACATCCACGGCGAGATTCGCATCGTATTCCAGCCCAGCGAGGAAAACGGCCAGGGCGCCAAACTCATGATTGGCACGGGTGTGCTCGACGGCGTCGATGGCGCCTACGCCGCGCACATCTGGAGCGAGGTCGACGCCGGTACCGTAAGCTGCGAGCCCGGCCCACGCATGGCAAACACCGACTGGTTCCGCATCGACGTCCGCGGCACCTCGTGCCATGGCGCCATGCCCCAGCGCGGCCACGACGCCGTTATGGTTGCGGCAGAGATCGTCAACGCCCTGCAGACCATCGTCTCGCGCGAGATTAGCCCCTACGAACCCGCCGTCATCACCGTCGGCGAGCTGCACGGCGGCACCGCGCGCAACGTTATCGCCGGCACGGCGTACCTCGCCGGCACGGTGCGCACCTATGGCGACAAAACGCATGAGGAGATGCCCGAGCTTATGCGCCGCATCGTGGAGCACACCGCAGCAGCGCTAGGCGCCGAGGCCGAACTCACCGACTACACCATCGCCAACTACAAGGTCGAAAACGATGCCGCCTCGAGCGAGCGCTGCCGCCAAGCTGTGCTCAAGTGCCTGGGCCCCGCAGGCGAGGGCCATTACCGCGGCACGCTTTCGGGCGAGGACTTCTCGGAGTATCTGCGCCGCGTACCGGGCGTGCTCGCCTTTGTTGGCACGCGCAACCCCCAGATCGGCGCCACCTATGCCCAGCACTCCTGCTTCTATAAGATCGACGAGAGCGTGCTCGCCAAGGGCTCCATGGTAGCCGCTCAGTATGCCATCGACTTTTTGGCCGAGCCCACGCAAGAAGAGCTCGACGGCCCCACGATCGCCGCGGTTGCCGAGACCAATCCCGACCTGGCAGCCAAGCTGCGCTCTGCCAAGGCAACGGCCGCCGAGGCCCGCGACGCCGTGCACGACGCCCGCACCGCCCGCCATGCCGCCATCAAGGGCATTCACGATGCCCGTGCCGCCGCTCGCCACGAGGAGAAGCATGGCGAGTAGCCGTCACACCCACCCGTAACAACCTGGCTAGAGCAAAGCGGGGGCGAACGTTATCTCAACGTTCGCCCCCGCTTATGTGTCGACCCTTGAATATCAACTTCATCCGAACACCTCCCATATTCATCCGCACATGTGCGGATGAATATGGGAACCCGA
>UQVT01000053.1 GCA_900544465.1 uncultured Collinsella sp. | reverse complement strand
CTGAGCTGCGAACATTTGGTGGGCGTTAGAAGATTTGAACTTCTGACCTCTTCCGTGTCAGGGAAGCGCTCTCCCCCTGAGCTAAACGCCCGATCAAGGGTGCGCAAGCGCGCAAGGGATAATATAACGGAGCCTGAACTCGGTGGCAAGAACATTTTTAAAAATCGCTTGCATTGTGGTCTGGTGAGAAAAAGCCGCTCGCCGCCTGCAGGTGACCGTTTGCGGTCAAATTATCGACAAAGCGTAGACAGGTTTGTGGCAAGGTTTCAGGGAAGTATGTGCTGGCTTCGCCGTCTTGCGCACGATTGCACGAGGCGTGTGCCGTTGTTTGAGTAGTATGGGGGCCGACCATGAACATGCTGGTCGTAGATGATGAGGTTGATATCGCAAATATGCTCGCGGAGTTTTTCCGCATGGAGGGCTACGAGGTTTCGGTTGCCCATGACGGGCCGTCGGCCCTGGCGGCGGCTTCTTCTGGCCCCGCCCCCGATATCATGCTGCTCGATGTAAACATGCCGGGGATGGACGGCTTCGAGGTCTGTCGCCGCGTGCGGGAGCATGTGAGCTGCCCGATCATCTTTCTAACGGCGCGCGTTGAGGATATGGACCAGCTTGATGGTTTTGCGGCGGGCGCCGACGACTACGTGCTCAAGCCTTTTTCTCTCGAGGTTCTGGGTCGTCGCGTGGCGGCGCACATGGCGCGCGAGGGAAGGGCTCGCGATCGGCAAAGCGACGGCGCCGTCCGCTTTTTTGGCGAGATGACCATCGATTACGCTCAGCGCATCGTTGAGGTTCACGGTGCGGGTGGTAATCGGGATTCGTCCGCCGGGGGCGATTCGAACGCGGTGACCGTCGACTTGACCAAGCTCGAGTTCGACATCATCGCCCTGTTGAGCAAGCGCCCTGGCCAGGTGTTTGACCGCGATGTGATTTACGAGCGTGTGTGGGGATGGGATGCCGCGGGTGACCCGTCGCAGGTGCGCGAGCACATTCGCCGCATTCGCAACAAGTTTACGTCGGCGGGGATCGCGGACGATCCGATCGCAACGGTATGGGGCGTGGGCTACAAGTGGGTGGCAAAGTGACGGGTTTTGGTAAGGGCCCACGCGGGCGCCATGCGCCTCACGAAGACGGCCGAGTTGTCGCTTGCGAGGACGGTTGTCGGGACAATGGCGGTTCTGTCCGCAGGCGCGACCGCCGCGCAGCTCGCCGCGCCGAGCGACGCGCGGCCCGCGAGCTTGAGCGCGAGCGGCTGAAACGCCTGCCGCGAAAAGAGCGCCTGCGTGCCTGGTGGAGCCTGCGGCCGTTGGGCGTGATCTTCACGGCGTATCTGGTCGCCTATCTTGTTGTCGCCACGGTGCTTGCGCTGAGCGCCATTGAGGTATTCGCGGCTTGGAATAATGGATATTACGAACTCGGGGTGACGCTCGACAACGGTTTGACCGAGCACGGCGTGATCGATTCGGGTCCATACATCTACGACCCCACCTCTCAGCAGCTGCTTCCCGCATCCGAGCTCAACTTGCCAGGCGATGGGTCGTACGCGGTCTTCATTGCGACGGGCGATTGGGGGACCGGTAGCGATTACGTGCCGGAGGGCGGGCGCACCATCAGCACGCTGTACGCGACCGTCGACATGGTTCGTAGCGGCCAGGTGCAGCTCTACGACTGGGGGCTCAATTACAACGAGGGCTATCCGCAGGAGGAGATTCTCGAGGTGAACAGCACGATTCCAGCGGAGAACCTCGCCCACTACGACGCGTTGAGCCGCGCGGGCCGCGCGCAGAGCGTGGAGCTGTTTGAAAACATGACGGGAGCCGATCTTGAGGAGACGTTTGGCGAGGGGCTCGTCTCGAACACTGCCTATTATGCGGCTTCACCGCCTCCCGATGGTCCGATGCCTTGGGTCCTCACGCTTGCGACGGGGCTTGTGCCCGTTTTGGCGTACGGCGGCCTGGGTTGGCTCACGTTCAAGCACTTCTACCGCGTTCACATCGCCGGGCCCTTGGGGGAGCTGGCGAGCGCCGCGGGGCGCATCGCCGGTCAGGATTTGGATTTCTCGATCGAGCGCGTGCGGGGCAAAGAACTTGGTCGCCTGTCTGAGACGCTGGAGAATATGAGGGCGTCGCTGCTCGATGCCCAGCGCGAGCTGTGGCGCACCGCCGAAGGGCGGCGTCAGCTCAATGCGGCGTTTGCGCACGACCTCCGAACGCCGATCACGGTGCTCAAGGGGACGGTCGAGATGGCGCAGATGCGCCTGCGTCGCGGCGATGAGCTCGATGTTGGTTCGTTGGATGCCCTGTCGGCCCAGGTGGTGCGTTTGGAGCGGTACGCAACGGAGATGGGAGGGCTGAGCAAGCTCGAAGATCGGCCTGTAGACCGCAAGCCGCTGGCGTCGCGGTCTCTTGTGGATGAGCTCGAGTCGCATGCGAACGAGGTTGTTGCGGCGCGCGGGGAAGGGCTCGCGTTGAGGGTTGCAGCTGACGAAGGTGAAGATGGCGCCCGCGCCGACATGACCCACATCGATCTACCCCTGGTCGAAGAGGTCCTCGACAACCTCTTGAGCAATGCGTGCGGCCATGCGAAGGGCGTCATCGAGGTTGAGATTTCTGTTCGAGAGGGCAGGTTGGCCCTGAGCGTTGCCGATGATGGTCCGGGCTTTACGCCCGAAGCCCTGCGGCGCGGGTGCGATCCGTTCTTTAGCGAGAACAAATCTGCCGAGCATTTTGGACTGGGCTTGAATGTGTCGAGCATTTTGTGCGGTTTACACGGGGGAGCGCTTGAGTTAGGGAATGGTTCGACCGGCGGGGCACGTGTGACGGCGACGTTTAGCATGGGCGGCGATGGGGACGAAACAGGGGAATTGTGACGAGGGCTCGCGCGCTACGCGGGCGGGCGTCGCCGGGCTCATCGAACCGTCGGCGAACCAGTTACCTGCTCTTACCTTAAGAATGGCTTACCTCAACGTAAGGCTTACTGAATTGTCATTGCTGGTAGACAAAACATAGACACCAAGTTGCGAAACTGTCCTTGTCAGGTACACAAGGAGGTAACGCGATGATGAGGATGCGGCCCGAAGCCGAAGGGTATTCCGGTCAGGTTTCTTGCGGGGGCGCTGCTCGCCGTCTTGACGTAAGCGCCTTGAGCGAGCTTCGCAATCGAGTCGCGGGCGCTCATGACGCGCTGGACGACGCCTCTTCTGCCGGCGCGCGGACCGCAAACGCCCCCTCATTCGCGACCGCTGCGGCAATGTCGGCCGAGGCCGTCGCAGAGGACGATGGTCTCGATGCCCGCCGTCGAATCCTGCGCCGTCGCGTGCTTTTGGCGCTTGCAGCCTCGGTCGCGATCCTCGCGACTGCATGCTGGGAATACCTTCCGGGGATCTTGGCATGGCTTGCAGACCCTCAGGCGGTTCGGTCGTTCGTCGCCGGCCACAGCGTGATAAGTCGTCTCGTCATGCTTGGAATCAACGTCACTCAGATCTTCTTGGCCTTTTTGCCCGGCGAGCCTGTGGAGCTGGCGAGTGGTTACGCGTTTGGCTTCTGGGAGGGGACGGCGCTGTGTCTCGTCGCCTCGGGGCTGGCGACGTCGGCGATTTATTGGGCGACGCGTCGATGGGGCTGGAGCCTGGTTGGCCTCTTCTTCGACCGCAGCCTTCTCGACCAGTTTTCGTGGCTCAATAATGCGAAGCGACTCGAGCTGGTCATGCTGGTGATTTTCTTGATCCCGGGAACCCCGAAGGACTTCTTGACGTATTTCGCCGGCCTCACCAAGATGCGCTTCGCCCCCGTGGTGCTCATCGCAACGTTTGGGCGCATTCCCTCCATTGTGACTTCGACGGCCGCGGCATCCGCTGCGGGCAGCGGAAACTGGCTGGTGGTTGGTGTCGTCGTTGCCGTGTCACTGCTGTGCGTGGCGTTGGGCGGCTTGCTGTATCGTCGCCTGCGTGCCAAGGCGAGCTGAGGCGGCCGGCGAGGATGTACGGCGGCTGATGGGCCTTTTGCGGCTACATCGGACCGCCGGTCGCCACAGCAATCCAAAACCTCCCCAACATGTGCATTCTGAAATCGAAATCTTGCGGAAACGCGAGCAAAATGCACTGCTGGGGGAGGTTTCGAGGGTTTACGCGCTTGCGACTCCGCTATACGCTCCGATTGATGAAGAAATCGGCCATGGAGCAGAGCAGGTCAGCGGCGTTGTGCGAAATGACGCCGTTCTCGGCGAGCGCACGGCTGGTGTCTTGCGCCTCTTGCGCGAGCTTGAGTGCGAGATCACGACACGCGTCGATGCCCCCGCCGATCTCGATGAGCTCGACGGCGCGCGCGAGGTCCGTGGGATCGTTCGTTTTTGCTTCGAGCAGCCCCCAAGGGCCGCGGCCTCAGGTTCGACCGGCTGGCCCCGGCCGACCTGGCGCTGGCGATGTCGCACGTGAACTCCGAGCCGCGCGGCGCGCTCGGCTTCGCGACGCCCGCCCGCGCCTTCCGGGCGGTGCTCGGCGCCGACGCGGAGGCGCTGCTGGATGCGTACGGCGTGGAGGACGTGCCCGTCGGCGAGCTCGACCTGACGCCGGGGCTCATCGCGCGGGCGCGCGCCGAGAGGGGCGATGCCCCGCTGGCCTAGCCTAGAGGAAAAACGGAATAGACGGACCGACCGTCCGGCTGAGTCTGGGAAGAGGTGCCGGGCGGCGGGCGGAGCATGGCCACCGGACCCATCGAAACACATCTCCACCGTTCCTTCAACTGGGAAAACGGCGCCCCCGGACCCCAGGAGGGGCCGCGGGGGCGTTCGGCTAGGTGCGGGAACGGCCTATTTGCTCAATGTGTTCGGCTGAGATCGGAAATCAACCCTTGCATTGTGGAATTCGGGGGCTTTGTCATATCCATTTCAAAAGAGCCTGCTGCCGCGATTTGACTGTCGCATAATGCAAGGCCATTGCGGTACCGAGCTATGGAAAGACGCCTGCGGAATTGTCCTACCGATAAGCGGACAAGCCTCCGGCTGGTGCCTTCGCCGTGGTAAGGTAAGCCGAATTGTTTCCAGGCTGTTTCGGGGGAGTGGAATGAGCAAAGAGTGCGTCGAGCAGGTCGAAGGCGCAGGAGCTTCGGTGCCGATGACCGATATATCGAACATTGATGTGCCCGAGGGCACCGACGAGCTCAGCCGCAACACCCGCCGTGCATGGCGCGACCGCCTGAACAGCGCTTCGACGCGCAAGTTGATCATGGGCGTCTTGGCTACGCTGGTGGGCGGTTCGTTTTGGGGCTTCTCGGGCACCAGCGCGAGCTTTCTGTTCGATATCTACCACGTCGACACCTTGTGGCTTATGAGCGTGCGTCAGATTCTCGCCGGTCTACTCTTTATGGCCGTGGTTGTTACGCGCGACCGCGAGCGCCTGATTAAGCTCTGGACCACACCCGCCGATCGCAAGCAGCTGCTGCTCTTTACCGCCTTTGGCCTGCTGTTCAACCAGTTTTGCTATCTTTCGGCCGTGCGCCTGACGAACGCCGGAACCGCGACGGTGCTCCAGTGCCTGCAACTCGTTATCATCATGGGCTACGCCTGCGTGACCGATCGCCGCATGCCGCGTACTCGCGAAGTCATCGGCATTGGCCTGGCTCTGGGTGGAACCTTTTTAATCGCCACCGGCGGCGACCCCACCAGCCTGAATATCTCGCCGCTT
Source organism: uncultured Collinsella sp. (assembly GCA_900544465.1). Lineage (GTDB taxonomy): Bacteria > Actinomycetota > Coriobacteriia > Coriobacteriales > Coriobacteriaceae > Collinsella. Next base: position 5,017 of record UQVT01000053.1, on the reverse strand, counting down.
GGCCTGGCAGCAGGTCTTATGTGTGCGGTCAGCGCCGCGTGTATGGCGGTGATTCCCGCCAAGATCCTGCCCGAATACGGTAGCCCCATCGTCACGGGCTCGGCAATGCTCACGGCGGGCGTGGTCTCATGTGTCTTCGTGCAGCCCTGGGCGCATATGCCGGCGCTCGATGCCGCCGGCATCGAGGCGCTCGCGGTGTTCGTGGTTATCGGCTCGTTTTTTGCTTACATGCTTTATATGCAGGGCGTTAAGGACATCGGCTCGGTGCGCGCGAGCCTCATCGGAACTGTGGAGCCGGTTTCGGCGACCATCACCAGCGCCGTTATGCTGGGCACGGTGTTTTTGCCGACCGACCTTATCGGCTTTGCCATGATCATCGTGATGATGTTCCTCACGGTGTAGTTGACGCCGCCGCCAAGACAGAAAAGGTGTTGTGCCACATTTTCGCCAATTGATGTCCGTGTCTGGAGTTTAGCTGTCGATGCCCAAAATGCCATAAACTAGCAACGTTATGGACTTTTTCATTGCGACTCAATTGCGAGGATTTCTTTATGGCTGGTAATCACTTTAAGGGCAGCGATAGCGGCCGTCCTGCAGTTCCGCCGCGTCCGAACGGGGCTGGTAAGGCCGGCATGCCGGGCGGCGCTGGACAGGGCGGTTCCGGTAAGCGCGTGTCCCCGGGCGAGACGGCGATGTTTACCGCTCTGTACGAGCAGTCTCAAAAGGCAAAAAAGACCGGCCGTGCAAAAGGGAATGTCTTTGCGGGCGGTGCAACCTCCACGTCGCAGCCGAGCGGGGCTCCTTCGGTACCTGCGAACAACGCAGGTGCTGCCAACGCCGCGAATGCCGCCGGCAACGTTAATGCCGGCAAGGCCGACAACAATACTCCCTCTGCCGGTGGCGCGGGGCTTACGGGTAACCTTGGCACGATCTACACCGGCGCCTCCGAGACTGGTACGTTCGCCCGCCTGGATGATAGCGGTGCCGAGTTTGCGGGCTCGGGTTCCAAGGAAGATTATTACGATTTTGGCTTGAACTACGGTAGCGACGCTTCGTCGAGTTCGACCTCTGACGGTCTGGTCCGTCATCGCCATCGCAAGGGCGAGCACAAAAAGCGTCACACCGGCGCCATTATTGCCGCTGTAGTCGCGGTGCTTCTCGTTGCGCTTGGCGCAAGCGGCTTTATGCTGCTTAACTCGGCAAAGACCGTAAAGAGCGAAGCGAAGGAGGCTGTCGAGATCGTCGGTGGCCTTAAGGACAAGGTCACGTCGGGCGATTTTTCGACGCTGCCTGACGACGCGAAGAAGATCGATGAGCTCTGCAACAGCATGAAGGCGGAGACCTCGAGCCCGCTGTGGGCGGCGGCTTCGTTTATCCCGGTGTATGGCAGCGATATCAATGCGGCCCGCACCATGATTGACGCCCTGTCCGATGTCTCGAGCGATGCGCTGGTTCCCATGGCCGATAACCTTTCGCAGGCTACGCCCGGCAAGCTGTTCCAGGACGGCATGATTAACGTGTCCGCGCTGCAGGCGGTCGCCGATTCGCTTTCCAGCAGCTCGAAGGTGTTCAAGAGCGCCAACGAGAAGGTCCAGGGCATTGGCGATACTCATATTTCCCAGGTGACCGAGCTGGTCGATAAGGCCAAGGACGGCTTTGCCACCCTCAACGGCGCGGTTGACGCGGCGGAGAAGGTTGCCCCCGTCCTTCCCCAGATGCTCGGCGCCAACGGCCAGACGCGCAACTACCTTATGTACGCCATGAACAACGTCGAGATTCGTGCCTGCGGCGGCTTTGGCGGTTCGCAGGGTCTGATTTCGGTCACCGACGGCCAGATGTCGATTGGCGAGTTTGTTCCCCGCATTGGACTCAGCGAGGATGAGGCAGTCGAGAGCGTCGACGAAGAGGATGAGGCGCTGTTCGGCAACCACAGTAACCTGTACAACTCGGGCAATACCTATTCGCCTGATTGGCCCCGCAACTCGCAGCGTGTCGCCGCGCTGTGGAAGTCCCAGTATGGACAGGACGTTGATGGCGTCATCGGTATCGACCCGGTGTTCCTGCAGTATCTGCTGGGCCTGGTCGGTAATGTCTCGCTGCCCGACGGAACGGTTGTCGACGGCACCAACGCCGCAAAGGTCCTCATGCACGATGTGTACTGGAACTATCCGGTCGAGGAGTCGGACGGCATCTTTGCATCCGTCGCCAGCGCTGCCTTCGACAAGATCCTTGGCGGTATCGGCGATGTCGATGTTACGAAGCTTGTCAGCGCCGTTGAGCGCGGTGCCGAAGAGGGCCGCCTGATCGCGTGGATGAGAAACGATGATGAGCAGAATGCCATCAAAGAGACGGGCATTGACGCTTCGCTGCCCAATCCGGATGACCCGAGTGCCGATCCTGTTGCCGGCGTTTACTTTAACAACCTGAGCTTCTCCAAGCTCGACTGGTACCTGAACGCTGATACGCAGATTGGCCAGGGCATCAAGAACGGTGACGGCACGTGCTCCTATCGCATCACCGTTACCCTGACGAACATCATGACGCAGGAGGAGGCTGGCAAGCTGCCCGACTACGTTGCGGCGAGCGCACCCGATGCCGCGCGTGACGACGAGCGTCTGAATGTCTCACTGTTTGCCCCGACGGGCGGCAACATTACTGATCTGACCGTCGAGGGCACCCAGTTTGGTCTCGGCGCCGCTACGTGGCATGGAATCCCCTTCTATTCGGGCACCGTTGACCTGCATGCTGGCGAGACGACGACGATCACGTATACGCTGACCACGTCGGCCGAGGCGGGGGACAAGCCGCTTACGCTGCGTCAGACTCCTACATGCCAGGCGGCTCGCGACAGCGCGTCGGCGTAGGGTTTTTCTGGTAGCGCAGATAATCGAGTACCATTTTGGGGCGGACAGGCAATCTGTTCGCCCCTATTTTGTAAGGAGAGCGCATGAAGTACTTTGGCACCGACGGCTTTCGCGGCGAGGCCAACGTTGGGCTGACGGTAGAGCACGCTTATAAGATTGGCCGTTTTGTGGGCTGGTATTACGGCGCCAACCGCGAGCGCAAGGCGCGCGTTATCGTGGGCAAGGACACACGTCGCTCGAGTTATATGTTCGAGGCGGCGCTGGTGAGCGGTCTGGTCGCGAGCGGTGCGGACGCCTATATGCTGCACGTGATCCCGACGCCGGGCGTGGCGCATCAGACCGTGGAGGGCTGCTTCGATTGCGGCATCATGATCAGCGCGAGCCACAACCCGTTTTGCGATAACGGCATTAAGCTCGTCAATAGCGACGGTTTTAAGATGGACGAGGACGTACTGGAGCTCATCGAGGACTACATCGATGGCAAGAGCGAAGTTCCGTTGGCCACGGGCAACCACATCGGTGCCACGGTGGACTACATGCAGGGCCGCAACCGCTACATTGCTTCGCTCATTGCAAGTGCGAACTTTTCGCTGCAGGGCGTCAAGATCGGTATCGACTGCGCCAACGGCTCGGCTTCCTCGGTGGCCAAGCCGGTGTTTGACGCGCTCGGTGCCGACGTGCGCGTGATCAATGCCGCGCCCGATGGCTTTAACATCAACGTCGACTGCGGCTCCACGCATATGGAGCGTCTGCAGCGCCATGTGGTGGAGCAGGGCCTGGACGTGGGTTTTGCCTACGATGGCGATGCCGACCGCTGCCTGGCCGTGGATGAGCGCGGTCGCGTGGTAGACGGCGACCAGATCCTGTACGTGTGCGGCGTGTATCTGAACAAGCACGGTCGCCTTTCGGGCGGTACCGTGGTGCCGACGATTGCCAGCAACTTTGGCCTGATCAAGTCGTTGGAGCTTGCCGGTCTGAGCGCCGTGACCAGCGGCGTGGGCGACCGTCACGTGTATGCCAAGATGCGCGAGGGCGGCTACAGCCTGGGCGGCGAGCAGACGGGCCATACGATCTTTGGCGATATCGAGCGCACGGGCGACGGCATTATGACCTCGCTGCGCGTGATGGAAGTGATTCGTGCCGAGCGCGAGACGCTCTCGCAGCTCACGGCTCCGTGCAAGCTGCTGCCGCAGGCGCAGGTGGCCGTGCGCGTGGCGGACAAGGACGCCGCGCTCGAGAACATGGGCGTGCAGAACGCCATCGCCGAGGCCGAGGTTGCGCTGGCAGGCGAGGGCCGCGTGCTCGTGCGCAAGAGCGGAACCGAGTCGGTTATCCGCGTGCTGGCCGAGGCGCCCGACCAAGCATCCGCCGATGCCGCCATGAAGCGCATCGCCAACGCGCTCGAGGCTCTGTAAGGTAGTCATTGGGGACGTTCTTAAACAACTAGGTGGAAAGGGGGCGCCGCGGATTGGTTCCGCGGCGTCCCCTTTGCGTTGACGTGTCGGTTATGCCTTACAGCTCGTAGAGCGTGGTGAACTTGTCCTGCAGGTAGCTGCAGTAGTAGCGGGCATCGAACGCCATGCCGCACGCGCCCTTGATGAGCTCCGGCGCGTCCTTGGCGCGGCCCCACTGCCAAATGTGCTCGCCCAGCCAGGCGCGGACGGGTGTCAGGTCGCCGCTCGCGCAGGCGCCGGTAAGGTCGACGCCGTCGCGGCACATGGCCGGCACAAACATGGCATCGTAGGCGCTACCCAGCGCATACGTGGGGAAGTAGCCAAACGAGCCGCCGCTCCAGTGCGTATCTTGCAGGCAGCCGCGTGTGTCGTCGGGAACGGGAATGCCCAGGTACTCGTCCATAAAGCGATTCCAAAGCGCGGGGATGTCCTTGGCCGTGGCCTCGCCGGCAAACAGCATGCGCTCAATCTCGTAACGCACCATGATATGCAGCGGGTAGGTGAGCTCGTCGGCCTCGGTACGGATCAGCGACGGCTGAGCGATGTTCACGGCGCGGTAGAGCGTGTCCTCGTCCACGTTGCCGTAGACCTCGGGCGCGTGGCGGCGCAGCACCTCGAGCAGCGGTCCCATAAAGGCGCGGCTGCGGCCCACGGTGTTCTCGAAAAAGCGGCTCTGGCTCTCGTGGATGCCCATGGAGG
>UQVT01000052.1 GCA_900544465.1 uncultured Collinsella sp. | reverse complement strand
AATGACTAGGTTTATTCCACGGTGCCGTAGATGGCGCCCCAGCCGTGGGCGGCCAAGGCGGAGTTGAGCTGGTCGCAAAGTGACTGGCGGTCGTAATAGCCGGGCGGTAGCAGGTTGACGATCTCCATGAGATCGGGCGCCAGGTCCAAGATTTCGGCCTGTACGATCAGATCCAGGCGGTCGATGACGTGGCGGTCGTAAAACAATCCGTCGACCAGGCGCTGCAGGTCGCCGAATTCCTCGGCCTGGAACGATCCGTACTCCATAGTGCCTCCTTGGGTGCCTCACGCCGGCATGCGCGGCGATTCGTAATTCATTGCGATGGACTTAATCTATCACGGCTTCATAACGTTGCGACGGTGGCGGTCTATACTTAGAAGAATTGCAACGTACCGCTTCGTGAAAGGTCGCACCCATGCAGACGATCTACCAGAAGATGGAAACCACCGAACTCGATGCCGCCATCGAGGCGCTCAAAGCCGAGGTCGCCGAGGTCAAGGCCAAGGGCCTGGCGCTCGACATGGCCCGCGGCAAGCCGTCGCCCTCCCAGGTGGACATCTCTCGACCCATGCTCGATATCCTCAATGCCGATGCCGATCTGCACGACGGCAATGTCGACTGTTCCAACTACGGCTGCTTTGAGGGCATTCCCTCGGCACGCAAGCTAGCGGGGGAGTTCCTGGGTTGCCCCGCCGAGCAGACGCTCGTGCTGGGCTCGTCGAGCCTGCTGATCGAGCACGACATCGCCGGCATGTTCTGGCGCTGCGGCTCGTGCGGCAGCGAGCCCTGGGAGACTTACGAGGCCGCGCACGACGGCAAGAAGGTCAAGTTCCTGTGTCCCGTTCCCGGCTACGACCGCCACTTTGGCATCACCGCCGATCTGGGTATCGAGAACGTCCCCGTCGCGATGACCGACAACGGCCCCGATATGGACGAGATCGAGCGCCTCGTTGCCGCCGACGATTCCATCAAGGGCATCTGGTGCGTGCCCAAGTATTCCAACCCCACGGGTATCACCTTTAGCGAGGACACTGTGCGCCGCCTGGTCGAGATGCCCACGGCCGCGCCCGATTTCCGCATCTTCTGGGACAACGCCTACTGCGTGCACGACCTGTACGACGAGACCGACGAGCTCGCCAACATCTTTGACCTCGCTCGTGCGGCGGGCACCGAGGACCGCGTGGTGGCCTTTGCCTCGACGTCCAAGATCACCTTCCCGGGCGCCGGCATCGGCTTTATCGGTGCGAGCCCCGCGGTCATCGCCGAGTTCTCCAAGCGCCTGAAGGCCGGCCTTATCAGCGCCGACAAGCTCAACCAGCTGCGCCACGTGCGTTTCCTTCCCACCATCGAGACGGTCAAGGAGCACATGAAAAAGCATGCCGAGTTTTTGCGCCCGCGCTTTGAGGCCGTTGAGCGCAAGCTCACCGAGGGCTTGGGCGGCACGGGCTGCGCCACCTGGACGCACCCCCGCGGCGGCTACTTTGTAAGCTTCGATGGTCCCGAGGGCTCGGCCCAAAAGGTCGCCGCGCTCTGCGCCGACTTGGGCGTCAAGCTCACGCCGGCCGGTGCTACCTGGCCCTATGGCAAGGACCCGCGCGACACCAACATCCGCATCGCGCCGAGCTATCCCACGGTCGAGGACCTGGAGGCCGCGCTCGATGTGCTGGTGCTGGCCGTCAAGCTTGTCGCTGCCGAGCTTGCGCGTGCCGAGCGCGCCTAACGCGCGGCTTCCCGTACTATCCGCACTTTCGATACGTAAAGGAGCGTATACATGGATTTGGGTATTTCCACCAACCCCACGCCAGAGCTCTACACCATTAAGGTAACCGGCGAGATCGATATCTCTAACGCCGATAGCCTGCGCAATGCCATCGACCTGGCGCTCGAGCAGCCCACTGAGGCCGTTGAGCTCGATTTTGCCCAGGTGAGCTACATCGATTCGACGGGCATTGGCGTGCTCGTGGGCGCCGCGCACCACGCGGTCGACCACGGCAAGCGCTTTAGCTGCACCAATGTGCAGCCCCCGGTGATGCGCGTGGTCCAGCTGTTGGGTGTCGACCAGGAGATTTCGATCACCGCTGCATAATCTTTGCCCCCAAAAGGGCGTGCCGTTTGGCATATGTTTGTGATGCGCTCGGACGTTTTGGCGTCCGGGCGCTATACTTGACCGAATGAATAGACGAGTTCCGGCCGAATGGCGCGGTGCGGGCTCGACTCACATCGAGCCTTGGAGGTATGTGTGTTTGGTATTGGAGAGGGTGAGCTCGCGATCATCGTGGTCTTCGGCTTTTTGCTGTTTGGCCCGGATAAGCTCCCGCAGATGGGCCGCACGATCGGCCGTGCCATCCGTCAGTTCCGCGAGACGCAGGAAAAGATGACGGCCGTTGTTCAGTCCGAGATTATCGATCCGGTAAGTGAGGCCGCTTCGGCACCGGTCAAGCCCAAGAAGACTGCCGTCGATGACGATTCCGATGCGGACGAGGATGCCGCCGAGGCGGCAGCGCCCGCCAAGAAGGAGACCTTTGCCGAGCGTCGCGCCCGTCTTGCTGCCGAGAAGGCCGCGAGTGAGGCTGCCGCCGAGGGCGAGGGTGCTGCTGAGGAGGCCGAGGGTGCCGAGCCTGCCGCTGCCGCCGAGCCTGTCGTCGAGCCCGAGCCTGCTGCAGAGCCGGAGCCCGAGCCCGAGCCGGCAGAGCCCACGACGGCTGACCTCTACGCCCGTCGTCCCCGCAAGCGCAAGGCCGTCGTCGACCAGCTCGCCCGCGAGCTCGAGGCCGAGGACGACGCCGCTGCCGCCGACGCCTCGAAGGGAGGCGATGAGTAATGCCTATCGGACCTGCGCGCATGCCGCTCTTCGATCACCTGGGCGAGCTCCGTCGCCGCCTGACCATCGTGGTCGTGTCGGTGTTTGCCGCCGCCATCGTGCTGTATTTCGCCACGCCCGTGGTGCTCGACATCCTGGAAGACCCCATCCGCTCCTTTGTGCCGGACGGTAAGTTCTACATCACCACCACGCTCGGCGGCTTTGGCCTGCGCTTCTCGCTGGCCATCAAGATGGCCGTGGTCATGTGCACGCCCATGATCATCTGGCAGATTCTGGCATTTTTCCTGCCGGCACTGCGTCCCAACGAGCGCAAATGGGTCGTGCCCACGGTGCTCGCCTCGACGGTGCTGTTCTTCCTGGGCGCCATCTTCTGCTATTTCATCATCATCCCGGCGGGCTTTGAGTGGCTTATCGGCGAGACCTCGGCCGTCGCCACGGCGCTGCCCGACCTGGAGAACTACGTCAACATGGAGCTGCTCTTTATGATCGGCTTTGGCGTGGCGTTTGAGCTGCCGCTCATCATCTTCTACCTGTCCGTCTTCCACATCGTGTCCTACGCGGCCTTCCGCGGCGCCTGGCGCTACGTGTACGTGGGCCTGCTTGTGGGCTCGGCTGTGATTACGCCCGACGGCTCGCCCGTTACGCTGGGCCTCATGTATGGTGCCCTGCTCTCGCTCTACGAGATTTCGCTCGCCATCGCCCGAGTGGTCATTACCGCGCGCGAGGGCAAGGAGGGCTTGTTTGTGAGCCGTCTGGACCTGTTCTCGGACGATGAGGACGACGAGGAGTAAATCGGTATGCACGAGGTTGGCATTGTCAACGGCATACTCGATACAGTGATTCGCGCGGCGCGTGGGGCGGGGGCCTCGCGCGCCGTTTTGGTAACGCTGCGTATCGGGGATATGACCGAAGTTGTGCGCGAGGCGCTCGACTTTGCGTGGGAGACATTTCGCGATGAGGACCCGCTCACGCGGGGCTGCGAGCTCGCGGTTGAGGAGATTCACCCACAAAGTGAATGCCTGGACTGCGGCGAGGTCTTCGACCACGATCGCTTCCACTGTCGCTGTCCCCAGTGTGGTGGTGCCAACGTGCGCCTACTGCACGGCCGCGAGCTCGATATCGCGAGTATCGAAATCGAAACCCCCGACGATTAGCCCGCTAGCCATCTGGTGATGGGGTATAAAGGGGCCAAAGTAAGGAGCGCTAAGTATGGCTGAGAAAACGATTGATATCGCGTCGCCGATTCTGTCGCGCAACGAGCGCCTGGCAGATCAGCTGCGTCAGCGATTTAATGAGACAAACACCTATGTGATCAACGTCTTGTCGAGCCCCGGTTCGGGCAAGACCACCACGATCCTGGGCACCAACGAGCGCCTGCGCGACAAGGCCGGCCTGCGCTGTGCCGTCATCGAGGGCGATATCGCCTCGGATGTCGACGCCATCACCATGAAGGAAGCCGGCATGCCCGCCATCCAGATCAACACGGGCGGCCTGTGCCACCTCGAGGGCAACATGATCATGGAGGCCGCCGACGCCTTCGACCAAGCCGTCGGTCTGGAGAACATCGACGTCATCTTTATCGAAAACGTGGGCAACTTGGTCTGCCCGGTCGACTTTGACCTGGGTGAGAACCTGTCCATCATGATTCTCTCGGTGCCCGAGGGCGACGACAAGCCCATCAAGTACCCGGGCATCTTCCAGCACGCCGGCGCGCAGCTGCTCAATAAGGTCGACGTGGCCCCGGCTTTCGATTTTGATATGGATAGGTATACTAAGACACTCGATGACCTCAATCCGCAGGCGCCGCGGTTTGCCGTGAGCGCGCGCAAGGGCGAGGGCATGGATGCCTGGTGCGATTGGCTCATCGGGCAGATCGAGCAAGCAAGGGCGTAAATCGGCCGCCATACGGGCGGGCGTAGCCGCAGAGACACGAGATAGGAGCCTCTTTTGAAGCTCATCATCGCCGAGAAAAACGACGCCGCGCGTCAGATCGCCGAGCGTCTGTCCACGGGCAAACCCAAAAAGGACAAGGTGTACAACACCGCCATCTACCGTTTTGAGTGGAAGGGCGAGGAGTGCGTGACCATCGGCCTTGCCGGTCACATCCTGGCGCCCGATTTTTGTGACAGCGTGCTGTTCGATAAAAAGCTGGGCTGGTATTCGGTCACGGAGGACGGCGAAATGCTGCCGGCCGACATGCCCGATGGCTTGGCCCGCCCGCCGTACGACACCAAGCGCAAGCCGTTTCTTGCCGACGGTATCTCCATCAAGGGCTGGAAGCTCGAGAGCCTGCCCTATCTCACCTGGGCGCCCGTCATTAAGCTGCCGGCCGAGAAAGAACTCATTCGTTCGCTCAAGAACCTCGCTAAAAAGTCCGACAGCGTCATCATCGCCACGGACTTCGATCGCGAGGGCGAGCTGATTGGTTCGGACGCCCTCAACAAGGTGCGCGAGGTTGCGCCCGACCTGCCGGTCGCCCGCGCCCAGTATTCTTCGTTTACCAAGGCCGAGATCACGCAGGCCTTCGATAACCTCGTCTCGCTCGACCAGAACCTGGCCGACGCCGGCGAGAGCCGTCAGCACATCGACCTCATCTGGGGTGCGGTGCTCACGCGTTACCTGACGCTTGCCAAGTTTGGCGGCTTTGGTAACGTGCGCTCTGCCGGCCGCGTGCAGACGCCGACGCTTGCCCTGGTGGTTGAGCGCGAGCGCGAGCGCATGGCGTTTGTGCCCGAGGATTATTGGCAGATTCGCGGCATGGGTGCCGCTCAGGGTGCTGCCGAGGATGACCGCTTTAAGATCGCTCACAAGACGGCACGCTTTACCGACAAGGACGCTGCCGAGACGGCGTACGGCCATGTCGACGGCGTTGCGACGGCAACCGTCGCCGCGGTGACCAAGCGCTCGCGCAAGCAGCAGCCGCCCACGCCGTTTGCGACCACCTCGCTGCAGGCTGCCGCAGCGGCCGAGGGCATCTCGCCCGCACGCACCATGCGCATCGCCGAGTCCCTCTACATGGCGGGTCTTATCAGCTACCCGCGTGTCGACAACACCGTGTACCCCGCGACGCTCGATCTGGGCGCCGTGGTGAGCGACCTTGCAAAGATCAACCCGGCGCTGGCGCCTGTGTGCAAAAAGGTGCTCGCCGGTCCCATGAAGCCCACGCGCGGCAAAGTCGAAACCACCGACCACCCGCCTATTTACCCCACGGGCGAGGGCGATCCGTCCACGCTCGACGGCGGCCAGCGCAAGCTCTACGACCTCATCGCCCGTCGCTTCCTGGCAACGCTTATGGGTCCCGCGACCATCGAGAATACCAAGCTCGAGCTCGACGTGAACGGTGAGCCGTTCGTGGCTTCGGGCGATGTGCTCGTGACCCCGGGTTTCCGCGAGGCGTACCCGTACGGACTCAAGCGCGACGAGCAGATGCCGCCGCTGGAGCAGGGCGACACGGTCGACGTGTTCGACATTAAGCTTGAGGCCAAGCAGACCGAGCCGCCCGCGCGCTACAGCCAGGGCAAGCTCGTGCAGGAGATGGAAAAGCGCGGCCTGGGCACCAAGTCCACGCGCGCGAGCATCATCGAGCGCCTGTACGCCGTGCGCTACCTCAAAAACGATCCCGTTGAGCCGAGCCAGCTGGGCATCGCCATCATCGACGCGCTGACGCAGTTTGCCCCGCGCATCACGAGCCCCGATATGACCAGCGAGCTCGACGGCGACATGACTCGCGTCGAGCGCGGCGAGGACACCGAAGAGCATGTCGTGACGCACTCGCGTGCGCTGCTGGCCGGCGTGCTCGACGAGCTGCTCAAGCATACGCAGGAGCTCGGCGACGCCATCAGCGACGCCGTCACGGCCGATGCGCGCGTGGGCACCTGCCCCAAGTGCGGCAAGGACCTGGTTATGAAGACGAGCGCCAAGACCCGCGGCAGCTTCATTGGCTGCATGGGCTGGCCCGACTGCGACGTGACCTATCCGGTGCCGAGCGGCGTCAAGGTGAGCCCGCTCGAGGGCGAGGCCGCCGTGTGCCCCGAGTGCGGTGCGCCGCGCATCAAGTGTCAGCCGTTCCGCCAGAAGGCTTTCGAGATTTGCGTGAACCCGACGTGCCCCACCAACTACGAGCCCGACCTTAAAGTGGGCGAGTGCAAGGTGTGTGCCGAGGCCGGACGCCATGGCGACCTGATCGCGCACAAGAGCGAGAAGAGCGGCAAGCGCTTTATCCGTTGCACCAACTACGATGACTGCGGCGTGAGCTATCCGCTGCCGGCGCGTGGCAAGCTCGAGGCGACGGGCGAGACCTGTCCCGAGTGCGGCGCCCCCATCGTGGTGGTCAACACGGCGCGCGGTCCGTGGCGTATCTGCGTCAACATGGACTGCCCGACCAAGGAGAAGAAGCCCGCCCGCGGCCGCAAGACTACGACCAAGGCGAGCACGGCTAAGAAGACGACGGCGGCAAAGAAGACGACGGCTAAGAAGGCCACTGCCGCCAAGAAGACGACCGCGAAGAAGTCGACTGCCAAGAAAGCAGCCGCCGACAAGTAACGGCGCAGTCGAAACAGTGCCCAAAAAACGAGTGAGGGTCCCATGATCCTCGCTCGTTTTTTTGACCGGCAGTTAGGGACGTTCCTTTTCTGCCAGCAGTTTAGGAACGTCCCTAACTGCCGGCTCAGGAACGACAAAGCGCTAGTTCACCTCGACAGGCTTGGCGCCGGGATAGCGCTCCTCAAAGTCTAGGCGGTACTTATTGTCATTGGTGCCCGCCACGTTGTCGCGCGACAGCGGCGCCACGATCTCATTCTTGTGGTCCGCAGGCTTGGCGTATTTCAGGCTGATCTCCCAAGCATCACAGATTGCGTCAATGCGGTGATCCAGGTCGTCGTACAGGGCGATGATGTCCTTCCAGGAGCTGTAGTTCTTGGAGCTCGTCGGGACGTCTAGGTCCTCGACGATGTCGTAATACTGCTCGATGGTGTCCTCCGTGCGCTCGGCGACGTCGGCGAGATTTTGACGGGTGGTTCGATCCTCTTCCAGATAGCTGCCGTTGAAGTTCTGTGCGCAGCCACGGACGTAGTTGTCGAGGTCTTCGAGCAAGTCGTAGTATTCGCTCAGTCGGCGGTAGAGGTTCTGCTCGGAGAGCGTTGCTTCGCCGCCATCCTCGTCGTCATCGTCATCATCGTCGTACAGGCTGTTGGGATCGCCGAGAGGCTTTAGGTCATCGTCATCGACGTCATGGTGCAGCTTAGCTACCTCGGCAGTCGTCTGCGTGGCGGCGTTGTCGAAAGGCTTGATCACAAAGAAAAAGACCAGGGCGATGATGATCGCCACCAGCACAACGATAACGGCGATAAGCGGCCCGGTGCCGCTTTTTTTGGGAGCGGGGGTCTGTGGCGAAGCGGGCGCGTATGCGGGAGCCGGCTGCTGTTGGGGCGAGCCGCTCGCGACGGGTATGCGCTGCGTGGTCTCGACGGCCGCGGGGCCTGCGGCGGGGTCGGGGCGGTAGGCGAAGGGGTCGTCCGCCTTGGCTTGCGGCGTATCAAGGGAGCCGGTCTGCTCAAAAGCGGGCTGCCTATCGCTCGCGGTTGTTTGCTCAACGGATGCACCGCACGAGGTGCAGAACTTGGCATTATCTGCAAGAAGCTTGCCGCACGAGGCGCAATACCGAGACATTGCCACTCCTTTCGCCACATTTCAATGCAATACGACGATTATACCCAGCGTCCAAAACTCCCCATCATATGTTGCGGTGAAATAGGGACTGTTTGGCGGTCTCAGAGCTTCAATCAGCCCCTATTTCACCGCAACTTTGGAAAGGCACCTTTAGCCATTGGGGACGCGCCGAGCACTGGGGTATCATGGCTTGGTTGCTATAACTCGCATTTACGCGCCTTGTAGGAAGGGGCTGCGCCCATGGCTTTTGAGCCTGCTCAACATAGCTTTATCACGCTCGAGGGCGTCGACGGCGCCGGCAAGTCCACGCAGGCGCGCCTGCTTGCCCGCGCGCTCGAACTCGCTGGCTACCAGGTTGTGAGCCTGCGCGAGCCGGGCGGCACCGCCATCAGCGAAAAGATTCGCGCTTTGCTGCTCGACCCCGCCAACACGGCGATGGGAGACACCTGCGAGTTGCTGCTCTACGAGGCGGCGCGCGCCCAGTTGGTGCACGAGGTCATAGCCCCCGCCCTTGCGGCCGGCAAGGTGGTCCTGTGCGATCGCTTCTACGATTCCACGACCTGCTACCAGGCGTTTGCCGATGGCCTCGATCGCCAGATAGTACGCGACGCCAACAACCTGGCCGTCGCGGGTACGCACCCGGCGCTCACGCTCGTCTATCACATCACGCCCGAGCAGGCGGCGCTGCGCATGGCAGCCCGTGGCGCGGCAGATCGCATGGAGGCAAAAGGCATGGCCTTCCAAGAGCGTGTCTACGAGGGGTTTTGCGCAATTGCTGCCGAGGAGCCAAACCGCGTAAAGCTCATCGACGCCACTACGACCGTCGAGGAAGTCTTCGAGAAGACGGTCGAGCAGGTTCGCGCGTACGGTCTCGACATTCCGCGGGAAGCCGTCGCCGCCGCGCTTGCCAAGGAGGCCGAGTAACATGGCCCCCGCTCAGGCAAGCCTGCTGGCCAAGCTCGACACCCAAGAGCGCGTGCGCGACTTTTTGACCAATGCCGTCGCTAGCGGTCGCGCGTCGCACGCCTACCTGTTTTTGGGCGCGCCCGGCGCGGGCAAGCTCGACGCCGCGTGGGCGCTCGCCCAAGCCTTCCTGTGCGAGCAGGACGGCTGCGGCGCATGCGACAGCTGCGTGCGCGTTGCTCGGCATACGCATCCCGACGTGCACTATTACACGCCCGAGAGCGCCACGGGTTACCTCATTGCCCAGACCCGCGAGCTGCTCGATGACGTGCCGCTGGCGCCCATCCGCGCCAAGGCAAAGGTCTACATCATCGACCGTGCCGAGCAGCTGCGCGCCAACACCGCCAACGCACTGCTCAAAACACTCGAGGAGCCGCCCGAGGGCGTTATGTTTATCTTGCTGGGCACCTCGGCAGACGTGATGTTGCCCACAATCGTGAGCCGCTGCCAGTGCGTGCCGTTTCGGCTGGTGTCGCCCGCCGTCGCCGCGCAGGCCGTGAGCCGCGCCACCGGTCAGGATATCGCGCGTTGTCGCATGGCCGTCGCCGTGGCGGGAAGCCCCACGCGTGGCATCGAGTTCCTCAAGAGCGCCGAGCGTCAGGATGCTCGCCGCCAGATGGTTCGCGCCATCGATTCGCTCATCGCCGCCGACGAGGCCGACGTGCTCAGCCGCGCCAAGTCGCTCATCGTCGCCGTTAAGGCGCCGCTCGCCGAGGTCAAGTCCACACAGGAAAAGGTGCTCGAGCAAAACGCCGACTACCTGTCGCGTGGAGCATTGAAGCAGCTTGAGGACCGCAACAAGCGCGAACTCAACGCGCGCGAGCGTTCGGGTATCATGGAAGCGCTGGCGAGCGCGCGGACGCTCATGCGCGACGTGCTGCTGACACTTCAGGACGAGGCGGCTGACGTGGTGAACGAAGACGTGCGCGACACGATCGGTCGGCTTGCCGCCGCGACGAATGTTGCGGGCGCCACGCGGGCGCTCGAGGCAGTCGCAACCGCCGAACGCAACATCGCTAGAAACGTTACTCCCCAGCTGGCCATCGAGGTCATGCTGTTCGATATCAGGAAGGCACTGAAATGCCGTTAGTCGTACCCGTTAAGTTTACCTACGCCTCGCGCGACCTGTGGTTCGATCCGCAGGATCTGGATATCCTCGAGGCCGATTACGCTATCTGCTCCACCGAGCGCGGAACCGAGATTGGCCTGGTCACGGCCGATCCCTTCGAGGTGCCGCAAGATGAGATCGGTCAGCCGCTCAAGCCCGTGCTGCGCGTGGCGAGCGACATCGA
>UQVT01000051.1 GCA_900544465.1 uncultured Collinsella sp. | reverse complement strand
ACGATAATCTCGATATCGGTGGCGTAATTGCTCCCCTCCAAGATGGAGGTGATGCAATGGTCCATGTCCTTGGCGGCGTTATACGAGGGAATACCGAATGTTATGACTTTATGCATGGCAGGCGATAATCTCATCCGAAAGATCGAGGGCGGAATTGGTCACGGCGTCCATATCGTAGTAACGATACTCGGCCAGACGACCCACCGGGTGGAAGTTCGTCAGGTTCTGGACGCGCTCGAGATAGCGCTCGTAGAGCTCACGGTTCTCGGGCTCCAGGATAGCGTAGTACGGCGTCTCGCCCGAGCCGGGCGTATAGGCCTTGGAGTACTCTTTCATGATGGTGGTCTTGCCGGGCAGGACCTGGCCGGTCATGTTCTTGAACTCGGTGATACGCGTGTAGTCCTCGCTCGTAGTGTAGTTGACGGTGCCCACGGGCTGGAACTGGTCCATATCGAGCGTCTCGAACTTCATATCGAGCGTGCGGTACGGCAGCGCGCCCAGGTCGAGGTTGAACAGCTCGTCGAGCGGACCGGTGTAGACGATCTCACCACCATAGACCTTGCCGTCGATCTTGACGGTGGTCTCGTCTATCTCGAAGAGGTCGCGGGCGTCCACGTCGCAGAACACATCAATCAGATCGTGATCGAGCATATGCTCGAACAGCGCGGTATAGCCGTCCTGCGGCATGCCCTGGAAAGGAGCCTGCGGGAAGTAGCGATCGTCATCGCCCACAAAGACGGGAACGCGGCCGGTAATCGAGGGGTCGATCTGATCGGGTGTCTGGCCCCACTGCTTCATGGTGTAATGCAAAAAGACGTTCTCGTAGACGTAATCGGCGACCTCGGCAAGATCCGGGTCGTTCTTCTTGCGCAGCTCCATGATGGGCACCTTGACGTCCTTGCCAAAGGTCTCCACGAGCTTCTGATACAGCTCCTCGCCGCGCTCATCGCCAAAGGCGAGCTTGAGGCTCGCATGGTTAAAGGGCACGGGCATAAGGGTGCCGTTGATGTTGGCGAGCACCTTGTGCTGGTAGTCCGTCCACTTGGTAAAGCGCGACAGGAAATTGTGGACGCGCTCGTTAAAGGTATGGTAGATGTGCGGACCATACTCGTGGACCAGGATCCCGGCCTCGTCAGTGCAGTCGAAGGCATTGCCGGCAATGTGGCTACGGCGCTCCAAAACGGCAACACGATAGCCGATGGTTTCGGCAAGACGGCGGGCACAAACGGCACCGGCATATCCGGCGCCGACAACGATCATGTCGTACGCACCGGCATTAAAGCCTTCAGGCAGGCCTGAGGTAATCTGCATCGATACTCCTTGTCAAAAGCCACACGCTTTTTAACTGGGCTTTTTCTCGAACATACGTCGAGACATATTTATCAGAGCGATTATAGCGCTAATGCGTCCTATAATGAGCTTGCCACACAAGGAAAGCTCAAGCACCGCGGCGTACATAATTGAAAGGTAAACCCGCTAGCAGCGGGTTTATTCGTGTACAGCCGAGGGCCTGGAGCTTAGCAAAACGCTTGTAAGGAGTAACATGAGCGATTTCCTAAACCGTATGAAGTCTGCCGCCAAGGCCGACCTTAAGACCATTGTCCTGCCCGAGGGCGAGGATCCGCGTACCATCGTCGCGGCAAACAAAATCATCGAGGAGGGCCTGGCAAAGCTCGTCATCCTGGGCAACCCCGACGAGATCGACGTTCCCGGCGCTACCGTCATCGACCCGCGCAATGCCGAGAAGCACGAGGAGTACGCGCAGAAGTTTGCCGAGCTCCGCGCCAAGAAGGGTGTCACCATCGAGCAGGCTCGCGCCCAGGTGATGGACGCCACCTATTTTGGCACCATGATGGTCAAGATGGGCGACGCCGACGGCCTGGTCTCCGGTGCCTGCCACTCCACCGCCGACACCCTGCGCCCCGCACTGCAGATCCTCAAGACCGCCCCGGGCACCAAGCTGGTCTCGGCCTTCTTCGTGATGTGCACCGACACCCCGCAGTTCGGTACCGACGGCACGCTGATCTTCGCCGACTGTGGCCTCAACATTAATCCGTCTTCTGACGAGCTCTCCGAGATCGCCATCGCCTCCGCTCACTCTTGGTCCACTTTCATGGGCAATGTTGAGCCGCACGTGGCCATGCTTTCCTACTCCACCATGGGCTCCGCCGGTGGCGAGGTCGCCAAGAAGGTCCAGGAGGCCGTGAAGTTCTGCAAGGAGAAGGCTCCCGAGCTCGCCATCGACGGCGACCTGCAGCTCGATGCCGCTATCGTCCCCACCGTCGCCCAGCTCAAGGCTCCCGGCTCCTCCGTCGCCGGTAAGGCCAACGTGCTCGTGTTCCCCGACCTCGAGGCAGGCAACATCGGCTACAAGCTGGTCCAGCGCTTCGCCGGCGCCGACGCTTACGGCCCCATCCTGCAGGGCATCGCCAAGCCGGTCAACGACCTTTCGCGCGGCTGCTCTGCCGACGACATCGTGGGTGTCGTAGCCATCACCGCCGTCCAGGCTCAGATGGCTGAGTAGCGGACGTACTCGCCCGAAGGCCGCACAGGTTAACCCCTGAAAACGTCCTCGACCAATGAAACGCCCCCGTTCTGCTCCTTCGGAGCTACGAACGGGGGCGTTTCTGGTCTGCGGAATGTTTTCAGGGGTTAACCTGTGCGGCCTTCTACTATCACGTGGCATTCAGGGAATCTGGGGTGGACGGCGGCTTGGCTACGAGCTGGGGCTGAGAATTTGGATGGATGGGCGACGTTGCTGAGAGCGTATGCGTTGCAGGTAATGACCACTTTGGAGCCATAAGATAGACTGCGTTCCGATTTCTGGCCTTCCGGAAAATGTGTCCCGGTTTGGAGGCTGATTGTGGGATGGAGTTTCCGCCCCGCTCGTCTCGTCCATCAAATAAGGCCTCCGGAGCTCGTTGCTCTGGAGGCCTTTCTCTCAATTGCAGACGAATGCGCTAGTTGCTACCGGTCAGACGCTCGACGTCGTGGGCGATCATGTATTCCTCGTCGGTGGGGATGACCATGACCGTGACGGCGGAACCGGCGGCGCTGATGACCTGCGGGCCGTTGCCCACGGCCTCGCGGTTCTTGTTATTGTCGATGCGCACGCCCAGCCACTCAAAGCAGTCGCAGAAGGCCTTGCGAATCGACCAGTCGTTCTCGCCGATGCCGGCGGTAAAGGTGATGGTGTCCACGCCCGCCATGGAAGCGATCATGGAGCCGGCCTGCTGCATGGCCTTGTAGGCGAACATATCGAAGGCGAGCAGGCAGCGCTCGTCGCCCTCGGAGGCGCGTGTACGGATGTCGCGGGCGTCGTTGGAGATGCCCGAGATGGCAAGCAGACCAGACTGCTTGTTCATCATGTCATCAACTTCCTGATAGCTGTAGCCGCCCTCGCGCTGAAGGTAGCACACGGTAGCCGGGTCAATGGAACCACAGCGAGTGCCCATCATCAGGCCGTCAAGCGGCGTGAGGCCCATCGTGGTGTCGCGGCACACGCCGTCCTCAATGGCGGCAAGCGAAGCACCGTTGCCCAGATGGCACGAAAGCAGGCGGTGGCAGCGCGAGCCCAGGATCTCCTTGGCCATCATCCACTCGTAGCGGTGGCTCGTACCGTGTGCGCCGTACTTGCGCACGTGGTACTTGTCGCACACGTCCTTGGGCAGCGCGTAGGTGTAGGCGACCTCGGGCATGGTCATGTGGAACGAGGTGTCGAAGACGGCCACGTTGGGCAGCTCCGGATACTTCTCGCGGCAATATTCGATTGCTGCGGCCTCGCCGTAATTGTGCAGCGGAGCGAGCGGGGCCACCTCAAGGATCTTAGCCATGACCTCATCGTCGACGACCGCGGAATCATCGAAGTGCCAGCCGCCCTGAACGATACGATGCCCAATGCCATCAATCGTAAAGTCGGTCTTCTCGAGCTCCTCGAGCACGCGAGCGATAGCAGAGCGATGATCGGGGAAAGGGACCTCCTCGGTCTGCTTAGCGCCACCGTTCTCGGAGTGGCCAAAGATGCCCATGTCCGATCCGATACGCTCGCAGTTGCCCTTGGCGAAAACCTTGCGGGTATCGGTATCCAAAAGCTGATATTTAAGGCTTGAGCTGCCGGCGTTGACAACAAGTACGTTCATGAGACTCCTTCGCAGTGCAATACGGTCGACGCAGGCCCCTTAAGGCGGCCGCATTTTAATAAGAAGTTATCATATCTTGATAAATAGATATCAGCATATCGCCCAACGAGCGCAAAAGAGGGGCTGAACGGCGCTCGGTCGTCCAGCCCCTCCCCTCTTGCAATTACTTGCCGTTGACGATGCGCTCGACGTCGGAAGCGATCATGAACTCCTCGTCCGTAGGGATGACGAAAATCTTGACCTTGGAATCCTTGGCGGACAGGCACCAAGCGCCGTCGCCACGCAGGGCATTACGGGCGTGATCCATCTTGACGCCCATAAAGGCCAGACGATCGGCCACGCCAGCGCGAACGGCCGGAGCGTGCTCGCCGATGCCGGCGGTAAAGACCAGGGTGTCCATGCCGCACATGGAGGTGGCCATCTCGGCGGCCTTAGCGGCAATCTTGTAGACGAACATATCGAAGGCGAGCTGAGCCTCGGGGTCACCAGCAGCGGCGAGCTCCTCAACGTTGCGGCAGTCGTTGGTCTTGCCACCGGTCACAGCCAAAAGGCCAGACTTCTTGTTCATCATCTCGTCGACCTCGTCGAAGGTGTAGCCACCCTCGCGCTGCAGGTAGCACACGGTAGCCGGGTCGATGGAGCCGCAGCGGGTGCCCATCATGACGCCGTCGAGCGGCGTCAAGCCCATGGTGGTGTCCATGCACTTGCCGTCCTCGATGGCGCACAGGGAAGCGCC
Source organism: uncultured Collinsella sp. (assembly GCA_900544465.1). GTDB lineage: Bacteria > Actinomycetota > Coriobacteriia > Coriobacteriales > Coriobacteriaceae > Collinsella. The sequence goes on along the minus strand of UQVT01000051.1, from coordinate 6,130 downwards.
GGAGCCGATATGGCACACGACGACCTTGCGGGCCTCGCCGTTGGTCATCTCGGCGACCTTCTTGGAGATGTAGCGATAGCTGGTGCCGTGGGCGCCGTACTTACGGATGTGCAGCTTGTCGCAAACATCCTTGGGAAGGGCGTAGGTCTTGGCGACCTCGGGCATGTTGAAGTGGAAAGCGGTGTCGTAGACCGTGACGTTGGGCAGATCGGGATACTGCTCCAGGCAGTACTCGATAACGTTGGCCTCGGGGTTGTTGTGCAGCGGCGCCAGCGGGGCGACCTCGCGAATCTTGGCGAGGACGTCCTCGTCGACGAGGGAGGAATCACCAAAGTACCAACCGCCCTGAACGATACGGTGGCCGATGCCCTCGATCTTGACGCCGTTGGCCTCAAGGTCCTTCAGGACGACCTCGATGGCGACCTTGTGGTCGGGGAACTCGATGTTCTCGGTCACCTTCTTGGAGCCATTGGCAGCATGGGTGAAGGTACCACCGGTAAAGCAGACGCGCTCGCAGGAGCCCTTTGCGGACACCTTATGGGACTTGGTGTCGATGACCTGATACTTAAGGGTCGAAGATCCCGCGTTGACGACCAGAACGTTCATGTGTCTCCCTACTAACAGGCGGTGTGGCGCCGCCAGGTTACATACGCCTCAATAATAAACCCAAACGCCCTCGCGCTCGGGTTTATTGCGTTGATATATAAGTTATCGGTGCCTAAATACTCATGGCCTTTGACTTGTAAGACGAAATAGCGCGGGGATATACACCAGGGAAGAAATCCCGAGCGCAACAAGCCGAGCGCAACAAGCAATACGACTCGAATGCCCGCGATGCTGCTCAACGCAGCATTGAACAGATAGAAAAGGATGGCACCCACCGCCACCATCTGGCTTTGGACCGAAATCAGTGAACAGCGCATCGAAGAATCGACAGCATTTTGAAAAATTGAGTATTTAATTGGAGCAAATAACGAGTACGCGACCGTCTGCAGTACATAGAACACGGGCAGCAAATAGACCGGAGTAAAGGGAATCAAAAACAGAGCAGCCAGGGAAAGGCGCACGATGCCGCAAATACGCGCAAAACGGCCCTTGTCGACATGAGCAATCACACTGGGCACAATAAGCCCCATGGAGGCCGAGGCAAGAAGCTGGACCGCAATGATCACACCCGAAGCGACGGCATTCATTCCGCGACCCGCAAGCAGCAGTGAGAAAAAGTCTTCCAGAGCAACAAAAGCAAATGCCTGAGAACAGTCCATGATGAACGCCGAACGAAGAATACCATTACACGCAATAGCGGCACCGATCATCTTCGGGCTAATTCCACGTTCAGGTGTCGCCGCAGCGCCCTCTCTTCGCATCTCAGGAATGCAGACAACGACAACCAACGTCAACACCATTGCGATGATATCTGCCGAAAGACCAATGAGATATGCACCGACAGACGAAATGAAACCGCCCACGCAAGCGGAGATGGCATAAGAGGCATAGAAAACAAATCGCTCAACGACATTAAGTCTTACGAGCTGGTCCTGAGAGACGCTGTCAATGTAGATCGCTTCTATGGATCCGCTCACACATGCAACTGCAAATCCTTTGAGAGCAAACGCGCCGATTAAAAGCAGAGGAGAACGGGCGAAAAGTAGGGCGGCGTAGTATCCAAGCATTCCCACGACGCCAACGAGACCGCTTGTCTTTCGTCCAAACCTGTCAGCAATATAACCAGTAGGAACCTCAAGAATGAACTTACTCACTTGGTATGCAATCATCATGCTAGAAATCGCTACCATCGAGAATCCGACGAATTCAAGATAAACCGTCAGAAAATACAAAATGGTGCTGAAGTTCGACAGAAAAACGAACGTCATATAAAGCAAAACCGTACGGTTTTTCATGCTCCGCCCTCCAAGAGCCAGCAATCTAAATCAGAATCTTGGAAAAGCATGAGGGCAAAGCTGTCAGCTATGTGTTACAAGGCGTCAATAATCACTTGACGTCTCGAAGCCAATTAATTTCACGAAGCAAGATGACGCAATAGGTGCAGAAAAACCGTCTGGTGTCGATCGGTCCAGGCATTTTGTCGATAGCAAAAATAGATGGGCAAGGCCACGTCATGCGAGGCTTCAATGGAGCACTCACTCACTTCTGATCCATCCGATGCGAGAGAGGACCCAGACAAACTCAATATCAATCCCCCGGCTTGAAGAAACTCAGCCTGAGCCCTGCTTCCGTATTCAACATCACGGAAGCGAAAATTGACAAGCTGGGCTTCAGGGCATTGGTTAATCGCATTGAGACAGGGTGACAAATTAATGGGAACAGCGAGCCTGCCGCTCAGTAGCTCGCGAATGGTCATGGCGCCCACAGATTGATGACCCGCTGGACACGAAAGAACCTTGAGCTCCTTTTCACCCAAGTATTTCGAAGAAAGGACGCTGTCCCTTGGTTCCTCAAATGAGATGGCCGCGTCCGAAATTCCAAGCATAAGCGACTCAAAGCATGTGGCCGTTGGCTGATGCCAAACATCAAGGTGAATCTGGGGGTGCGAGCTTTCAAACGAGTCGTACCAGTTTTCGGAAAAAAGACGCCCCCGCCCGTGAAGACAGGGGGCGTAAAGACGGAAGTGGCCGTCGGGCGAAACGCCGCCGTTCCCCGATTGAGCGTACTTTTTGAGATCGTCGACTTGTGCCAGGATCACGCGTGCACGACACGCAAATTCTCTGCCCGCCGGAGACAAAACAGCCTCCCCCGCCGATCGGTCGAGCAAAACAATCTGATACTCAGATTCCAACTTTTTGATTGCCGACGAAACGGCCTGTGGGCTCACGTGAACGGCGCGAGCCGCTTTGCGCACGCCGCCGTAGTTCGCTACCGCTTGAAGGTATTCGAGTTGAGAAAGCAGCATAGGTTACTCCAAAGGCAGCCAAGGCGACGGGCTGTGCGTCCTCAGATGAGGTTCTCGCCCAGGTTCTTGCCGCCGAGGACGTGCATGTGGAAGTGCATGACGGTCTGACCGGCGTTGACGCCCTTGTTGGAGATGACGCGGAAACCGTCCTCCAGGCCCTTGGCCTTAGCGACCTCCTGGATGGCATGGGCCATGGCGCCCATGGTCTCGGCAGGCACGTTGTCGGCGATGTCGCTGTAGTGCTTCTTGGGGATCACGAGCGTGTGGACCGGCGCCTGGGGGTTGAGGTCGTCGAAGGCGATGACCTGGTCGTCCTCGTAGACAACAGTCGAGGGGATCTCGTGGTTGGCGATTTTACAGAAGATGCAATCACACATGGCTGGTTCCTTTCTTACAGACCAAGGTAGTCTTTTTGGGACGGGGCTTTTTTGACTACTTTTTCGCAAAAGCAAGTGCTCGGCGAGCCGTCGCCAAAGGGTAGTCAAAAAAGCCCCGTCCCAAAAAGACTACCCCAAAGTGGGCTGTGGGATGGTTAGAACGAGAGGTTGTCGTCGGTGTTGGCGGCTTCGCCGTCGGCGAGCACGTCGTTGCCGTCGACGTCCTTAAGAAGCACCGAGACCTTCTGCTCGGCATCGGACAGGCGGGTGCGCAGGCTCTTGAGGAGCTCGACGCCGCGGGTATAGCTCTCGAGCGACTCCTCGAGCTCCATATCGCCCGACTCCAGGCTGCGGATGATGAGCTCCAGCTCCTGCGAGGCCTGCTTGTACGTAAGCTGCTCGACCGGGGTCTTCTCTGCCATATCTGTTTCCTTTCCTAAAGGTTTATCGCTATGAAACGCGGGTTACTCGACCGTATCGACCGTTGCAGCCACGTTGCCGTCTGCCATACGCACGCGGATGGCATCGCCGGGCTTAAAGCTCTTGGCGCTCGTAGCCACACCATCATCGCTGTACGCGATGGAATAGCCGCGGGCAAGTACCTTGAGCGGCGACAGGGCATCGAGCGAAGCCGCTGCACGGCCCAAGTCGGAAGCTGACTTGTTGAGCATTGTGCGCCCCTGATGCTCCAGACGGGAACTCGCAAGCGTGAGCGCATGGCGTTTGCCATCGAGCCCCGAGGTGCTTGCGATCAAGCGCTCGGGCAGACGCTCGAAGTTGGAGCGGAAGGCCCCAACCGAACGCGTTATGGCGCCCGACAGTCGATCGGCAGTCAGCGCAAGCTCGGACTCGCGACGCTCGACCATAAACGTTGGATCGTTGAGGCACGGGCGGCACGCGGCCGCATCGAGCGCGTCAACCAAACGAGCCGTATAGGTGTCCCAGGCACGACGACCGCGCTGGTCGAGCATTTCCAGATCGACCTGATCCGACCCGATCATCGAAGCCATCGCGGCACCCAGACGTTGATGGCGCGTCTCGAGCACGTCGGCCAACTCCGTCATAGCCGGCGCCACCGATTCTGCCGCTGCCGTTGGCGTGGAGGCGCGACGGTCGCTCACCATGTCGCAAATCGAGGTATCGGGCTCATGGCCAATGCCGGTCACCACGGGCACGGGGCAAGCCGCCACCGCACGGGCAAGCTCCTCGTCGTTAAAGGTCATGAGGTCCTCGAAGGAGCCGCCGCCACGGACAAGCAAAATGCAATCGGGCGCCGGCGTAATGGCAGCGGCGCGGCGCAAGCCTTCAATAAGCTCTGCCGGCGCGCCCTCGCCCTGGACCTTTGCGCCCACGCAGACAAGCTCGACGAGCGGGTTGCGACGGCGCAGCGTACGCTTGACGTCGTCGATCACGGCGCCCGAAAGCGAGGTGACGACCGCCACGCGTGAGCAGAACACCGGGATACGGCGCTTGCGCGCTTCGTCCATCAGGCCCTCGCGGCGGAGCTTTTCGGCCAGTTGCGCCACTTGTTGACGCAGCAGGCCCTCCCCCGCCAGCGAGAATGAGCGAGCGACAAAGCTCATGCGACCCGTAGGCTTGTAGAGATTGAAGCTGCCCTTAAAGCTTACCTGCATGCCGTCGCGCAGATCGAAGGTGCGCTTAAGGTAGGCGCCCTTCCAGATGATGCAGTCGACGGCCGCCGAGTCGTCCTTAATCTGGAAGTAGCAGTGGCCGCTTCGGGCATTGGGACCACGAAAACCCGTGACCTCACCCAAAACGCTCAACTGCGGAATGGCATCGAGCGCGCCGGCGGCGATCTCCACCGCTTGGCTCACGCTGAGCTCTTTGCGCTCCTGCTCGTCCGATCCGTCGAACTCGGCGGAAACGGTATTGCCGGTCAGATTCCAGCCTGCCACGCAGCCCCCTTTCGTCATCGAGCACAAGGGCTTCGACCCTGCGCAGATTCAAGTCCAACACATAGTACAGCGCCGCGGGGACAAGAATCTCCGCGGCGCCTGTCAAGCCAACTTGTTATCGGTTGGAGTTTCTGTTGTAGCGAGCCATCAGGTAGAGCAGCTGAATAATCGAGGTGAGCGCCGCCGCCACGTAGGTGAGCGCGGCCGCCGTCAGGACCTTCTTGGCACCGTTGACCTGCTTGGAGCTCATGCCCGACTGCTCGATATACGCCACGGCGCGTCGGCTGGCATCGATCTCGACCGGCAGCGTAACCAGCTGGAACAGCACGCTAAACGAGAAGAAGACCAGCGCGAGGGTCGTGAGCCCCGCGATGTTCATGAACAGGCCCATGAGCAGCACGATCGTCCAGGTGTTCTGGGTAAAGTTGACGACGGGAACCAAAGCGGTACGTACCTTCATCATGGCATAACCACTTTGACGCTGGGCAGCATGGCCCGCCTCGTGACAGGCCACGGCAACGCTTGCAACCGACCCGCCCGAACGGTTGGCATCCGACAGATACAGGTTGTTGTCCTGCGGGTTGTAATGATCGGTGAGCTCGCCGGCAACGCCCTTGATACCCACGGCGTTGCAACCGTTGGCATCGAGCATGCGACGAGCGACCGTGGCACCCGTGTCGCCGTCCGAGCGCACCTTGGACCACGTCCTGTACGTCGAGTTGATATAGCTCTGCGCGGCAAGGCCAAGCACCGTGCAGACAAGAACAACCAGCAGGTACAGCGGGTCGATGCCAAAGCCGTATCCATAGTAATAAGGCATGCGAATTCCTCCGAGTCGAGTTACACGTTGGAGGCATTTTACCCACTCAACCGGCTAGGCTTCCCTACAGGAGCTCGATTTTGCCGTCCTTCACCGTCAACCCCAT